>JABLYK010000008.1 GCA_018265835.1 Oscillospiraceae bacterium | reverse complement strand
AGTATATCATACTGTCTAACAAATGGGGTGCAATTCATTTGGAGCGGCAGGGGGTTACCATTTCAGGAAAACGGCACTTGTCCGGCGCTTTTGCTTTTCCGCGCTTCCATCAGCGGCGGTCATCGTTGCTTTTCCGGTCGGCGACCAGACTGCAAAGACACATCACCCCGGCAAACAGTACGCCGGCAACCGGCCATACAATCCAGGTGCGGTCCCAGGCCTTGGTCGGGAAGCTCCAGCCGAGATAGATGGCGGTTGCGGTCAGCCAATAGATGGTCGAGACCGTTTCTTTGATGCGGCTTTTCGTTTTTTCCTGCGGCGCAAATTCGCCCTCCTGCAAAAGCTTTTGCATGCTTGCCCATCGAACGCCCGCAAGGATAAACAGGACGGCGCCGATGCCCGCAAGAAGCATGGTGACGGTCAGCATGATGACGGTAAGAAATTCCTGCTCCGTAAATGCGCCAATGAACAGCGGGATCGGAGAAAGAATGCAGATGCAGGCGCCGATGATATTATATCTGGTGTAACTGCGTTTATAAGCTTTTTGCTTTTCCTGAACCATTCCGGTTACGCCATATTCCGTCTCAAACGGCTCGCGATCCATAAACTCGAACGGCGCGTTTTTGAAACCGCAGGAGATGAACAAGGCGACGGCGATGGCAACCAGAATGAGCAGTACGGTTAAACCAACGCCGGCAGCAACATTTTCGGAGATCTGACAGGCGGGCGATTGTGTCGCCGCGCCTAAAATGAGAAGCGGAATGATCGCAATCACACAAAGAAACGTACCGAGCGCAATGCGTACAGACGCCGATTTTCTCCACTCCAGAAAATCATTCGCCTGCGCAAGCGTCACGCGCTTTACCGACGGGGAAGTTTCGTCCGTGAATTCCTCGTCTTCCATTTCATCCTTGAGCAGATAATCGGTTGTTACGCCGAAAAGACGGCCAAGCATTAAAATTTTTTCGAGATCCGGTATGGTCTGCGCGCTCTCCCATTTCGATACCGCCTGACGGGACACCTGCATCTTTTCAGCCAGCTCTTCCTGTGACCAGCCGTTCTTTTTTCTGAGCCTGATGATTTTATCTGCCAGAATCATAATCGTTCCTCCATTTCGGTGGCGGACTGCCATTCGCTGTGTACAGAATACCGTTTTTTGCGGTTACCTGCCACCAAACAGCGGCTTGAAATGTGTCAACCGGCAGTTGCAGGCCCTTGTGCGCCTGCTGATTCAAACAAGGCTGGACCTGTGCGCTGCAAAATTCCTGTTGGCGGTTTGAATATCAAGTCCGGACCGGTTTCAGATCGTATAATCCGGGAAATATTTTTCCGCGAACGGGACATGCTGCACAGTGAAGGTTTTGCCGCGCAGATCATTCAGCGCGCCCGCGTCGGTGGGAAAGGAGAACTCCAGCTTGTAGGAATACAGTGCCTGCCCCTTTTCACCGTAGCTGCGGTTGAGGCGCTCGCTGCCATACTTCCCGTCGCCGAGCAGCGGCCAGCCCGCGTCGGCCATCTGGGCGCGGATCTGATGCGTGCGCCCGGTGAGCAGGCGGCATTCCACGAGCGACAGCCCGTCCTTTGCGCACAGCACGCGGTATTCCGTCACGGCGGTCTTGGCGCCCGGCTGGCTCGTCTTTTTCACATACACCTGGTTTTTCACCGCGTCCTTGAACAGATACCCCTCCAGCCGCCCGGCGGCGGGGCGGGGCTTGCCGCGCACGACGCAGAGATAGTATTTTTCGATCTCGCGGTTGCGGATCTTGTCGTTCAGGATGCGCAGCGCCTCGGCGTTTTTCGCGGCGATGACGATGCCGCCGGTGTTGCGGTCGATGCGGTTGCAGAGCGCCGGCGTGAAGGAATTTTCGGCCTTCGGGTCCCACTCGCCCTTCTGGCGCAGATACGCCTGAATGTTGGAAATGAGCGTGTCCCAGCTCCAGTCCCCGGCGCTGTGGCACAGCACGCCCGGCTTCTTGTCCGCGAGGAGGATGTTCTCGTCCTCATACACAATGTCCAGCCGCGGCGTGGCGATCTTCAGCCACGCATTGTCCTCCGACGGCTTTTCGAAAAACTCGTCGTTGATGTA
This sequence comes from Oscillospiraceae bacterium, assembly GCA_018265835.1. Lineage (GTDB taxonomy): Bacteria > Bacillota > Clostridia > Oscillospirales > Oscillospiraceae > CAG-103. The sequence goes on along the minus strand of JABLYK010000008.1, from coordinate 62,050 downwards.
GAGCTGCAGCACGTCGCCCTGCACGAGCCTTGTGTCGCGCTTGGCGCCTTTGCCGTTGACTTTGATGCGCTTGATGCGGATATATTTTTGCAGCAGCGACTCCGGCAGCAGGGGCACAGCCTTGCCGACAAAGCGGTCGAGCCGCTGTCCGGCGTCATTTTTCTGAATGGTGAACTCTTTCATGAATAAATTCCTCTCCGGAAAGTCATTATCTGAGATTTTTGAAGAAATGTCAATAGAAATTCCTGTTGACAGCAGGGGTCAAATCAACTATAATACTAAAGCGATTGTGCGAGGTGCGCTATGAAGCTGAATCTGAGAGAAATCATTGAAATTCCCGGCGGGAAGGTGCCGTTTGCCCAGACGCTGGACACGCAATGGCTTGATTTCCCCTCGGTGAAGGAATATACTGCGCCGATCACAGCAGAGGGCGAGATCGTCAACACTGCGGGCATCCTCACGCTGCAGGGAACGCTGCGCGCGCAGATGATCTGCGTCTGCGACCGCTGCGGAACAGAGTTCCCGGTGGACAAGAAGCTCGACCTTCATGCCGGCATCACGGCTGACCCCGCGGCGGACGAGGATCCGGAGGTGTTCCCGCTCGAAGGCGACTGGATCAATCTGGACGAGGTGCTCCACACGCTCTTCGTGCTGGATATGGACACAAAGTCCCTCTGTAAGCCGGACTGCGCCGGGCTGTGCGATACCTGCGGCGCGAATTTGAATCTCGGCCCGTGCTCGTGCCGAAAGCAACGCGATCCAAGATTAGCTGTACTGGAGCAGCTTTTGGATAAACAAGATTAAGAAGAAAAGCTGCTCAAAACAGCTACTGACGAGGAGGTGTCAACATGGCAGTCCCGAAAGGAAAAGTATCCAGACAGAGACGTGACAAGAGACGCTCGTCCCACTGGAAGCTCACGGCTCCCGCGGTTGTGAAGTGCCCGAACTGCGGCGCATTTGTTCTGCCCCACCACGCCTGCAAGGCATGCGGCAAGTACGACGGACGCGACGTTATCAAGGTCGGCGAGTAAAAGAAAGCTGAGAAGAGGAGCGGAAGCCCCTCTTCTTTTGCTATGTCCGAAACCGGGAAAGGAGGTGCGGCGATGCACCGCTGTACGATCAGCCATGTGGACGCGGACAGCCCCCTGCGCGGCGCTGCGCACCCGGGCGACCGGCTGGTGTCCATCAACGGCAACCCCATCACCGATGTGCTGGATTATAAATATTATGCCTACGACACACGGCTGACGGTGGAGCTGCAAACGCCGGACGGCACGGTGAAGACCGTGCACGTGGACAAGTGCGAGGGCGGCGAGCTGGGGCTGGACTTTGAGACCTACCTCATGGACAACGCGCATTCCTGCGCGAACCACTGCGTGTTCTGCTTCATCGACCAGATGCCGAAGGGTATGCGCCCGACGCTGTATTTTAAGGACGACGACGCGCGATTGAGCTTCTTGATGGGCAACTATATGACGCTCACGAACCTCTCCAGGCGCGAGGTGCAGCGTATCATCGACCTGCACATCAGCCCCATCAACGTCTCGGTGCAGACGACGAATCCGGAGCTGCGCGCCTTCATGCTTGGAAACCCGCGCGCGGGGGAGAGTCTCGAGATTATGAGCCGGTTCGCAGAGGGCGGCATCGTGATGAACTGCCAGATCGTCTGCTGCCCCGGCCTGAACGACGCATCGGAGCTGCAGCGCACGATGGAGGATCTGGCGGCGATGCACCCGGCAGTGCACAGCGTGTCCATCGTTCCCGTGGGACTGACGAAGTTCCGCGAGGGACTGTACCCGCTGCAGCCATTCACGCCGGAGCACGCGGCGGAGACCATCGACGCCGTGACCGCCTTTGGCGATGCGTGCATGGAGCGGTTCGGCACGCGCATCTTTTTCTGCTCGGACGAGCTGTATCTGAAGGCGGGGCGGGAGCTGCCGCCGGACGAATTTTATGAGAGCTACACCCAGCTCGAAAACGGCGTGGGGATGCTGCGGCTGCTGGAGACGGAGTTTCAATCTGCGCTGCGGCTTGCCGAAGCGCCGGACGGCGTGCCGTTTTCGATTGCGACGGGCGTTTCCGCAGCGCCGTTTTTGGAAAAACTATTGTGTACGGCGCGGGAAAAGTATGATATACTGAACGGACGGGTGTTTGCGGTCGAAAACGACTTTTTTGGCCACAGCATCAACGTCGCGGGGCTCATCACGGGGCGCGACCTGATCGCGCAGCTCAAGGGTAAGGATCTTGGCGAGCGGCTGCTCATCTCTGCGAACATGCTCCGGCATGACGAGCTGGATTTTCTGGACGATGTGACGCTGGAGGAGGCGAGTGCCGCGCTCGGCGTACCCATCTACCCCGTGGGGCAGGACGGGTTCGAGCTGTGCGCCGCCATGTTCGGCATCCTGCCGGAGCTGCATTTCCCGGACCGCAGCGCGTGCAAGCCGCGCGCGGATGAATTTTATCCGTATAACCCCCATAAGGAGGGATAATCAACCATGTCAAGACCTCTGGTTGCCATCGTGGGCAGGCCGAACGTCGGCAAGTCCATGCTGTTCAATAAGCTCTGCGGCCAGCGTCTGTCGATCGTGGAGGACACCCCCGGCGTCACGCGCGACCGGCTGTATGCCGAGTGCGAGTGGTGCGGGCGGACGTTCGACATCGTCGATACCGGCGGCATCGAGCCGAGCACTGACAATGAAATTCTGCTGTTTATGCGCGAGCAGGCGTTGCTTGCCATCGACGCGGCGGACGTGATCGTCCTCGTCACCGAGATCGGCACCGGCGTCACCGCCGCCGATCAGGAGGTGGCGAATATGCTGCTGCGCTCGAAAAAGCCGGTCGTACTGGCCGTGAACAAGATGGATTCCACCGGCGCGGTGGATCCCGGCATTTATGAGTTTTACAGCCTCGGCCTCGGCGACCCGATCGCCGTCTCCGCCGTGCACGGCCACGGCACGGGCGATCTGCTCGACGCGTGTCTGGAGCATTTCCCGCCGGAGGACGCGGACGACGATGAACCGGACCGCATCCGTGTCGCCGTCATCGGCAAGCCGAATGTCGGCAAATCCTCGCTCGTGAATCTGGTTCTGGGCGAAAAGCGCGTGATCGTCAGCAACGTCGCGGGCACAACGCGCGACGCGGTGGACACCCGCTTTGAAAACCAATACGGCAAGTACGTCTTTGTGGACACCGCCGGCATCCGCCGCAAGTCCCGCGTGGACGACCGCGTGGAGAAATTCTCCGTCATGCGCGCGAAGCTCGCCATCGAGCGCGCGGATGTGTGCCTCATCATGATCGACGCGCGCGAGGGCGTCACCGAGCAGGATACGAAGATTGCCGGACTTGCCCACGAGGCGGGGAAGGCCTCCATCATCGTGGTGAACAAGTGGGATCTGGTCGAGAAGGAGACCGGCACCATGGAGAAAATGCGCAAGGACGTGCTGCGCGACCTAAGCTTCATGTCCTACGCGCCGGTGCTATTCATCTCTGCGCTCACCGGGCAGCGCACCGAGCGGCTGTTTGAGCTGATTAACTATGTGAACGACCAGAGCGCCATGCGCATCACCACCGGGATGCTCAACAATGTTTTGGCCGACGCGCAGGCGCGCGTGCAGCCGCCCACGGACAAGGGCCGCCGTTTGAAGATCTATTATATGACGCAAACCGGAGTGAAGCCGCCGTGCTTCGTCGTGTTCTGCAACAGCCGGGAGCTGTTTCACTTCTCGTACCAGCGCTATCTGGAAAACCAGATCCGCGCCGTGTTCGGGCTGGAGGGCACGCCGATCCGCATGGTGATCCGGCAGAAGGGAGAGCAGGAATGATCCCTGCAATGCTTGCCGCGATTGCGGTCGTCTCCTATCTGCTGGGCAGTCTCAACGGGGCGGTTATCGCCTCCAAGTACGTGTTTCACCGCGATGTGCGCGATTACGGCAGCGGCAACGCGGGGCTTACGAATTTCTACCGCACGTTCGGCACGCCCGGCCTGCTCATCGTGCTGGGCACGGATGTGGTCAAGTCGCTGATCGCGGTGCTGATCGGCGGCGCGGTCATGGGCATCGTGGAGTATCCCGCGGTCGGGAAGCTGTTTGCGGGCTTCTGTCTCATGCTGGGGCATATTTATCCCGCGTTTTATGGCTTTCGCGGCGGCAAAGGCGTGGTCTGCGCGGCGGTGACGCTGCTGTGCGTGGATTTTCGCGTCGGTGTGCTGGCGCTGGTCATCTTTGCGGTCGTTGTGGCGTTCACGCGGTATGTGTCGCTCGGCAGCATCTGCGCAGCGCTCGTCGCGCCGCTGGGAGTCTGGGCGGAACGCGGCGGCCTGTGCGGCTGGCTGTGCCTGTTCTGCACGTTGCTGCTCGTCATCAAGCACCGCAGCAACATCCGGCGTCTGCTGACAAAGACGGAATCCAAACTGGAATTCAAAAAAGATTTGTCCAACAAGTTTGAGGACGAAGATTTTTAAAGGCTTTTCAAACGGCTCCTTCAGACGAGGGCTTTAAAAGGCTTGTCAAACGGCGCTTTCAGACGAGGGCTTTAAAAGGCTTGTCGAACGGCGCTTTCAGACGAGGGCTTTTAAAGACTTGTCAAACGGCTTTCTATAGATCAAGAATTTCAAAACCTGTCCCATCGCGTTTGGGGACAGGATTTTCTGAGAGGAAGGGAAACAACCAATGCTTGAACTGAAACACATCTCGTTCGAAGCAGAGACGGACGAAGGCGTCCGCCAGATTCTCAAGGACATCAGCCTCACGATTGACGACCGCTTTGTCGTCATCACCGGCCCGAACGGCAGCGGAAAATCCACGCTTGCCAAGGTCATCGCCGGTATCATTCAGCCCACCAGCGGCAGCATTTTGCTGGACGGAGAGGATATTACGAGTCTCTCCATTACCGAGCGCGCCAACAAGGGGATCAGCTTTGCGTTCCAGCAGCCGGTGCGCTTTAAGGGCATCACGGTGTTCGATCTGATCAGCCTTGCCTCCGGCAAGCGGCTGACGGTGAACGAGGCGTGCGGCTATCTGTCCGAAGTTGGCCTTTGTGCCAGAGAGTACGTCGGCCGCGAGGTCAACGCAAGTCTCTCCGGCGGCGAACTCAAGCGCATTGAGATTGCCACCATGCTGGCGCGCGGCACGAAGATGTCCATCTTCGACGAGCCGGAGGCCGGCATTGACCTGTGGAGCTTTAACAATCTCATCAAGGTCTTTGAACAGATGCACGAAAGTATCCGGGGAAATATCCTGATCATTTCCCATCAGGAACGCATTTTGGAGACGGCAGACAAAATCGTCGTGCTTGCTGCGGGCGAGATCAAGGCCGTCGGAACCAAGGACGAGATCATGCCGGCGCTGATGGACGCCTCCGGCGTGTGCAGCCGCCTGGTTGACAAAGTCTGAGGAGGTACGGACATATGGACAGCATTCAAAAGAGACTGCTTCGAGAGGTTGCCGATCTGCACGATGTGCCGGAGGGCGCGTATAACATCCGCTCGGATGGTGAGCTTGCCGGACGCAACACCACTGCGAACATCGACATTGTCACCAAGACGGACAAGCCGGGCATCGACATCATCATCAAGCCGGGCACGAAAAACGAGAGTATGCACATTCCGGTCATCATCGAGAAGAGCGGCCTGAAGGATCTTGTGTATAACGATTTCTTCATCGGCGACGACTGCGACGTGACCATCGTTGCGGGCTGCGGCATCAACAACTGCGGCACGCAGGAGTCCCGGCACGACGGCATCCACAGCTTTTTTGTGGGCAAGAATTCCAAGGTCAAGTACATCGAAAAGCACTACGGCGAGGGCGACGGCCGCGGCACGAACGTCATGAACCCGACGACGATCGTCGAGCTGGGCGAGGGCAGCTATATGGAGATGGAAACCACCCAGATCAAGGGCATCGACTCCACCATCCGCAACACCACCGCGACGCTGGCCGACGGCGCCACGCTCGTTGTGAAAGAGAAGATCATGACGCACGGCACGCAGTACGCGGAGACGAACTTCACTGTGGATCTCAACGGTGTGGATTCCAGCGCGAACGTCATTTCCCGCAGTGTGGCGAAGGAGGACTCCAAGCAGATGTTCAACTCGAACATCCGCGGCAACAACAAGTGCGCCGGGCATTCTGAGTGCGACGCCATCATCATGGACAATGCCAGCGTCGGTGCGCGCCCGGAGATCACCGCCAACAGTGTCGAGGCAAGCCTCATCCACGAGGCGGCCATCGGCAAGATCGCCGGCGACCAGCTCATCAAGCTCATGACGCTTGGACTCACCGAGAAGGAAGCGGAAGAGCAGATCGTCAACGGCTTCCTGAAATAAGGAGCGCGCTATGGTGAACATTCTTTGCTACGGCGACTCGAATACCTACGGTTATACGCCGGACTGGAAGAGCCGCTATCCGCGCGATGTCCGCTGGCCGGGTGCGTTGCAGGCGCTGCTTGGCGACGATTTTTACGTGGCGGAGGACGGCCTCATCGGCCGCACTACCGCGTTTCCGGACGCCAATCGCTACGGCCGCTCGGCCATGGAGTTTTTGCCCGTCGCCATCGAAAGCCACAGCCCGCTGGATTATATTGTGCTGATGCTGGGCACGAACGACTGCAAGGCGGAGAAGACCCGCTCTGCCGGGGAGGCCGCTGCGGGGCTGGAGCAGCTGGTGCAGCTGACGATTGGAATGCTGCCGATGTATACGAAGCTGGTGATTGTGACGCCGCCGCCGATCCACGCGCCGGTGACGGAGCGCGACCCGGATTTCGATGCCCTGTCGGTCACGGTGTCGGAGAAGCTGGCCGAACAGCACCGCATGATTGCGGAGGCGTATGGCTGTAGATATCTCGACGCCGGGACGGTCACCCGCTTCAGCGATGAGGACGGGGAGCATCTGGACGGGCAGGGTCATGCCGCACTGGCGAAGGCGATTGCGGAATTGATTTTGCGCGATGTGAAATCGTGAAGCAAACAGAAAAGAGGAAATCCAAAATGACAAGAGAAAATGCCTGGGCGCTTCTCACCCAGTATAACAAGGATCATTTCCACCTCCAGCACGCGCTGACAGTCGAGGCTGTGATGCGCTGGTATGCGAACGAGCTCGGCTACGGCGACGAGGCCGACAAGTGGGCCATCGTTGGCCTGCTGCACGATCTGGACTTTGAGCAGTACCCGGAGCAGCACTGCATCAAGCAGCAGGAGCTGATGCGGGATGCCGGGGTGGAGGAGGAGATCATCCATGCCACGTGCAGCCACGGCTATGGGCTGACGGTGGACATCGAGCCGGTGCACCAGATGGAAAAGGTGCTCTACGCTGCCGACGAGCTGACGGGCCTGATCGGCGCCTGCGCGCTGGTGCGTCCGTCCAAGAGCGTGAGCGACATGGAAGTCAAGTCCGTGAAGAAAAAGTTTAAGAGCCCGGCGTTTGCCGCAGGCTGCTCGCGCGATGTGATTCAGCGCGGGGCGGACATGCTCGGTTGGGAGCTGACCGAGCTGATCGACAAGACGCTGCGCGCCATGCAGGCCAGCGAGGCCGAGGTGCAGGAGCGCCTTCAAACCCTGTGAGCAGACTGCCCTGCGCTGTGAGCGCGGGGCAGTACAATTTTCCGAAAAACTTCGAGCTTGGGATATTGACATTTTCTCTGAAGTCTGTTATGATAACCCTTGCCCGTGGGGGTATAGCTCAGCTGGGAGAGCGCTTGAATGGCATTCAAGAGGTCAGCGGTTCGATCCCGCTTATCTCCACCAAAAGTCCTGAAATCTTTCGATTTCAGGACTTTTTCTTTTTGAACGCTCTGGAGGTTTCAGCCCTGAGGCTCGAACTCCGCCGGAGCGGCTGCTTCTCAGAAATCTCGCTTTTCTGTGGACAGCCGGACGGTTGTATGCTACCATGACAGGGAAGCGCGCTGCAAAGGCAGTCTGGGGGAATGAAGATGAACCGATACGAATGGCTGGATGCGTACCTGCTCGCAAAGCCGGGCGCAGTGAAGGACTACAAGCCTGAATGGGGCTGGTGGCGGTATCAGGTGGGCGGCAAACTGTTTGCGGCCACCTGCCAGCCGGGGCCGGAGCACAAGGGCTACGACTGCCGGGAGCTGCTGACGCTCAAGTGCGAGCCGATGCTGGCGGAGCTGTTCCGGGCAGAATACCCGGATGTTATCCCCGGCTTTTATACGGATAAGCGCAACTGGAACTCCATCTTTCTGGACGGCGCGGTGCCGGACGACGTGCTGCGGAATTTGTGCGACCGCTCCTACCAGCTTGTGTTTCAGAAGCTGACGAAGAAGCTCCAACGCGAAATCATGGAATCATAAACAGAACGCGCCCGCGTTTCGATGCGAAACGCGGGCGCGTTTTGTCAGAGCTTGGGGCGCGTGTTTTTGACCAGCTCCAGAAATTGCAGGATATCCTCGCTGGGGTGAAGCTGATACAAAATGCCGTAGGGAATGGTGAACGGCCAGTCCACCGGAATGGTGACCAGTTCGGGATGCACCTCCGTCCAGCAGTCCAGCGTCATCATGACGTGCCGGGTCCGCACGCAGCGATTGAACACCTCCATATCGTAAAACTGCGGTGTGTCCTCTATTTGAATCTGCGGGTGCTTTTCCACCTCCGCACGCACCTGATCCACGGTGGAGGAATCGCCTCGCCGCACCATCATCAGCGTTTCGCCGTACAGATCCGCGATGGTCAGCAGCGGCTTCTGCGCCAGCCGGTGCCCGCGCGGCACCGCCACGCAGTGCCGGTAGGTGCCGAGCTGCAAAAAGTTGCAGCGTTCGAGCCACTGCCGGGAGTTACATGCGCCGATCAGGAAATCAAACTTTGTCCCCAGCGCGGCGATCTCGCCGAGAATGCCCTTGTGATCGTCCTCAAACGGGACGATGTGCAGCTTGTAGCCGGGGAACTGTTCGTTGATCTGATACCACAGATCCATGAAGGGCTTGCAGGGATTCAGAATCGACGTGCCCACGCAGAACGTCGTCTCCGCTTCGGACGCGCCCAGCTGCGCTTCGCGGATTGCCGTTTCGGACTCGTCGAACATGCGCTTGGCGTACTTGTAGATGACGTTCCCAGCCGGGGTCAGCGAGATGCCGCGGCTGCTGCGTTCCAGCAGCGTAAGGTCCAGATGCTTTTCCAGAGCATTGATCTGCTTCATCACGGCGGTCGAGGAAATATAGAGCGTTTCCGCCGCCTTGCTGAAGCTGCCGCTGTCCGCTGCGCAGACAAAGGCGGTCAACTGACTGTTGAACATGATGGAGGCCTCCTGCTATAACTTTTGGTTGATACTATGATACAAAATCGGTTCTTCCCTGTCAAGTTGGGCGGCGCTAAAATAAGGGGCAGAAGAAACCGAACAGGAGGAAATTGTGATGGCACAGTTGATTGCGTATTTTTCCCGCACGGGAGAAAATTATGTCGGCGGCACGATCCGGGAACTGCCCGTGGGCAATACGGAGACGGCCGCGAAGCAGATTCAGGCCCATACGGGGGCGGATCTGTTCCGGCTGGAGCCGGTGCAGGCCTACCCGCACAGCTATAACGAATGCATCGCGCGGGCGCAGGACGAACAGCGCCGGGACGCGCGCCCGGAGCTGAAGGCGTATCCGGAAAGTCTGGACGGATACGACACCATCTATCTGGGATACCCGAACTATTGGGGCACGATGCCGATGTGCGTCTGCACGTTTTTGGAACACTTTGATTTCACCGGCAAGACCATCCGCCCGTTCTGCACGCACGAGGGCAGCGGTCTGGGGCACAGCGAGGCGGATATCCGCCGCCTTTTGCCCCGGCGCAAAGGTGGAGCGGGGGCTTGCCATCCGCGGTGCGGCCGTGTCCCGCGCCGGGAAAGACATTGAAACGTGGCTTTGAGGAGGCGCAAACATGGAGCTGAAGGAACTGATGAAGACCAGCGTGTTCCCCGTTGGCGGAGAGAACACCGGCTTTGCGCAGTATTTTGACGGCACAAGCTATTTGAACATGCTCTCGCTGGAGCAGGTGGCCGTCGGCAACGTGACCTTCGAGCCGGGGTGCCGCAACCACTGGCACATCCACCGGGCAAGCCATGGCGGCGGCCAGATTCTGTTGGTGACTGCGGGACGCAGCTACTATCAGGAATGGGGCGGGGAACCGCGCGAGCTGCACCCCGGCGACGTGGTGAACATCCCGGCCAATGTGAAGCACTGGCACGGCGCCGCGCCGGACAGCGCGTTTCAGCATCTGGCGATCGAGGTGCCGGGCGAGGATACGGCCAGCGAGTGGTGCGAGCCGGTGGATGAGGCCGCGTATCAGAAATTGAAATGAGTGCGAAGGAGCGGTGAGCAATGGCAAAGGTGACGGCGGGCAGGGGTGAGATGGGTGTGTTCGCACCCAAGTTCGCGGAGCTGAATGACGATGTGCTCTTCGGCGAGGTGTGGTCACGGGAGGCGGAGCTTTCTGCGCGCGACCGCAGCATCGTGACCGTAACGGCGCTGATGGCAAGCGGCATTTTGGACAGCTCTCTGAAATTCCACATTTTGAACGCCAAAAACCATGGCGTTACGGCCACGGAGATGGCGGAGATTTTGACGCACGCTGCTTTCTACGCGGGCTGGCCCAAGGCATGGGCAGCACTGCGTATGGCGAAAGAAGTTTACAACGCATAAAACAAGCTGCTGTGTGCATCGCACACAGCAGCTTGTTTATTTCGCTTTCGCAGAAAGCGCTTTGCAGCAAAGGACGTAGAGCAGGATGAACACAACGATGGCTGCCGCCAGAACCAGATACATCGTGCCCAGACTGACACGCTGTTCGAAAAAATACAAATTGCAGTCAAAGCCGTCTTTTAGCGCTTCCGCCGCCGCGTCCGGCAGACCGCAGGCCTGCATTTCCCGGAAAACTCCGGTTAGCGCGTGATTGCGGATCAAGGCGGTGCCATACGTGCCCGGTAGGAAGGAGATGATCCGCTGCAGTCCCGTCCCGAACGAGGAGATCGGCATATACGCGCCGCAGATAAAGCCGTAGCCCGCGCTGACCATGGTGCCGACTGCGGAAATTTGCCCCTGCGTGGACAAAAAGGCGTTGACTACGGAGGAGAGCGCCGTTCCGAACATCACAAGCAGGAAAACGTCGAGCAAAATCAAGCCGACATCCTTTGCCGAGAGATACCAGCCGACCTTCGCAAGATACAGGAAGCAGACGCCGGTGGCAACGAAGCAGACAATCAGCGTGGAAATGAGGGTCGCGGTATAATAGCTCAGAGACAGCAGGGAATTTTTGACGGGCGCCACAGTAAAATCGTTTCTTGCGCCTGTGATCTTATCCTGCACCATGAGCATGTTGCAGCAGAAGGAAACCGTCACGCAGCAAACCGCGAGCAGGGAGGAAAACAGCTCGCCGCCCACGAAGCCGTCGATCAGCTTGTCCGGGATGCTGAGGCCGCCCGGCAAGACGGACACAAAGCTGCTCCGGTAGACGTTGGCCAGAAAGGTGACGTAAAGAATCAGAAGGATGATGGGCGTGATGAGCGAGGTAAAAAACATCCCCTTATCCCGAAAGAATAACTGGATATTTCGCTTGGTCAGCAATCGAAACCTGTTCATTTTTGCATCCCTCCGGAGAGCTTTTTTCCCGTAGCGGCAAGAAAAACGTCGTCCATTTTTCCTTTTATCACCTCGTAATCCGTGAACAGCTCGGGATGCGCCGTGATCAGCGCGGTGGCCTGCGAAGCGTCCGGGACGGCAATGCGGTAGCCGTTCGGCAGCTTTTCATATGCCGGATTCAACTGCTGAACCTGCGCTTCCGTCACGTTGTAAAGCGTGATATAGTCGCCTGTAAATTGGTTTTTCAGCTGCAGCGGCGTCCCCTGCGCAACGATTTTCCCGCTGTCGAGAATGACAACATAGTCGGACTCCGCGGCTTCCTCCATGTAGTGCGTTGTCAAAAATACGGTGATCTGCTCGGTCTTGCGCAGCTTGTCCACGACGCGCCAGACGGTTTGCCGCGTCTGTGGGTCAAGCCCCGTCGTCGGCTCGTCGAGAATCAAAATTTTCGGCTTGTGAAACAGCGCTCTGGCAATATCAATTTTGCGCCTTTGCCCGCCCGAGAGCTTGCCCACCGGCCGTCTTAGCAGATCGCCGAACGCAAAAAGCGCACAGAGCGCGTCCAGCCGCTCCTGAAATTCTTTGCCGGTGATGGAGTAGAGCGCGGCTCTGCTTTCCAGATTTTCTTTTACGGTCAACGCTTTGTCCAGAACCGAATTCTGAAATACAACGCCCAGATCGCGCCGGATCTCGTCCGCATCCGTGTCCAGATTCCGGCCGTTGATCCACACGGTGCCGCTGTCTTTCGCAAGCTGGGAGCAGATGATGGAAATGGTCGTGCTTTTGCCCGCGCCGTTGACGCCCAAAAACGCGAAGAGCTGTCCCTCCTGAACCGTGAGACTCAAATCCTGCACGGCCTTGACGGCGCCGAAGCTTTTATTTAAATGTTCAATTTCGATCATGTTTTTCACGCAAGCACCACCTCAAACCAGTTATATCACAAATTTGTGCGTTGTAAATAGACTTTTTGCCGCGTGCTGCGGGGAAGCGGCCCGAACGGGGGGACCGGGGCCGTGCGTATACTGGTGTGTCCGACGAAATCAACAGGGGAGCTGATCGAATATGCACAGCACACAGGATCATCAGATGGAAGCGTTGGAGCTGCATCTGTTTTTTGCACGTATTATGAAAGAGCACGCACTGTTTTTGAAGGCGGGCTTTCTGCCGCCCAACGCGGCGATGGCGCGCGAAGCGGAATTTTTCCTGCGCCAGTTTGAGCGCATCCTCTCCCGCGCAATCACCTTGAGTCAAGGCGTGGTGCGCTGCCGCGTGCTGGACTCCGGTGAGGTCGTTACGGAATTTACCGACTGCGCCGAGCAGCAGACGCAGCGCCTGACCGGCATCCGCATCGACCGGACGCTGACGGCGCGCGCGCTTCGGCTGCGCGGCAGGGAGTGCGCGGAGCTGGATATGCGGCGGGACTTTGCCATGCAGGTGCGGCAGCTGAACCGGGACGCGCTCGCGCTGGTGGAGCGGCTGATTGCGTTTAAGGAGCGGCTGCTGCGCAATGTCGATTGCTGCAGGGTGTTCACCGGGAACTACCCGCTGCTGATCGAGCATATTCTGCGCGAGGCGCGGCTGTATCGCGCGTATATCCTCCAGATGGAGGGCCGCGGGGACTGCACCTGCCAGGAGCTGCAAAACAGCGAGCTGTTCTGGAACCGCATCATGATGGAGCACGCGCTGTTCATCCGCGGCCTGCTCGACCCGACGGAGTGCGAGCTGATTGCGTCGTCCAACGACTTCGCGGCGGATTACAAACGCCTGCTGGAGACTTCCGCTGCGGCGAACGACTGCATGATGTGCAGCGCTGATTCCGGCGCGCTTCAATTGACCGAGAAATTCCGCGACTTCAAGCGTGCGGGCGTGGAGGGCATTGAGGCCTGCAAAATCCGTTCCCTCATTCTGCCGCTGCTGGCCGACCATGTTCTGCGCGAGGCGAACCACTATATCCGCTTGCTGGAGGATTGAGAGGAAAAAGGCTTCCGACCGGAAGCCTTTTTCTGAGACTGTCAAAAAAGTTTACAGGAGAGATTTGATTCTGCCCGCCGTCCGGGTGTATGCTATAGCAAACAAGCGGAGAGGAGAGACACATTCTTGAACATCCTGTTTACCATTGACCGGAACTATATCGCGCAGATGCTGACCTGTGTCAGCTCCATCACCCGGTTCCCGACACCGGGCGGCTATGACATTTACCTGCTCCATTCCAGCCTGTCCGAGGCGGATCGGGAGACCATTCGGGCGCAGGAGCGGGAGGGCGTCTGCCGGTTTCACTTTGCGGCGGTGGAGACGGCCGTGTTTGACGGTTTTCCGGAGACGGACCGCTACCCCAAGGAGATGTATTACCGGATCCTCGCGGCGGACTATCTGCCGGAACAGCTGGAGCGGATTCTGTATCTGGACCCGGACATCGTGGTCATCAAGCCGCTGGATGAACTGTATCAGAGCGACTTTGCGGACAATCTGTTTCTGGCGACCACGCACGTGAGCGCATTTCTGACGCGGATGAACGCCCGGCGCCTGAAGCTGGAGGAGCCGGTACCCTATGTCAACACCGGCGTGATGCTGCTGAACCTGCCGGCGATGCGGCAAGCGGTGCGGCTGGCGGATATCCGGGCTTTCGTCGCGGCGCACGGGAGCGCCATGACGCTGCCGGATCAGGATGTGGTCACGGCGCTGTACGGCAAGCGGGTGCGGCTGGTGGACGACATGATCTACAACCTGAGCGACCGGATGCTGGGGTTTTACAACGCGCGGCACCCGGAGGATTGGCGCGGGCTGGACTGGGTTCGGGAAAACACGGTCATCATCCACTATTGCGGCGCGAACAAGCCGTGGAAGGAGCACTACCACGGCGTTCTGGACTGCTTTTATAACGAGCTGGTGCAGCCGGAGCAGTAAGCGTTCACGAGATTGCACCGGAAAACCGAAAGCAAGCGCACTTGCGGATGCAGGTGCGCTTGCTTTCGGTTTTTAATAAAAAGCCGCCGCGAACGATATGACGTCCGCGGCGACGTGGTGGAGGTGGGGGGAATCGGACCCCCGTCCGAAAGCGCTTTGACAGGAACCTCTCCGGGCGCAGAGGGTTATTGCGAGGACCCGAAGTCCTCTGTTTCCGTCAGGACAGGCAAACCGTCAAGCCTGTCAATCCGGTAGCTTCATGATTCATGGTGCGCTCAAAGCTTTGCGCACGCACGTGCACCACTAATCGACGCTCCGTTCCGGGCCGTGGTCCTCCCGGAGGGAACGCTCGCTAATTAAGCAGCGAGAAGAACAGTTTCGTTGTTGTTCTTTAATTTATAAGGTGCCCGTTTTATGGTGGTCAGGCGCCACCGCCCGCTATTCCTGCCTCCACACCCCCGTCGAAACCAGTGCACCCCCATGGGCTCAGAAGTGACGTTGCAAGGTCGCCCAATACCACAAGCGGCATTGGATCGACCGGCAACATCATTCTTCGCTTCTCCCGGCGAACCCGCTTGCGCTGAACCTCGCCGGGAGCGGCGAAAACGAAACTGCTGATTGGACGTTGTGAAAGGCGGTTTGTTCCGGGAAATCAGTCTTCGCTGACCTCCACGGTGACCTTTTTCATGCGCTGATCCTGGCGCGGCTTGTCGTTTGCCATGTTGCGCGGCGCACGCGCGATGGAATCGACGACCTCGATGCCCTCAATCACCTTGCCGAACGCGGCATATTGGCCGTCCAGATGCGGGGCGTCCATATGCATGATGAAAAACTGGCTGCCGGCGGAGTTCGGATCCATGGTGCGCGCCATGGACAGCACGCCGCGGGTGTGCTTCAGATCGTTTTTGAAGCCGTTGGCAGTGAACTCGCCCGGAATGGTGTGGCCGGGGCCGCCCATACCGGTGCCGGTGGGGTCGCCGCCCTGAATCATGAAGCCAGGGATGACGCGGTGGAAGATCACGCCGTCATAAAAGCCTTTCTGCACGAGGCTGACAAAGTTTTCAACGGTCTTCGGCGCAATGTCCGGATACAGCTCGGCGCGGATGACGCCGCCGTCTTCCATTTCGATGGTGACAATCGGATTGCTCATTGGTAGTTTTTCTCCTTTATCGTTCTGTCGATTTCGCGTTTTGCGCTGCGCTCTGCTGCGGCGTCGCGCTTGTCGTAGAGCTTTTTGCCCTTGCACAGGCCAAGCTCCACCTTCACACGGCTGTCCTTGAAATACAGCGACAGCGGCACGAGCGTCAACCCGTCCTGCATGACGCGGGCGTTGAGCTTCTGAATTTCGCGCTTGTGCATCAGCAGCCGCTTCGGCCGGTCGGGATCGCGGTTGTAGTAGCTGCCGTGCTCGTAGGGGCTGATGTGGATGCCGTGGGCGAACAGCTCGCCGTTTTTCACCGTGCAGAAGGAGTCCTTGAGGTTGACCGTTCCCGCGCGGATGGATTTGACCTCCGTGCCGAACAGCTCGACGCCGGCCTCAAACCGCTCCAGCACGAAATAGTCGTGCAGCGCCTTGCGGTTGGCCGCGGCCTGTTTGATTCCTGTTGCGCGCGGCATCTGCGTTCCCTCCTTCGCCGGTACAGTGCTCCTATTCTAGCACATTCTGACGCAGAAGGAAAGAGCGAAATCAGCAGAAATAGCGCTGCAGAGTCTCGACGGCGTTTTTTTCCGCCACGATATCGCCGTGCTCGGCGATGTGCGCGCACAGCTCTGCGGTGCACGGCAGCTCCTCGCCGAACTCAAACAGCGCGTTCGGGATCGCATCGTTTTCGTCGCGCACGAGCAGCTCGAAGCCGCCGTCTATGTACACCACGTCGGAATCTATGCGTTCGGGGAAGAACGACAGCGCCGCCGCGAGGTCGCCAAACGTCCGGAACCGGAAGCGGCGCGGCTGGAACAATACAGGTCTTGCGATGAGAAGCACCTCCGTCTCTGCTGCAAACAGTTCAATCTCCATTTTGGCCCACGGCTCCTGCCCGCCGCTGAGCAGCGCGCAGCGCACGGCCTCGCGCGCCTGACCGGGGGAGAGCGTTTCGCGCGGGGCAAGCTCTGCGCGGCTGATGCTGATGGCCACCGCCTGTGGCGTTACGGTTTCGATCGTCATAGTGGACTGGTTCCTTTCTGCCGTCCGAAGCGGGACGCGCGGTTCCTGATGGAAAAGATTATAGAGTGTTGTCGTGCATTTTGCTATTCAAAATATATGGCAATCCTGCCGGAAATATGGTACAGTACAGCAGGAATGGAGGATGGAATATGGCATTGACGGAAAAAAGAATTCGTACAATTTCAAAGTATCAGGGCGTCATCGTGAACGTCCGGCTCGACAGCGCGGAGCTTCCGGACGGGAGCGAGGCGCTGCGCGAGGTGGTGGAGCATCCCGGCGGCGTGACGGTCATCCCCGTGGAGGACGACGGCACGGTCTGGTGCGTGCGCCAGTTCCGCTATCCCTTTGCGCAGGAACTGCTGGAGGTGCCGGCGGGCAAGCTGGAGCGCGGCGAGCAGCCGCTCTCCTGCGCGGTGCGTGAGCTGTCGGAGGAAACGGGGCTGACGGCGGACGAGATGATCTACCTGGGGCCGCACTACTCCTCGCCCGGCTACTCGCAGGAGGTTTTGCATATCTATCTGGCGCGCGGCCTGCATCGCGGGCGGGCGCATCTCGACCCGGGCGAATTTCTGAATGTGGAGCAGCACCCGCTCGACGAGCTGGTCGCGCTCGCGCTGGCGGGAAAGCTGCCGGACGGCAAAACGACGCTTGCCGTGCTGAAAGCAAAGCTTTTGCTGGAAAACGGCTGACTTTGACGAATGCGCGGGTGCGGCGGGTTAGGATTGCTTTTCTCAGAATTTCATGCTATAATCCCTTATTAGGTCAATTATAATTGGGCAATCTATGAGAGCTGCCCGTTTCCAGGGAACGATGCGTCCCGATACATTTGTTACATTCGCTGCACGAGAGGTGTTACACTTTTGGATAGATATCTGATTCGCGGCGGCAGGCCGCTGCGCGGGGAAATCGAAATCAGCGGCGCGAAAAACGCCGCGGTTGCGATCATCCCGGCGGTGCTGATGGTCGATGGCGTCTGCCGGCTGGAAAATATTCCGCAGATCAGCGACGTGGAAATGCTCCTCACGATTCTGGAGGGGCTTGGCGCGCAGATCGAACGTGTGGATAAATCCACGGTGGAGATCGACTGCACCAGGGCGCGGTTTACGGATGCGCCGTACGATCTGATGCGGAAAATCCGCGCATCGTACTATTTCATCGGCTCCATGCTGGGCCGGTTCGGCACGGCGAAGACCACCATGCCCGGCGGCTGCAATTTCGGCGTCCGGCCGATCGACCAGCACATCAAGGGCATGAGCGCCATGGGCGCGAATGTGGAGGTCAAGGGCGGATTCGTCTATGCCGACACGCCGGACGGCCGGCTGCACGGCGCGAAGGTCTATCTGGATAAGGTCTCCGTCGGCGCAACGATGAACATCATTCTGGCCGCCTCCATGGCGCGCGGCCGCACCATCATCGAGAACGCGGCGCGCGAGCCGCACATCGTGGACTTGGCGAACTTCCTCAATTCCATGGGCGCGGACGTGCGCGGCGCGGGGACGGATACCATCAAGATTCAGGGGGTGGATCGCCTGCACGGCGGCACCTATACCATCATCCCCGACCAGATTGAGGCCGGCACCTATATGGCCGCGTGCGCCGCTGTGGGCGGCGAGCTGCGGCTGACGAATGTCATCCCCCGGCATCTGGAGTGCATCAGCGCCAAGCTGCGCGAGATGGGCGTTACGGTCGTCGAAGGGGAGGACAGCGTTCTGGTGCGCAGCAATGGCAAGCTGCGCCGCACAAACGTGAAGACCCAGCCGTACCCCGGCTTCCCGACGGATATGCAGCCGCAGGTCAGCACTGCGCTGTGCCTGGCTTCCGGCACGAGCATCGTGACGGAAGGGGTATACGACAATCGCTATAAATACATGAACGAGCTGCGCAAAATGGGTGCGCATGTGCAGGTGGACGGCTGCACGGCTGTGATCGAGGGCGTGGAAGCGCTCACCGGCAGCTGCGTCGCGGCGTGCGACCTGCGCGCGGGCGCCGCGATGGTCATTGCCGGGCTGTGCGCCAAGGGTACGACCGAGATCGTGGATATCCACTATATCGAGCGTGGCTATGAAAATTTCGTCGGCAAGCTGCGCGGCGTCGGCGCGGACATTACGCTTGAGCGTGACGCGGAGGACGCCTGCATTGCGGCGGCGGCCGACTGACTGGAACTGAATGAAGATCGTTCTTTTTGCAAGCGGTTCCACCGGGAACTGCACCTTGGTCTCCGAGGGAGACACCCATATCCTGATCGACGCGGGCATCTCCGCCAGACGCATCCGGACCGGATTGCAGGAGCAGGGGCTCACCATGAACGACGTCGACGGAGTGCTCATCACGCATGAGCACTCCGATCATATACGCGGGCTGACCGTGCTGCTGCGGCGTGATCCTGTGCGGGTGTATGCGCTTCCCGCAGTCGCGGCAGAGCTGCGCCGGCAGATGCCGGAGCACGCGCATTTGCTGTGCGAGATCGTGCCGGGTGGGACGTTCGCGCTCGGCGCAATGTCCGTGATGCCGTTTTGCACGCTGCACGACGCGGCGGGCAGCTGCGGCTACCGGATTGAGGGCGCGGGCAGCTTCGGCTTCTGCACCGACCTCGGCGTGCTGACGGACACGGTGCGCGACGCGCTGCGTGGGGTGGACTGCGCCGTGATTGAGGCGAACCACGATCCGGTCATGCTGCGTACCGGCGCGTACCCCGCGTTCCTCAAGCGGCGGATCTTGTCCGACCACGGGCATCTGTCGAACGACAGCGCGGGCGAGCTTGCGGCGTTTCTGGCCGAAGGCGGGGTGCAGAGCCTGATCCTCGGCCATCTCAGCCGCGAGAACAACACGCCGCAAAAAGCGGTGGAGACGGTCGCGGCTGCGCTGCGGGCAGCGGGCTTTGCGTCCGGGACCCCGGCGCTCTATGCCGCGCCGGAGGCCGGACCGCTGACCGTGGAAGTCCGGGAGCGTGCGCGATGCTGTCTGTAACGCTGATCTGCGTCGGAAAGATGCGTGAGAAATATTATATCGAGGCATTTGCGGAATATGCAAAGCGGCTGGGTGCGTATTGCCGGTTCGAGCTTGTGGAGCTGTCGGAGCAGCGCCTGCCGGAGCGCCCGTCGCAGCGCGAGATCGACGCCGCGCTGGAAAAAGAGGGACGCGAGATCGTCAAGCAGATCCCCAGGGGCGCTGCGGTCATCGCCATGTGCGTCGAGGGCAGGCATATGTCCAGCCCGGCGCTGGCGCAGCAGCTTGCCGCGTATGCAAGCTCCGGCGTGTCGAAGCTGTGCTTCGTTGTGGGCGGCTCGTTCGGGCTGCACCCGTCGGTGAAGCAGGCGGCGAGCCTGCGACTGTCCATGTCGGATATGACGTTTCCGCACCATCTTGCACGGGTCATGCTGGCGGAACAGATTTATCGCGCATTCACAATCAATGAAGGCACCCGGTATCACAAATAAATCAGGGAGACACAACGATGGACGAACCGAAACTGGAATGGGGCAGGGATCTGCCCGGCGATCTGCTCAAGCGCTGGCCGCGCGATGAGCGGGGCGAGCCTGTCAGGCCCGCGTATCTCACCAAGCTCAGCGGACTGGACATGAACGATGTGCTGCTGGTGAACATGCTGGAGGCGTACGGAATTCCCTGTCTGAGACATTATCCGCGTGACGGAGAATTCGGAAAGCTGATGCTGGGCATGTCCGGCTTTGGGGTGGAGATCCTCGTGCCGGAAACCATGCTGGAGGACGCCGAAGCGCTGTGCGAGGGCTGCGGCGACGCGCTTGCGGAAGGAGAGGAAAACGATGAACTATAAGGAAGAATACCAGCGGTGGCTGGACAGTCCTGCACTGAGCAACGCGGAGTGGGAGGAACTGAACGCCATCCGCGACGATGACAAAGAGATCGAGAGCCGGTTCTTTGCACCGCTGGAGTTCGGCACGGCGGGACTGCGCGGCGAAATGGCGCTCGGTTGCCGGAGAATGAATGTGCATGTGATCCGCCACGCTACGCAGGCGTTTGCGGAGGTCATCCGCGCAGAGGGGGCGGAGGCCTGCAAGAAGGGCGTCGTGATCTGCTATGACTGCCGCATCAACAGCGAGACATTCGCGCATGAGGCGGCCTCCGTCATGGCGGCCAATGGCATCCACGTGCGCATCTTTGACGCGCTGCGCCCGACGCCGGAGCTGTCCTTCGCCGTGAAGCATTACGGCGCGACGGCGGGGCTGAACATCACGGCCAGCCACAATCCCAAGGAATACAACGGCTATAAGGTCTACTGGTCGGATGGTGCGCAGCTTCCGCCGCAGCACGCTGCCGCGATCGCCAAAAACATGGAGCGGCTGAACATCTTCACCGACATCCAGCGCATGCCGTTTGACGAGGCGGTGCAGTATGGGCTGGTGGAGTATATCGGCGCGGAGACGGACGAGGCGTTTTTGCAGAACGTGATGGCGCAGGCCATCAACCCTGGCGTGGTGCGCCGCGTGGCCGACCGGTTCAAGATCGTCTACACCCCGTTCCACGGTGCGGGCTGGCGGCTCGTGCCGGAGGCGCTGCGCCGGCTGGGGATGCAGCAGGTGATCCCCGTACCGGAGCAGATGGCGCTTGACGGCACGTTCCCCACGGTGCAAAGCCCCAACCCGGAAAATCCGGAGGGCTTCTATCTTGCGGTTGATCTGGCGCGGAAGGTCGGCAGCGACCTCATTCTCGGCACCGACCCGGATTCCGACCGCGTGGGCGTTATGGTGCGCGGCGCGGACGGGGACTATCACACGATCACCGGCAACCAGATGGGCGTACTGCTGCTGGACTATATCATCAACGCGAAGCGCGAAAACGGCACACTGCCGGCAAACGCGGCAGCCATATCCACGATCGTGACGACCAAGATGGTGCGCCGCATCTGCGAGGCCAACGGCATCCATTTCGACGAGACGTTCACCGGCTTCAAATTCATGGCCGAAAAGCTGGCCGAGTACGCGCGCGACGGCTCCTATCAGTATGTGCTCGCGTTTGAGGAGAGCTACGGCTATATGATGGGCGACTACGTGCGCGACAAGGACGCGGTCACGGCCTGCATGATGATCACCGAGATGGCGGCGTACTACTTCGAAAAGGGCATGACGCTTGCGCAGGCGGTGGACGCCCTGTATGAGAAATACGGCTATTACGGCGAAAAGACGCTGAATCTCGTCATGCCGGGGCTGGACGGTCTGGAAAAGATGCGCTCGCTCATGGCGGAGCTGCGCGAGCACCCGCTCACCGAGATCGCCGGCACGCCGGTGCTGCGGATGCGCGATTATCAGGACGGCTCGGTGCACGTCATCGGCCTTGGCAAGGTGGATCACACCGAGATTTCCGGCTCGAACGTGCTGTATTTTGAGCTGGAGGACGATTGCTCGTTCATCGTGCGCCCGTCCGGCACGGAGCCGAAGATCAAGATCTATGTGCTCGCCACCGGCAAGGATCGCGCTGCGTGCGACGAGCGCGTGGCGAAATATGCGGCCTTTGCCGAAACGCTGCGCCGGTAAAGACGAAACAAGAATTTTCGCCCTCTGCTTCCGCAGGGGGCGAAATCCTTGCCGGTTTTATTTTTGCAACTTGATTGCTCAGAGGTGATACCATGAAAGAACTGTGGAAGCTGTTTTATACCTTCGCCACCGTCGGGGTGACGACGTTTGGCGGCGGCTACGCCATGCTGCCCGCGCTGCAGCGCGAGGTGGTAGAAAAGCGCGGTTGGGCCACGGAGGAGGAGGTCATGGACTGGTACGCCATCGGCCAGTGCACGCCCGGCGTGATCGCCGTGAACACGGCGACGTTTGTCGGCCAGAAGCAGAAAGGCGTTCCCGGCGGCATCGCCGCAACGCTCGGCGTGGTGTTCCCGTCGCTTGTGATCATTACGATCATCGCGGCGTTCATCCGAAATTTTGCAGACCTCCCGGCGGTGCAGAACGCGTTCGCGGGCATTCGCGCGTGCGTGTGCGTGCTGATTTTGAACGCCGTGGTGAAGCTGTGGAAGAAATCCGTCGTGGACTGGAAAGCGTTCCTGATCTTCGCGGCGGTGTTTCTCGGCTCGGTGTTTCTCGATCTGTCGCCTGTGCTGTATGTGCTGGTGGCGGCGTTTGCGGGCATCGTCATCAAGAGTCTGGAGGTGCGCGCGAAATGATCTATCTCCGGCTGTTTTGGGAGTTTTTCAAGACCGGCCTGTTCTCCGTCGGCGGCGGACTGGCAACGCTGCCGTTTATCTACGACATGTCGGACAAAACCGGCTGGTTTACTTATCAGCAGATCGCGGACATGGTCGCCGTGGCGGAGTCCACGCCCGGCCCGATCGGCATCAATATGGCGACCTACGTCGGCTATACCACGGGCGGCGTGCCCGGCGCGCTCATTGCGACGCTCGGCATCGTCACACCGGCCATCGTCATCATCCTCATCATCGCCACCTGCCTGCACAAATTCCGCGACAGCCGCTTGGTGAACGATGCGTTTTACGGCCTGCGCCCGGCCTCCACGGCGCTCATTGCCGCAGCGGGGCTTTCCGTGGTGTTGCTCTCCCTCGTGGACACGGCGGCGTACAAGGCATCCGGCGCGCTGGGCGACCTGTTTTGCTGGAAGGCCATCGTGCTCGCGGCGGTGATCTGGGTGCTGACGAATGTCGTCAAGCCCACGAAGAAGCTGCACCCCATCGTGTTCATCGCGGCGTCCGCCGTGGCGGGCATCGTGTTTTCGTTCGCGGGAGTTTAAGAGAACATCAAGACCAACAATGCGGAGAGAATTCCGTGCAGAAAGCGCCCGGCTGTGTGCCGGGCGCTTTTCAGCACAGCCGCGCCGTCACCGGGGCGAGCAGGCGGCCGGGCACGCCCGGCAGACCGAGCTGCCGCAGCAGAGCGGAGAGAATGAAAAACGGCAGCAGCGACGGCACGACCTCATTCTCTGCTGGAAATAGGGTTACAAATTTGGGAATTTGTTAATTCACAAAGAAAGAAAATTCCAGTATTATTTTGTTAAGCGTGGATGAGACATACAGAAATGGAATCTGTGTACACGTTGACCGGTTGCAAAAGATGAAAGACTGATGGGAGAAAGGAATTTGAAGTGAAGAAAAGGGCAATTTCGGTGGTTTTGGCCATGATTGTATTTGTGAGTGCGCTATCCGTTCCTTCGTTTGCGTATTCACGCACAAATGCGGTGAACTATGCAAATACGTACGCGTTGAGCTGTAACCCCAATCATAAGTATTTTACACGTGGCGGTAATTGCACGAATTTTGTGTCGCAATGCATGTATGCGGGCGGCGTGAAAACGGACAGCACGTGGAATTTTACTCAAGGAGTCGTGAGTACTTACAATACATACACAAGGGCTTGGACAGTAGCAGACGAGCTGAAAAACTATATAAAAATCAATCTGGGCGGAGAACGGCTTGTCTCTAAGTGGAAAAAATACGGAGATTCTTCGCAAGGCGTTTATGGATATGTGAATAACAGCAACAATCTGACGAATACTGGAATTGAAATCGTGTTTTACGACTGGCAGGATGACGGTATCATTGATCATTCGAGTATTATTGTCGGAACCGGAAATTCACTGGATGGAACAGGCTATGGCGATTTAGTGGATCAGAATTCAACAGACCGGAAACAGACTTTATGGCATTTGGATTCATATAATTCGAATAAGAAGACAACTGCGATTTATGCATTTCGGCTGTGCTAACGTTCGTATGTCACATCATCATATTTTCGAAGGAGGTATTGCACTTGAGGAAATCAACGCGTATTTTTTGTATTGTCATATTGGCAGTTGTGGTTTTGACGGTCGCGGCAGTCAGCATGAACGCTGCAATTGATGGAAATGACGCGGATGCGGAAGCGATTCAGAATGCCGTAAAAGAAGCGGAGCTGTTGCATATTGGGTCTGACAAAATACTGGATGAGACGGGAACGCTTGATGTGAATTGTCTGGAGAACTATAGAACCCAGCTGGTCCATACATTTACGCCGGAGTCCGGAGAAATTGAACAACTGTATGATTTGATGCAGATGATTTGCGAAATCTTCGATGAAACCACAGATACCACGCTGGAGAACGCAATCATTGATTTCAATACCAGAAGCCTCAAAGTGGATGGGAATACGGCGACGATCGTCTGCGATATGACGACTCTGCAAAAGTATATTCCATATATTGAAGAGGAGCAGGGGGGCAGTTTCCGCACGTTTTTTGCTGTTGGGACTGCTACAGAGACGTGCGAACTTATAAAGGGCGGCGACGGCGTTTGGCGCGTCGCGAGCATGGAGGAGTCCAACTACCAGTTTGGCAGCGCGGTGGATATGAAGCTTGCCGATACGCTGCTGGAGCGGAGTTTTGCGACGCGCGAGGAGGCGTATGCCTACGCCAATTCCCTCTCCGTCGAGGACATCTGCCCGCTGCTCAAGTAAATAATAAGACCAACAATGCGGAGAGAATTCCGTGCAGAAAGCGCCCGGCTGTGTGCCGGGCGCTTTTCAGCGTTGTCCCGGCGAGCACCGCCGCCGTCTGGCAGTGGACGGACACGCCGCCCCAGCCAATCAGAAACGCACACAGTGCGAGGTTCCGCGGCGTGGCGGCCAGCCCCTGCATGGCGCCGATGCCGGTGCCGATCTCCAGCAGCCCTGTCAGCAGTGCGCGGGTGAAATGCAGCTCCAGCCCGAGCCTGCCCGCGAGCGCCCCGGCGAGCGCCGGGAACACGCCCGCTGCGTCGAGCATGCCCGTCACGACGCTGAAGGTCACCACAAAGCCGCAGACGGTGAGCATCGTCTGCACGGACGAGCGCACCGCCTCCGGCAGAGCCTCGGCAAAGCTGACCACCGCGATCTGCGTGCGCACAACCGGGACTTCCAGCCGCTTTCGTGGCGCAGAGAGCATCCCCACCAGCACTGCTGCAAGGACATGGACGCCATAGAGGAGCAGCCCGATGCCCGCACTGTGGAAAATGCCCGTGCCCGCCGCGCCGATGAGAAACGCCGGGCCGGAATTGTTGCAGAAGGCGAGCGCGCGCTCCGCTTCGTCGCGCGTGAGACTGCCGTCGCGGTAGAGCTGCGCGACGGTGGCTGCGCCGAGCGGATAGCCGCCCGTGATGCCGAGCAGAAAGGCGCTCGCGCCCGCGCCGCCGGTGCCGAACAGCCGCGCCGTGACCGGGGCGAGCAGGCGGCCGAGCACACCCGGCAGACCGAGCTGCCGCAGCAGAGCGGAGAGAATGAAAAACGGCAGCAGCGACGGCACGATCATCTGCGCGCACAGCGTGAGACCGTACCGCGCGTGCTCCATCGCCTCCTCCGAACACAGCACCAGCGCCACCAGCGCCAGCAGCGCGGCGCACAGCGGAAGATATTTATGGATCTTTTGCAGCAACAGCGACATCCCCTTTTCGCGTGACTTCTTGTCCCAATGTTTTATATGCGCGCACCGGCGCATAAAATGCTGATGCGGAAAAACGGGGAGGTGTGCCGATGAAGCGCATTGCGGACATCCCAGAGGAAATCGCCGGGCGGCTCGATCTGCCGGCGGAGACGGTGGCGGGCGTGCCGAAGCTGACCGTGACGGGGCGGCGGCGCGCGCTGATCGAAAATCACAGGGGTCTGCTGCAATACAGCCGAGACTGCATCGAGGTGGACGGCGGGCGCGTGCGTCTGCGCATCCGCGGCGCGAATTTGCAGCTCGTGGCGATGGATCGGTCGGATCTGCTGATCTCCGGCGTGATTCTCTCTGCGGAGTTTGAGTGAGGTGGCGGCATGGAACGACTGGTTCAATATTTCCGGGGCTATGTGCGCGCGGCGGTGCACGGAGTGCATCCGGAGCGGGTGCTCAACGCCTGCGCCGAAGCGGGAATCCCCGTGCGGGAGGCCGAGCCTGCGGAGGAATATCTGCTGCGCATCACGGTGCCGGAACGCCATTTTAAGCGGGTGCAGGCGCTCGCGGAGCGCTGTCAGTGCACGGCGGAGCCGGAAAAACGCGGCGGCGCGCCGAAGCTGCTTCGCCGCGTGCGGCGGCACCGGCTTTTGTTCGCGCTGCTCGCGCTGTGCGTTGCGGCGGTATTGGCGTCGTCCCTGTTCGTGTGGGATGTGCAGGTCACGGGGAACGAGACCGTCTCCACCGGCACGATTCTCCGCGAGCTGGAGGCCTACGGTGTGAAGCCCGGCAGCTACTGGCCGCGGTTTTCCAATGATCTCATCCGAAACCACATGATCTTAAAAATTCCGGAGCTGCAATGGCTGGCGGTGCAGATCCGTGGGAGCTGCGCCGAGGTCGTTGTGCGCGAAAAAACACCGAAGCCGGAGGTTGTGGACAACGACGAGCCGGTGAGCCTTTATGCCGGCGCGTCGGGCTTCGTTTTGAGCATGGAGGTGCTCGCCGGCGAAGCGCGGGTCGCGCCCGGCGACCTCGTGACGGAGGGCGAATTGCTCGTGTCGGGCGCGGTGGGCGATCTCGGCGGCGGCGTGCGCGGGGCGCACGCGCTTGGCAGCATCCGCGCGCGCACGCTCTATGAGCTGACGGCGGAGCAGCCGCTGACCCGGACCGTGAAAACGCAGTCCGGCCGCGCGAAAAACCGCTGGGCGCTCGTCGCTGGCAAAAAGCGCATAAATTTTTATCAAAGCAGTGGAATTTCAGATGCGGAATGTGATAAAATCAATTTTGAATACGCATTTTCTATCCCGGGCGTGTTTACGCTGCCGGTCTCGCTCGTGCGCGAGCGGGTGCAGCCGTATGAAACGCAGGAAATTCCGGTGCCGCAGGAGGAAGCGCGCGCCGCGCTGGAACAGACGCTGACGCAGCAGCTTCAGGCGCGCATCGGCGCGGATGGAGAGATTGTCTCCGCCGCCTTTACCGCGACGGAGCGCGACGGCATGCTGATCGTGACGCTGCGCGCCGAGTGCGAGCAGGAGATCGGCGTTGCACGCGCGACCCCGCCGGAGGAAATGCAGCAACTTCAGGCGCAAACCGAGGAAGGAACAACAGCGGATGATTGAACAGACAATCGAAGTAGACAGAATTGAGGACGTAATCAGCGTGTTCGGGTCGTTTGACCAGAACCTGCGCCTGATTGAGACGGAATACGGCGTACACGTGACCGACCGCGACGAGCAGATCCACATCACGGGCGAGCCGGAAAACGTCATGCAGGCGCAAAAGGCGCTTACGGGGCTGCTGCAGCTCGCGGCGAAGGGCGAGGAGATCAACGAGCAGAACGTGCGCTATATCTTCAAGCTCGTCGCCGAGGGGCGCGAGCAGAAAATTCAGGAGCTGGCCGGCGATGTGGTGTGCATCACGGCCAAGGGTAAGCCCATCAAGGCCAAGACCATCGGCCAGCGCACGTATCTGGACGCGATCGAGCACAACACCATCACGCTCGGCATCGGCCCGGCGGGCACGGGCAAGACGTACCTCGCCGTGGCGGAGGCGGTGGCCGCCTTCCGCGCGGAGAAGGTCAACCGCATCATCCTCACGCGCCCTGCGGTTGAGGCGGGCGAGCGGCTGGGCTTTTTGCCGGGCGACCTGCAGAGCAAAGTCGATCCGTATCTCCGCCCGCTGTACGACGCGCTGTTCGAGATGCTCGGCGCGGACACCTACGCCAAGTATCTGGAGCGCGGCAATATCGAGGTCGCGCCGCTGGCCTACATGCGCGGCCGCACGCTGGACGACAGCTTCATCATCCTCGACGAGGCGCAGAACACCTCGCGCGAGCAGATGAAAATGTTCCTCACGCGCATCGGCTTCGGCTCGCACGTCGTCATCACCGGCGACGTGACGCAGATCGACCTCCCGCCGGACAAGACCTCCGGCCTGAAGGAGGCTATGCGCGTGCTCGACGGCATCGAGGACATCGCCATCTGCCGGCTGAGCGCGGCGGACGTGGTGCGCCACGCGCTGGTGCAGAAGATCATTGAAGCATATGAGAAAAACGACCGGGCCGAAGCGGCGAAGGCGGGCAAGCCCGCGCCGAAAAAGCCCGCAGCCAGAACGACACCGAGGAAAAAAGCATGAGCATTGCGAAAATTTATGTGAGCCGCAGCAAAAAACAGCTCGGCTGGCCGGAAACGTGGCGCTATGTCCGCCGCGCGGCGGCGGCCGCGCTCGAAGCCGAAGGCGTGGACATGCCCTGCGAGATCGACGTGCTGCTTACGGACGACGCAGGCATCCACGCCATCAACCGCGAGCAGCGCGGCGTGGACCGGGCGACGGATGTACTGTCGTTTCCGATGAACGAGCTGTTACCCGGGAAATTTGACCCGGACGTGTGCGAGTGGGACTATGAAAACGACCGCGCACTGCTCGGCGACATGGTCATCTCCATGGAGCGCTGCGCCGCGCAGGCGGAGGAATTCGGCCACAGCTTCGAGCACGAGGTGAGTTATCTCACGGTGCACTCCGTGCTGCACCTGCTCGGCTACGACCACCTCGACGAGGGCGCGCAGAAGCGTCAAATGCGCGCGCGGGAAAAAGAAATCATGCAGACGCTGAACGTCTGAATATAGGAGAACCGAATGATTACAAAAACCGCTATGATTACGATCTGCGGGCGGCCGAACGTCGGCAAATCCACGCTGACGAATGCGCTCGTGGGTGAGAAGATTGCCATCGTCTCCAGCAAGCCGCAGACGACGCGCAACCGCATCAGCGCCGTGCTGAACCGGGGCGACACGCAGTTGATTCTGATGGACACGCCGGGCTTTCACAAGCCGCGCACGCGGCTGGGCGACTATATGGTCAAGGTCGTGCGCGAGAGCGTGGCCGATGTGGACGCCGTACTGCTCGTCGTGGAGCCGATCGCAAACATCGGCCCGCAGGAGCAGGAGCTGATTGGCCGCATCAAAGAGTCCGGCGCGCCGAGCGTGCTGGTCATCAACAAGATCGACACCGTGGAAAAGGCGGAGCTGCTGCGCGTCATGGCGCTCTACTCCGCCGCGCACCCGTTTGATGCAATTGTGCCCATCTCCGCCAAGCGGGGCGAGGGACTGGACGAGCTGCTGAGCGAGCTGCAGAAATTTGCCGCGCCCGGCCCGCAGCTCTTCCCGGACGACATGATCTCCGACATGCCGGAAAAGCAGATCTGCGCCGAGCTGGTGCGCGAAAAGCTGTTGCTGTGCCTCGACAAGGAAATCCCGCATGGCACGGCGGTCGAGGTCACGAAATTTTCCGAGCGCGACAACGGCATCATCGACATGGATGTGACCATTTATTGCGAAAAGGACAGCCACAAGGGCATCATCATCGGCAAAAAGGGCGCGATGCTCAAGAAGATCGGCGAGCTTGCGCGCGCGGACATTGAAGCGTTTATGGGCACGAAGGTGTTCTTGCAGACGTGGGTCAAGGTCAAGGAGAACTGGCGCGACTCCAACGCGCAGCTTCGCAATTTTGGGTTTACCGATCAATAACGGATTATTTTTTACCAGCGATATTTCCGCCCCGCTGCGCAGACAATAAGCGCAGCGAGGTGGTTATTTTGAAGAGCGAAACGTTCTGGGAACTGTTTCAGGATACCGGTGATCCGCTCTGCTACCTGCTGTACAGAGCCGCGCAGCCCGGCGCGGTCACGGCAAAACCGGAAGAGAAAGACATCGCGGCGGACGAAGCCGTCCGCCGTCCGGCGTGAGAGGTACATACCATGTTCAACACAACGCGCGGTCTGGTGCTGCGGGAGGTGCGCTATAAGGAGGCGGACAAGATCCTCACCGTCCTCACGGAGGGGGAGGGCAAGCTCACGCTGCGCGCGCGCGGCGCCATGCGCAAGGGCAGCAAGTTTGCCGCCGCGACGCAGCTTCTGACCTTTTCGGAAATGACGCTCTTCGGCAACAAGGGGCGCTGGTCGCTCAACGAGGCGGTCACGGTGGAGCAGTTTCTTGGCCTGCGGGACGATCTCTCCGCGCTCGCGCTCGGCAGCTATTTTGCAGAGCTGCTTGAAACGCTCTCGGACGAGGACTGCCCGGATCGTGCGGTGCTCCAGCTCGGGCTCAACAGCCTGTATGCGCTCAGCCGCGGGCTGTGCAGCCAAAAGCAGGTCAAGGCGGTGTTTGAGCTGCGCCTGATGAGCATCACGGGCTATGAGCCGGATCTCACCGGCTGCGCGCACTGCGGCGCGCCGGGGCCGGAGCAGCCGTGGTTTTATCCCAACGGGGGCGCGGTGTACTGCGCGCGCTGCCGCGCATCCAGCCCCGGCGCGGTGACGCCGCTGCTGCCGGAGACGCTTGCCGCCATGCGGCACATCGTCTATGCCGACCCCAAAAAGATTTTTTCGTTCGCGGTCAGCGAGGCGGGCCTAAGCCAGCTCGGCACGGTCTGCGAGGACTATTTGCGCGCGCAGCTCGAACGCGGGTTCTCATCGCTGGACTATTGGAAGAAAGTGAAAGACATATGAAAGAACAATATGAAAAATCCCTGAAAACGCTGGAGCTTCCGGCGGTTCTGGACCTGCTGGCCGCCGAGGCGGTGAGTACCGCCGCGCGGGATTCCGCCCGCGCGCTGCGTCCCTCCGGCGACCGCGCCGAGGTGGAAAAGCGCCTGAACGAGACGTCCGCCGCAGCGACGATGATGGTCGTCAAGGGCAGCCCGTCGTTTTCTGGCGTGAAGGACGTGCGCGCATCGCTGCAGCGCGCGGATATGGGCGGTATGCTCAACACGCGCGAGCTGCTGGAGATCGCGGGTGTGCTGCAGTCGGCACGCTATGTGCGCGCCTACGGCACCGCCGACCGGCAGGAGAAAAGCTGCATCGACTATCTGTTCAACTCCCTGCAGGCCAACCGCTTTCTGGAGGACAAGATCACCAGCTCCATCACCGGCGAGGATGAGATTGCCGACGCCGCGTCAAGCGAGCTTGCGTCCATTCGCCGGCTGATCCGCGCCGCGTCTGCGCGTGTGCACGACGCGCTGCAGAAGATCATTTCCTCCCCGAGCTACGCCAAGGCGCTGCAGGAGCCGATCATCACCATGCGCTCGGAGCGCTACGTCGTGCCGGTGAAGGCCGAGCACAAGGGCGCGGTGCCGGGTCTGGTGCACGATGTGTCCAGCTCCGGCGCGACGCTGTTCATCGAGCCGATGGCGGCGGTGAAGGCCAACAACGAGCTGCGGGAGCTGCGCGCGAAGGAGAAAACCGAAATTGAACGCATCCTCATGGAGCTGTCGGCGGACTGCGCTGCGCACCGGGAGGATATCACCTGCGATTTTGACGTGCTGGTGAAGCTGGATCTCATTTTTGCCAAGGCCAAGCTCAGCTACCGGCTCGACTGCGTCGCCCCGGCGCTCACCGAGCGCGATCTGCATCTGCGCCGCGCGCGCCATCCGCTGCTGCCGAAGGACACGGCGGTGCCCATCGACGTGGCGCTTGGCGAGGATTACGACACGCTCGTCATCACCGGCCCGAACACGGGCGGCAAGACCGTCACGCTCAAGACCATCGGCCTGCTCTCCGCCATGGCGCAGTGCGGCCTGCACATCCCGGCGGCGGACGGAAGCTGCGTGCCCGTCTTTGCCGAGGTGATGGCGGATATCGGCGATGAGCAGAGCATCGAGCAGTCGCTGTCTACGTTCTCGGCGCATATGACGAACATCGTGCGCATCCTGCGCGAGTGCGACGACCGGTCGCTGCTGCTGTTCGACGAGCTGGGCGCCGGCACCGACCCGACCGAGGGCGCGGCGCTGGCCATCGCCATTATTGAAAACGCCAGAAAGCGCGGCGCGATGATCGCGGCGACGACGCACTATACGGAGCTGAAGGTCTACGCCACGACGGAAAAGGGCGTCATGAACGCCTCGTGCGAATTCGATGTGGAAACGCTGCGCCCGACGTACCATCTGCTCATCGGCATTCCGGGCAAGTCCAATGCCTTTGCCATTTCCGAGCGGCTGGGACTGCCGCAGGAGGTCATCGCAGATGCGCGCAGCCGCGTCGGCAGCGAGAGCGCGAGCTTCGAGGCGACGATTGAAAAGCTGGAGCAGGTGCGCCAGATGCTGGAGCGCGACCGGTTCGAGGCGGCAAAACAGCTGCGCCAGGCGGAGGAGAACGCCAAAAAATCCGCGATGCTGAAGGCGGAGCTGTCCGTCCGGCTCGAAAAGGCGGACGAGAAATCCCGCCGCGAGGCCGAGCGCATCATCGGCGAGGCGCGGCGCACGGCGGAGTCGGTCTTCGACGAGCTGGATGAGCTGCGCCGTATGGAGCGCGAGGACGAGGACCACCACCGCGCGAACGAGGCGCGCGCGGCGCTCCGCCGCCGGCTGAATCTGGCGGAGGAGCAGGCCGCTGCCGCCGTGGAACAGCCGCAGGAGAAAAAGGTGTCCGCGCGCCCCGTGCAGGTGGGCGATACGGTGGAGATCCTGTCCATGGGCGTCAAGGCCACGGTCACGGCCATCTCTGCAGACCGCACGCTCACGCTGCGCGCCGGAATCATGAACGTGACCGCGAAGGAAAAAGAGGTGTATCTTTTACAGGATGCAAAGCCGGTGCAGGTGAAAACGTCCTCCGGGCAGGCTGCGCAGCTGCGCCGTATGGCGGCGGAGTCGGAAATCGACCTGCGCGGCATGGAGCGCATGGAGGCTGTCGCCGCCACGCAGCGATTCATCGACAACGCCGTCATGGCAAAGCTCGAAAAGGTCACGATCATCCACGGCAAGGGCACCGGCGCGCTGCGCGCGGCGGTGCAGCAGGAGCTGAAAAAGAACAAGGCTGTGAAGTCGTTCCGTCTTGGCCGTTACGGCGAGGGAGAAACCGGTGTAACAGTTGTGGAACTGAAATAAAATCCAAAATCTACGTTGGCAAAAACGCTGTGCAACTCTACGAAAAAGTGAAAACTGGTTGACGATATCGGGGGATTTTGATAATATTGTGGGTGCATAATAGGTGCATAAGGAGTGGAGAATATGATCACGAAAGAAGCAGTCATCAACAATCAGGTGGGACTCCATGCACGGCCCGCGACCTTCTTCATCCAGAAGGCGAACGAATTCAAGAGCAGCATCTGGATCGAGAAAGACGAGAGACGCGTGAACGCAAAGAGCCTTCTCGGCGTACTGTCTCTCGGCATCGTCAAGGGGACGGCGGTCACCCTCGTGGCC
Source organism: Oscillospiraceae bacterium (assembly GCA_018265835.1). Lineage (GTDB taxonomy): Bacteria > Bacillota > Clostridia > Oscillospirales > Oscillospiraceae > CAG-103. Next base: position 28,344 of record JABLYK010000008.1, on the reverse strand, counting down.
GACGGCGCTGACGAGCAGGAAGCGATTGATACCTTGGTTGCACTGATTAACTCTGATTTCTCGGAGTAATTCAACAGAAAAATCGAAACAGGGGCGTGTGATTCTGCACGCCCCTGTTCAGCTATGAACAGGACGAAGCTTATGACGACGCAAAAGCAAAAGAATACCGCCATTCTGGAAATGCTCGTGTGCGCCACACTGTGGAGCATCGCGGGAATTTTCATCAAGCTGATCCCGTGGAACGCGTTCGTGATCGCGGGACTGCGCAGCCTGTTTGCAGGGCTGGTTGTGCTGGTTTATATGAAAATCAGGCATCTGCGCTTCCTCCTCAACCGCCGCACGGTCGTGGCAGGCGTGTGCATGGCGCTCCTGTTTTTCTGCTTTGTCAGCGCAAACAAGCTCACCACGGCGGCGAACGCCATCGTGCTGCAGTTCACGGCGCCGCTGTTCATCATGGTGCTGTCGGTGCTGTTTCTGCACCAGAAGTTTCGCCGCACGGATGTGCTGGCAGTGGTCTTCACCATGGCGGGCATCTCCCTGTTTTTCTTCGATCAGCTGTCGCCTGGGCACATTGCCGGAAATCTGGTCGCCATTGTGTCCGGCTTGCTGATGGGGCTGATGTATATGAACCTCAACCGCTGCGGCGGAGAGGGAGAGCGCATGAGCGCCATCCTGATCGGCCAGCTGGTGACGTTTCTCTGCAGCGTGCCGCTTTTGTTTACGACGCATCCGGTGTTTTCCGCGCTGCCGGTGCTGTATGTCGTCATTCTGGGCGTGGTGCAGCTCGGCATCCCCTATGTGCTGTGTGCGCGGGCGACGGAGCACTGCCCGCCGCTGGCCTGCTCGCTGCTCGGCGCGCTGGAGCCGCTGCTCAACCCGGTCTGGGTGTTTTTGTTTGACGGCGAGGCGCCCGGCGTGTTCGCGCTCGCCGGGGGCGCGGTTGTCATCGCAACGGTGACGCTCTGGTGCATCTTCGGCCAGCGCGCGCCGGAAGCAGTCTGACGGAGGGACGCGCAATGGAAAAGCTCCGGTTGGACGAGCTTCGGGAAAAAGCCAATATGCTGCCGCTGCTGCCAGGCGTGTACCTGATGCTGGACAGCGCCGGCGCGGTCATCTATGTCGGCAAGGCCAAGGCACTGAAAAACCGCGTCACGAGCTATTTCCGCGGCGAGCATCTGCCCAAGGTGGCGGCCATGGTCTCGCACGTGGCGGATTTCAACGTCATCGTGGTGCAGTCCGAATTTGAGGCGCTCGTGCTGGAAAACTCGCTCATCAAGCTGCACCGGCCCAAATACAACATCCTGCTCAAGGACGACAAGGGCTATCCCTTCGTCCGGCTGGATGCGAAGAGCGAATATCCGACGTTTTCGCTCGCCAACCGGATGGAGAAGGACGGGGCGAAATACTTCGGCCCCTACGGCGGCCGGAGCATGACGGCGGACATCATCGACACAATCTGCAAGGCGCTGAAGCTGCCGACCTGCTCGCGCCGGTTTCCGCAGGACATCGGGCGGCAGCGGCCGTGCCTGAACTACCATATGGGCACCTGCGCGGGCTACTGCCTGAAGGATGCGTCGGCGGAGGAATACCGCAGCGCCATCCGCGCGGCGGAGCTGATTCTGGAGGGCAAGACCGCAGAGCTGACCGCCGAGCTGCAGCAGCGCATGGAGGAAGCGGCGGAGGCGCTGCGCTTTGAGTATGCCGCCGAGCTGCGCGACCGGCTGCGTGCCGTACAGGGACTGCAGAACCACCAGCGCGTCATTGCCACGGCGTATGCCGATACGGACGCGGTGGGATTCCAGCGGGGGGCAAAGTGCTGCTTCACGGTGCTGCATTTCACGGACGGAAATCTTACCGGCAAGGACTTCGAACTGATGGACGAGCCGCTGGAGCCGGACGCGGAGGCAATCTCCGATCTGGTGCAGCAGTACTACGAAAACCGCGGCGCGTGGCCGCGGCAGATCCTGCTCCCGTGCGAGATCGAGTCGTCGGACGCGCTGCAGGCGCTTTTGACGGAGAAGGCGGGGCACAAGGTGGCGATCGAGGTTCCGAAGCGCGGCGACAAATGCCGCCTGACGGAGAGCGCCGCCATGAACGCGCGCGAGGAGATTTTGCGCGCAACGACCGCTGCGCAGCGCGGCATGAAAACGCTCGAATGGCTCCAGAAAGCGCTCGAACTGCCCGCGCCGCCGGAGCGGATTGAGGCGTTTGATATCTCCAACCTCGGCGATACGGGCATCGTCGCCGGCATGACGGTGTTCCGCCGCGGCAAACCGCTCAAGCGGGACTACCGGAAGTTCCGCATCCGCGACACGGCGGGGCAGAACGACTACGCCTCCATGCGCGAGGCGGTCACGCGCCGGTTTCAGCATTATCTGGACGGCGACGGCAAATTTGCCGAGCTGCCCGATCTGCTGCTGATCGACGGCGGCGCGGAGCACGCGGCCGTGGCAAAGGACGTGCTGGACGGGTTCGGGCTCGCCGTGCCGGTGTTCGGCATGGTCAAGGACGACCGCCACCGCACGCGCGCGCTCATCACGCCGGAGGGCGCGGAGATCGGCATCGCGGGCAATCAGGCCGTGTTTGCCCTGATCGGCACCATCCAGGAGGAAACACACCGGTTTTCCATCGAATATCAGCGCTCGCTCCGCCGCGCGTCGCTCGTATCGGAGCTGGATGCAATCCCCGGCGTGGGGGAGAAGCGGCGCAACGCCCTGCTGAGCGCGTTTCGAAGCGTGAAGGCCGTGCGCGCGGCGTCCTTTGAGGCGCTTTGCGAGGTTGTCCCCGCATCCACGGCGCGCGCGATCTATGACCATTACCACACGAAAGGAACCGACCAATGCGAGTAATCACAGGTACGGCGCGCGGCAGAAGGCTGCGCGAGCCGGAGGGCATGGCCATCCGCCCGACGACGGACAGCGTGAAGGAGGCCATCTTCAATACCATCCAGTTTGACATCGAGGGCCGGCGCGTGCTGGATCTGTTCGCGGGCACGGGGCAGCTCGGCATCGAGGCGCTCAGCCGCGGCGCGGCGTCCGCCGTGTTTGTGGACGAAAGCACGGACGCCGTGAAGCTTGTGCGCGCGAATCTCGCGGCTTGCAGGCTGGAGGGCCGGGTCGTGCAGACGGAGTCCATCGGCTATCTCGGCGGCTGCGGGCAGTTCGACCTGATTTTCCTGGACCCGCCCTATGATACGGGACTGCTTGACAAAGCGCTGCAAGCTGTTATAAAATTTGACATACTGACCGATGGTGGTATAATAGTCTGCGAAAGCCGTCGTGAAAAGGCGCTGCCGGACGTTCCGGCACCGTATTATAAGGCGCGGGAGCGCGGTTACGGCAAAATTAAACTGACCCTCTACGGAAAGGGAACACAGGCATGAAAACAGCAATCTACCCCGGCAGCTTCGACCCTATGACGCTGGGGCATCTGAATATCATCCGCCGGACGTCCGGCATTTTCGATCAGGTCGTCGTATGCATCATGAAAAACGCAGGGAAACAGCACCCCATGTTTACGCGCGAGGAGCGTGTGGAATTGGCGCGGCGTGTGGTCTCCCGCTTTCCGAATGTGAAGGTCACGACGTTTGACGGGCTGGTTGCGGAGTACGCAAACCAGTTCGAGGAGGGCGCGGTCATCGTCAAGGGGCTGCGCGCGAATACCGATTTTGAAAACGAATTTCAAATGGCGCTCATCAACAAAAAGCTCAATCCCGATCTGGATACCATGTTTCTGACCGCCAGTGAAAAATATACGTTCCTCAGCTCGTCCGTCGTCAAGGAAATGGCGTCCTACGGCGCGGATCTCACCGAGTTTGTACCGTGCGAGATCATTGACGATGTGATGGAGCATGCCCGGAAGTAACAATCATTCTCTGAAACAAGCGACACCCCGCAGCACCGAAACTGGATCGGAAAACGATATGGGAGGCTACAAAAATGGATCAGGAAGTCATGGAACTCATCGAAATGCTCTATACAATGGTGTCCGAGGCGTGGGGCGTTCCCCTCGGAAACGAAAAATGCATCGTGGAACGCGATAAAATTCTGGAAATCCTCGATGAGATCAAGACCGCGCTCCCAGTCGAGCTGGCAGAGGCTAAGCGTCTGGTCTCCGCGCGCAACGAGTTTATCAACAACGCCAAGCGCGAGGCGGAGGGGATCCGCAATCAGGCCGAGGAGCGCGCCCGCGCGCTCGTGGACGGGCAGGAGATCGTGCGCATCGCCAGAGCGCGCAGCAGCGAAATGCTGGCCGAGGCGGAATCCCGCAGCAGCGAAATGCTCTCCACGGCTGAGAGCAAAGCACAGCAGCTTCGCCGCGCCTCCAGCGAGTTCTGCGAGGACATGCTCCGCCGCACGGAGGAGACCATCTCCGCAGCGCTCGGAGGCGTCCAGCAGACCCGCGCCGGCGTCCGCGCCGCCATGGGCACCGCCGCGCCGCAGCCCCAGCAGCCGAAGATCACCTTCGAAGAAGCGCCTGAGGAGGAGCCGCAGGAGGCGTGAGTCCCAAAACCGAACAAGCAAAAAGCCGCCGCCGGATTTTCCGGCGGCGGGTTTTTTGCGCCCCGGACACCTCCGAAATCTCGCGGCGCGCCCCGAAGGAAGGGGCGCGCCGCGAAAAGGAAGAAGGAGGGAGCGAATGTGGAGCTTTCGGCGGTTGACGGAAGCGGAATGGAGCGAGCTTCTTCTGACGCCGGCGGCGGCTTTTTGCGTTTTTGCCGAAATTTTTGCGGATGTGGGCGAAAAAACAGACTTTCCGGCGCGGTCAGTTATCCAGATGAATCCATATTTTGTGCCGCGCTTTGTGTCCCCCGCAGGCGCGGCCACAAGGTGTTGTGCTTATTGGGAAAACGACATCATGCCGTGCAGATGGTATGATTTCTCAAGAAGAAATCGACAATTTTTTACTTGCTTTTTGATGGGCTTCCCTCTATAATAAGGAATACAAAGTGGGGAGAAGTGGAGCAAAGTGCAACAAAAGTGCACAGCATTTTCACAACCCTCCCAATGAGGACCGCACCACCGGCGCACAGAATTTTTCGGAGAGGGGGAGACAGAGATGACCGGTGTCTATCAGCACAGTCTGGACGCCAAAGGCAGACTCTTTATCCCCGCAAAGCTCCGGGAAGAGCTGGGCGACGTGTTTTATGTGACGCTGTCGATGGACAAGTGCCTGTCTGCGTACAGTGCGGAAAACTGGCAGGTGTTTTCCGATAAGGTCAACGCCATGCCGTATGTGAAGCAGCGCAAAATGCGCCCGCTGTTCGCTTACGCCGCCAAATGTGAGCTGGACGGGCAGGGCCGCATCCTGCTGCCGCAGAACCTGCGCGATTTCGCGGGGCTGGTGAAGAACGTCACCGTTGTCGGCAGCAACAACCACGCGGAGTTTTGGGACAGCGAGAGCTGGAACGCGATCTACGAGCAGGAGACGCTGCCGGAGAACATCGCGGCAGTCATGGAGGAGCTGGATTTCTGATGGAAGCAAAACATGTTTCCGTGCTGCTTCCGGAATGCATCGACAGCCTCAGCATCCGGCCTGAAGGCATCTATGTGGACGGGACGCTCGGCATGGGCGGCCACTCTGAGGAGATTGCCAGGCGGCTGACCACCGGAAAGCTCATCGGTATTGACCGGGACGAGACGGCAATCCGCCGCGCGGGCGAACGGCTGAGACCCTATGGAGACCGTGTGCAGCTTGTGCACGGCAACTTCCGCGACACGGCGGAGATTCTGGACGATCTCGGCATTGACGCGGTGGACGGAATGCTCTTCGACCTCGGCGTGTCCTCTCCGCAGCTCGATGAGAGCGAGCGCGGCTTTTCCTACATGCACGATGCGCCGCTCGACATGCGCATGGACGAGACGGACAATCTCAATGCATGGTTCATTGTCAACCGCTGGCCGGAGGAAAAACTCCGCCGCATTCTCTATGATTACGGCGAGGAGCGCTACGCGCCCCGCATCGCCGCGGCTATCGTCCGCGAGCGGGAGCAGCGGGAGATCCGCACCACGCTGCAGCTTGTGGAGGTCATCCGCAGCGCCATGCCCGCCGCCGCGCTGCGCGAAAAGCAGCATCCGGCCAAGCGCACCTTTCAGGCCATCCGCATCGCCGTGAACGACGAGCTGGAGGCCGTGCGTGCCATGATGGCCACCGCGCCGGACAAGCTCCGTCCCGGCGGACGCATCGCCGTCATCAGCTTTCACTCTCTGGAGGATCGCATCGTGAAGACCGGCATTGCAGCACGGGAAAACGGCTGCACCTGTCCACGGGAGTTCCCCGTTTGCACCTGCGGCTTTGTGCAAACGCTCAGAAGCGTCACGCGCAAGCCGATTCTTCCCGCTCCGGAGGAACTGGAATCCAACCCGCGTTCCCGCAGCGCCAAGCTCCGGGTCGCGGAACGTATCTGAGAAAGGAAACATTATGGCAAAAGCAGCCGTCAAAAGAACATACCCCGGCAACGCAGTCAACGGCAGCCTTGCTTATGATCTGAGCCGCCCGGCGGCAGAGGAGTACCTCTACAGCGCGCCGGTGGATATCCCCGCCGCTCCACGGACGGTGGAGGAAGTCGTTCCGGAAACCGTCGCCGTTCCCAAGCAGGCCATCTCGCCGCTGGCGGTGCTCGGCTTTGCGCTTGCCGCCGTGCTGCTGGCGCTGTCGCTGATGGCGCGCGCCCAGCTCAGCACTGCATCGGAGGCTGTCTCCGAGCTGGAGAGTCATGTCGCCACGCTGCAGGAGGAGCAGGATAAGCTCCTCATCGGCTATGAGAGCGCGTTCAACCTGACGGAGATCGAGGACTACGCCATCAACGAGCTGGGCATGCAGAAGCCCCGCAGCGACCAGCTCTACTACGTCAACAGCACCGCGCAGGACAAGGCGGTCATTCTTGCCGAGGACGCGGAGCATGTGGGGCTGGCAGACCGATTCGGCGACTTTATTTCTTCCCTTGTGGAATATTTCAACTGAGCCGGCCTGTAAGATGATACTATCCTCACTGCGCGAACAAGGAGACAGACATGGCCAAAGGAACCTCTGGGCGTCAGAACGCCCGCAGACCCAATAGCATGATGCTTCGCCGCACACTTTTCCTGTTGGTGGTGTGCGGCATCGTCGCATTTTTAGTCCTTGTGGCAAAGCTGTATCAGGTTATGGTGATTCAGCACGACGAGTATCAAAATATGGCGATTTCACAGCAGGTACGCGAAACGGAGATCGCCGCCTCCCGCGGTACCATCTATGATACGAACGGCAAAATCCTCGCCAAAAGCGCGTCGGTGGACACCATTTTCGTCAGCCCGGCGGAGATCACGAAGTATGACGAAGATCCCGTGCTGATCGCGCGCAGCCTGTCTGAAATTCTGGGCGTGGACTATGGCAAGATTCTGGAGATGACCTCCGATACCAAGTCGTGGTATAAGGTCGTCGCGCGCAAGGTGGAGAGCGACGTCTCCGATCAGGTGCGCGCGTTCAAGGAAGAAAACGACATCGTCGGCGTCAAGATCGAGGCGGATACCAAGCGCTATTATCCTTACGGCAGCCTGGCCGCGCACATCATCGGCTTTGTCGGAACGGACAACAGCGGCCTGTCCGGCATTGAAAACCGCTATGACGATGCGCTGTCCGGCAGCAAGGGACGCGTGGTGCGCGCCACGGACCGCAACGGCACGGATATGCTCTTCGTCGATTATGAGGACTATTACGACGCCTCCAACGGCGAGAATGTGACGCTCACGCTCGACGCGACCATTCAGTATTACATGGAAAAGCACCTGCAGCAGGCCGTGGAGGACTACGACGTGCAAAACGGCGCGGCGGCAATCGCCATGGATCCCAAAACCGGCGCGCTTCTGGGCATGGCCTCGCTCGGCAATTTTGACCTGAACGACTATCAGGCGGTCAGCGAGGAGGCACAGGCGGAGATCGATGCAGCGGAAAACGACGAGGAAGCGGCGGAGCTGCGCAGCGCGGCGCAGCAGCTTCAGTGGCGCAACAAGGCGCTGTCTGATACGTATGAGCCTGGCTCCACATTCAAAATCATCACGCTGGCCATGGCGCTGGAGGAAGGCCTGGTGGACGATAATTCCACCTTCTACTGCGGCGGTACCACGAACGTGCTCGGCCGAACCGACCCGCTGAAGTGCTGGAAGACCGGCGGCCACGGCTCGCAGACGCTCACGCAGGCGATTCAGCATTCCTGCAACGTCGCGCTCGTGCAGATCGGCCAGAAGGTCGGCGCGCAGACGTTTTACAAATATGCGGAAGCCTTCGGCTTCCTGAACCTGACAGAGAACATGGATGCCACGCTCACGGCCAAGACCGGCATTGACCTCGCAGGCGAGAGCGGCAGCATCTGGTGGAGCCAGAACACGTTCTACGACACGGAAAACCTCTCGCAGCTTGCGTCGGCCTCCTTCGGCCAGACATTTACCATCACGCCGTTGCAGCTCATCACTGCGGTGAGCGCGTGCGTCAACGGCGGCAACCTGATGAAGCCGTATGTGGTCAAGAACGTGACCGACAGCAGCGGCAAGATCGTCTCGGCGAGCGAACCGACGGTCGTGCGGCAGGTTGTCAGCGAGCAGACGAGCGCCAAGGTGCGCGAGATTCTGGAGAAGGTCGTCGGCGATCCGGTGGACGGCACCGGCAAAAATGCCTACGTCGCGGGCTACCGCATCGGCGGCAAGACCGGCACGTCTGAAAAGGTCGCGCAGGACGTGGCGGGCGGCCCGAAGGAATACATCGTCTCGTTCATCGGCGTCGCGCCGGCGGACGACCCGCAGATCGTGATCCTCGTGCTGCTGGACACGCCGAGCAACGACTGCGGCATCTACATCAGCGGCGGCCAGATGGCCGCGCCCACAGTGGGCAAAATGATGGCCGACATTCTGCCGTATATGGGCGTCGAGCCGGAATACACCGATACGGAAAAAACCTACATGGATAAGACCGTGCCGAACGTCACCGGTCTCACGGTCGAGCAGGCGAAGGCCGCGCTGCAGGAGGTGGGCCTGAACGTCCGCGTCATCGGCGACGGCGACAAGATCACGCAGCAGCTTCCCGGCGGCTCCACGGTTGTAGCGAGCGGCAGTACCATCCTGCTCTATGCGGGATCGGAACCATCCGCCGAGCAGGAGCAGATGCCGGATCTGACGAATCTGACGTACGAGACGGCGCGCGACCGGCTCGCAGCCTACGGGCTGTATCTGCGCACGAACAGCTCGATCACGAGCACATCGCAGATCATTTCCGGGCAGAGCATTGCATCGGGCACGCTTGTGGAGCACGGAACGGTCGTGGAAGTGACGCTCGTCACGAACGATACCAGCATGATCGGCAGATATTGATACGAACGACGGAGGGACCCGTTATGAAACTCAAAGAACTGCTTTCCGAGGTGTGCGTGCTCGAATGCACCGCCGCGCTTGAAACAGAAATCCGGGACATCAGCTTTGACTCCCGCACGACGCAGCCGGGCGACCTGTTCGTTGCCGTGTGCGGCTATGAATCCGACGGCCACCGGTTCATCGGCATGGCCACGGAAAAGGGCGCGGCCGCCGTGCTGTGCCAGCGAAAGCCGGAGACGGATGTTCCCTATATCCTCGTGGCAGACAGCCGCCTTGCGCTTGCGCAGGTGAGCTGCGCCTACTTTGGCTACCCCGCGCGCGAGCTGCGGATGATCGGCGTCACCGGCACGAACGGCAAAACGACGACCACCACGCTCATCAAGCATGTGCTGGAGCAGGCGCGCGGCGCGAAGGTGGGGCTGATTGGCACGAACGCCAACCTGATCGGCGATGAGGCGCTGCACACCGAGCACACCACGCCCGACTCCTATGAGCTGCAGAAGCTGCTGCGCGCGATGGTGGACGCGGGGTGCACCTATGCGGTGATGGAGGTCTCCTCCCACTCGCTGGTGCTGCACCGTGTGGCAGGCATCCGGTTCGCCGTCGGCATTTTTACGAATCTTTCGCAGGATCATCTCGACTTTCATAAAACCATGGAGGCCTATGCCGAGGCGAAGGCGCTCCTGTTTTCCCAGTGCGATCAGGGCGTGGTGAACCTCGACGATCCGTGGGCGCCGGTGATGCTCGATCGCGCACAGTGCCCGATGTATACCTACTCGGCGAAGAGCAATCACGCCGACCTGGTGGCAAAGGACATCCGCCTGTCTGCGCCCGGCGTGCGCTTTGTCGCCATGACCGGCGACAGCCTGGAGCGTATGAAGCTCGGCATCCCCGGCATGTTTTCCGTCTACAACGCGCTGAGCGTAATTGCGTGCGCGCTGGCGCTGGGCGTCACGCTGCCGGAGTGCGCGGCGGCGCTGGCGACCTCCAAGGGCGTCAAGGGCCGGGCGGAGGTGGTGGAAACGGACGGAGATTACACCATCCTCATCGACTATGCCGTCACGCCCGACGCGATTGACAACATTCTCACCACGGTACGCGAATTCACGCCCGGCCGGCTGGTGATCCTCTTTGGCTGCGGGGGCGACCGCGACCGGGGCAAGCGCCCGAAGATGGGGCGCATTGCCGGCCAGAAAGCGGATTTCGTCATCGTCACGAGCGACAACCCGCGCACCGAGGACCCGGAGGCCATCATTGCCGATATCCTGCCCGGTCTGAAGGAGACGCGCACGCCGTATGTCGTGCGCCCCGACCGCCGCGAGGCGATCGAGTACGCCATCGAAAACCATGGCAAGGGCGATGTGATCATCCTCTGCGGCAAGGGCCATGAGGATTATCAGATCATCGGCAAGACGAAGATCCACATGGATGAGCGGGAGATCGTCGCAGAAATACTGGAGAAGAGGAAACAGAAATGACGTTGAAGCTGATTCTGGCGTTTGTGATCGCATTTATCGTAGCCAGCGGGATCGGGGTGTTTTTGGTGCCGTTCCTGCGCCGGATCAAGGCAGGGCAAAGCATCAAGACGGACGGCCCCACGTGGCACATGTCCAAAAATGGCACGCCAACCATGGGCGGCGTAATGTTCATTGCCGCCGTTGCCGTCGTGTGCCTGACGGTCGGCTTCAGCAGTATGCTGGCAGGCGACTACGGCCACATTTTCTGCCTGCTGTTCGCGCTGGTGTTCGGCGCCATCGGCTTTCTGGACGACTATGAAAAGCTGAAGAAAAAGCAGAATCTCGGACTCACGGCGGGAAAGAAGTTCCTGCTGCAGCTCGTAGCTGCGGTGGCGTTCATCTTCCTGATGCGGAAGTTCGGCTACGTGACGCCGAATCTCTATATCCCGTTCTGGAACGTGTCGGTTCCGATTCCGGAGCCGGTGTATGTGATCTTCGCCGCATTTGTCATCGTTGGCACGGTCAACGCCGTGAATCTCACCGACGGTGTGGACGGCCTCGCAACGGGTACGAGCTTTCCGGTGTGCGTGTTTTTCGTCGTGGTGACGATGCTGTGGGGCGAGACGTACCTCTCCCTCGGCGTATTCGCATCCGGCCTTGCAGGCGGCCTGCTCGGCTTTCTGCTGTATAATTTCAATCCGGCCAAGGTTTTCATGGGCGATACCGGGTCGCTGTTTCTTGGCGGCGCGATCGCGGCCATGGCCTTTGCCTACGACATGCCGCTGATCCTTGTGACGCTCGGCATTGTCTACATCATCGAGACGCTGTCGGACATCATTCAGGTGTCGGTGTTCAAGCTGACGCACGGCAAGCGCGTGTTCAAAATGGCGCCGTTCCACCACCATCTTGAAATGGGCGGCTGGACGGGGAAAAAGTGGAAGGAACGAGAGCTGTTCGCGCTCTTTACCGGGATCTCCACGGTGTTCGCCATTCTTTCTTTCATTGGTATTTTCCATCGGTTCGGCGCGTGAGCGCTGTGCCGTCCGGGAGGGGTTTCATGAATTACAACAAGCAAAGACTCCCTGAACGACAAGAGACCACCGCTCCGGTGCACGGCAGCTTTGATATCCCATTTTTTGTACTGACGCTGCTGCTTTTGACGATCGGCGTCATCATGGTGCTGTCGGCCAGTTTTCCGCGCGCATACTATCAGGGCAAAAGCCCAATGTACTATTTTCTGCGGCAGGGCCTGTTTGCTGCGGCGGGCGTATGCTTTATGATCGTCTTTTCCAAGATCAACATGGCGGTGTACCGCCGGTTCTCGTTCTGGGTGCTGGCGGCGTCCGTTTTGCTGCTGATGGTCGTGCCGATCATCGGCACCTCCGGCGGCGGCGCAAAGCGCTGGATCAGCCTTGGATTTACCACGTTCCAGCCGTCGGAGATTGCAAAAATCGGCGTGGTGCTCTTTTTCGCCAACATGATCTGCAACTACAAAAACGAGATGCAGACGTTCAAGCACGGCGTGCTCCCGTTTGCGATCATCACGGTCGGCATTGTGGGTCTGCTGATGCTGGAGCCGCACCTTTCCGCGTCGATCATCATCTGCGCCATTGCCATTGTGATGCTGTTTGTCGGTGGTGTGAAGCTGTCCTATTTCATCAGCGGCATCGCGGCCAGCGGCGTGCTGGTGTTCATCGCGGTCAAATTCATTCCGTACGTGCAGGCGCGCATCACCGCGTGGCAGGATCCCTTTGCCGACAAGAGCGGCGACGGCTATCAGGTTGTGCAGTCGCTGCTGTCCATCGGTTCGGGTGGGTTTCTCGGGCTTGGCCTTGGCCAGAGCCGGCAGAAATATCTGTATCTGCCCGAGGAGCACAACGACTATATCTTTTCCATCGTCTGCGAGGAGCTGGGCTTTGTCGGCGCGGCGGCGATTCTGATCCTGTTCGCGCTGCTGATCTGCCGCGGCTACTGGATCGCCATGCACTCGCCGGACCGCTACAGCTTTCTTGTCTGCGTCGGGATCATGACGCTGCTGTCCATTCAGGTGTTTCTGAACATCGCCGTCGTCACGAATCTGATCCCGTGTACCGGCATTTCGCTGCCGTTTTTCAGCTACGGCGGCACGGCGCTGCTCATGCAGCTCGCGGAGATGGGCATCGTTTTGAGCGTCTCACGCGATATCCCAACGCGGAAGACGACCTAGCACTGTTTCTATTCAGGAGGCGTTCCTATGAATTTTCTGTTTACCTGCGGCGGAACAGCAGGACACATCAATCCCGCACTGGCGGTCGCCGGGCGGCTGCGCGAGTGGATGCCGGACTGCGGCATTCTCTTCGTCGGCGCGAACGGCAAAATGGAGACCGATCTTGTGCCGCGCGCAGGCTATGACATCCTCACGGTTGAGGTCACGAATCTCCACCGCAGCCTGAAGCCGTCGGAGATCGCCTATAATTTGAAATCCCTTTCCAATGTCGTGAGCGCCACGCATGCGGCAAAGCAGATTGTGAAGGATTTTCAGCCGGACGTCGCCATCGGCACGGGCGGCTATGTCTGCTATCCCGTGCTCAGGGCGGCGGCGCAGCTCGGCGTTCCGACCGTGGTGCACGAATCCAACGCCGTACCGGGGCTGACGACCAAGATGCTCTCCGGCGTGGTGGACCGTATTCTGGTCGGTTTTGAGGAAAGCCGCCAGCATTATTCCGACGTGAAGAAGGTGCTGGTCACCGGAACGCCGGTGCGCGGCGCGTTTTCCGACTGCACGCAGGCGGAGGCCAAGGCGTATCTGGGTCTGCCGGCGGACAAACCGCTGGTCGTGTCCGTGTGGGGCTCGCTCGGTGCGCGGCGCATGAACGAGATGATGACGGACTTCATCGCGCTCGCGTGCGAAGAACCGGCATTCACGCTCATTCACTCCGCCGGCAAGCTGGGGTATGAGCGCATGACCGGCGCGCTGGCCGAGAAGTGCCCGCAGGCTCCGGAGCGCTGCGGTATGGAGGTGCGCCCGTATATTTATGACATGCCGCTGGTGATGGACGCGGCGGATCTGGTGCTGTGCCGCGCAGGGGCATCCACGCTCGCGGAGCTGACGTGCATCGGTAAGCCCGCAATCCTCGTGCCGTCCCCGAACGTGACGAACAACCATCAGGAGCGCAATGCGCGCGTGCTCGAGCGCGCAGGCGGCGCGAAGGTGCTGCTGGAGGGCGCGTTTACCGCCGGGGAACTTTACGCCATGGTGCGCGGGCTGCTGGACGATCCGCAGCAGCTTTCCGAAATGGCGCAGAACATGAAGGCTGCCGGCGTGCCTGATGCGGCCGACCGCATTGCGGAAACGATTCTGGAGCTGGCTTCCGGGCAGAAAAAATGACAAATAACCGTTCCTTTGCATAGTATGGCATGAAATTGCTGTGCGGAGGAAAGATTATGAGTATATGGCACATCAACGGCGGGAATACACTGACCGGCAGCACGTCGGTGCAGGGCGCAAAAAACGCGGTTTTGCCGATCATGGCGGCGTCGGTGCTGGCGGGCTGTGAGACGGAGCTGCTCAACGTCCCGGAGCTGCGGGATGTGGACACCACGCTGCGCATCCTGCGGCATCTTGGCTGCACGGTGGAGCGCGACGGCGACGTGGTTTGCATTGACTCGCGCGGCATGAGCCGCAATTTCATCCCGCATACGCTCATGCGGGAGCTGCGTTCGTCGGTGATTTTTCTGGGCGCGATTCTGGCGCGCTTCGGCGAGGCGCGGCTGTCCATGCCGGGCGGCTGCGAGCTGGGACCGCGGCCGGTCGATCTGCATCTGGAGGCGCTGCGCGCGCTCGGCGCGGATGTGCAGGAGCACGGCGGCGACATCGTCTGCCGGGCGCAGAAGCTGCGCGGTACGCGCATCCTGCTGCCGTTTCCCAGCGTCGGTGCGACGGAAAACGCCATGCTCGCAGCCTGTGCCGCTGAGGGCGAAACGGTGATCTGCAACGCAGCGCGCGAGCCGGAAATTGTAGATCTGCAGCATTATCTGCAGAAGCTCGGCGCGCAGATCGGCGGCGCCGGAACCTCCACCGTGACGGTCAGCGGCTTTTCGCCGGTGCCGCGGGTGGGGCACCGGATCATGCCGGATCGCATCGTGGCGTCTACCATTTTATGCGCCTGCGCCGCTGCCGGGGGCGAAATTGAGCTGTTTGGCGTGAATCCGGCGCATTTTCTTACCGTTCTGGACTCGCTTTCTGAGGCGGGATGTGATATAATCACCACATCGTCTGCTGTACGCCTGCGTTCGGGCGGACGGCTCATCGCGCCAAGACCCATTGTGACGCGCCCGTATCCCGGCTTTCCGACGGATGCACAGCCGCCGCTGATGGCGGCCTGTCTCAAGGCGCGCGGAACCACGGTGTTTACGGAAAACATCTTTGCCAACCGCTATCGCCATGCGGAGGAGTTCCGACGCTTGGGCGCGAACGTCAGCATCGAGGGCCGGGTGGCTTACATATCCGGCGTGGAGCGCCTGACCGGCGCACCGCTCACGGCGAGCGACCTGCGCGGCGGCGCGGCCATGATCGTGGCGGGGCTGTCCGCCGAGGGGCGCACCGATCTGCTGGACGACGGTTATGTCCGCCGCGGGTATGACCGGTTCGACCGGTGCCTTGCCGGGCTCGGCGCGGATATCTGCTGCGAGGTGTAGGCAAAAGGAGGCCACGTATGAAAAAAGCGGAGCGGCGCAACAAGCCGCACGGCGTAAAAAACCGAAGAAAGATCCTCTACGGGCCGCTGATGTTCCTGCTCATCTGCGCAGCGCTCGTATTGGGCATGAGCGTCTTTTTCAAAGTGTCGAAGATCACGGTGGAGGGCAGCTCCCTCTACACGCCGGAGGAGGTCGTTGAGGCGTCCGGCATTGAAGAGGGCGACTATCTGTTCTTTGTCAACCGGTTTTCGGCGTCCAGCCGCATTTATTCCAAGCTGCCGTATATTGACCAGGTCAAGGTGAACCTCGCACTGCCGAGCCATGTGACCATCACGGTCACAGAGAGCAGCGCCATGGCGTATGTTGACGCCGGGACGGCTTATTGGGTGCTCGACCAGAACTGCAAGCTGCTGACCACGGCCACTGAGGAGGAGACGGCGGGACTGATCCGCGTCGATGGCGTAACGCCGCTGGCGCCGGAGGTGGGGGCGATCCTCGCTGCCGGGGAAGCGGACGCCGCCAAGGTGACGTATCTGGCGGAGATCCTGAATCAGATCCTTACGCGCGAGCTGACCGGTAAGGTCACGACGGTCGATATCTCGGATGTGGCAAACCCCGCCTTTGCATATGACGGCCGCTTCACCGTCCGGCTCGGCCGGGACGAAAACGTCGAATACAAGTTCAGTATGCTGCAAAGCGCGGTCGCCCAGCTCACTGAGCAGGACACCGGAACCATTGATCTTTCCATTGATAAACGTGCTCATTTCAGCCCAGGCTGAAATGACGCGGAAAAAAAGATTGACCTCATAAGGAAAACGAGATAAAATGGGAAAGAATAAAAAGAAAAATCGCACGCGGCCCATCCGCGAACCAGATACAAATAGAAACAGGGAGGAACCGATTATGTCCTATACCACCGAATCCGGTCCTGAAAATGTCGTCACCATCAAAGTCGTTGGTGTGGGCGGCGCAGGCAATAACGTTGTCAACCGAATGGTCAAATCCGGGACTCAGGGAATTGAGTACGTCGCAATAAATACGGATAAACAGGCTCTGGCCGTCTCCAGCGCCGACCAGAAGATCCAGATCGGCGAAAAGCTGACCCATGGTCAGGGCGCCGGCAGCGACCCCGAAATGGGCAAGCGCAGCGCGGAGGAAAGCCGCAACAACATTGCCAAGAGCCTGGAGAACGCCGATATGGTGTTCATCACTGCCGGCATGGGCGGCGGCACCGGCACGGGCGCAGCGCCCACCATCGCGGACATCGCCCGCGAGGCCGGCATCCTCACCGTCGGCGTGGTGACCAAGCCCTTCAAGTTCGAGGGCAAGCGCCGCATGGATCAGGCTATGGTTGGCATCAATGAGTTGCTCGGCAAGGTGGACTCCCTGCTGATCATCCCGAACGACCGCCTGAAATACGCCACCGACCAGAAGGTCACGCTGGCGAACGCATTCGAAATTGCCGACGATGTGCTGCGTCAGGCTGTTACCAGCATCTCCGACCTCATCAAGAACACCGGCTTCATCAACCTCGACTTTGCCGACGTTACCTGCATCATGAAGGACGCGGGCTTCGCGCACATGGGCGTGGGACATGCTGCCGGCAAGGGCAAGGCGGAAGACGCCGCCCGCATGGCCGTTGCCAGCCCGCTGATGGAGACCTCCATCAACGGCGCACGTGGTGTGCTCATCAACATCACCGGCTCCGAGGACATGGGGCTGGAGGACGTCGAGACCGCGGCCAACCTCGTGCAGGAGGCTGCGCATCCGGACGCCAATATCATCTTCGGCGCGAGCTTCGATCCCTCGCTGGATGACGAGATCCGTGTGACCGTGATCGCCACCGGCTTTGACGAGGCGAGCAAGGCGCAGCCTGCCGTTGCCGTGCAGCCTGCTGCAGAGAAGACACAGGGACTTTATACCGCTGCCGCGCAGGAAGTACAGCCGGCTCCGGCACAGCCCGCCGCGCCTACCGCTGCTCCCGCTGCGGAGGAAGATCCGTTCGACAGCATTTTTAAGATTTTCAACTCCAAGTAAGTCCGATTTTGAGACCGAAAACCGCCTTCGCTTTGCTCGAAGGCGGTTTTTACATATTTCTCACATCCTGCGCATAAACTGAACTGGAGGTTTGCGCATGAAAGATTGGCGCGTGACAAAAATCGCAGTTTCCATGGCACGGATCTTTTCAGAAAAGCGCCTGCCGCGCTCGGCTGCGGCATTGGCATACTATCTGGTGCTGACGCTGTTTCCGGCGATCATCTGTATTTACGATCTGCTGGCGATGGTTTTGCGGAATCCGGGCAATGTGATCACCGTTGTGGAGTCGCTCGTACTTCCGAGGGAAACATCGGAACTGATTTCTGAATTTTTACAATATGTCTCCGGCAACACGAACCGGGTCCTGTTCTTCGTGGCACTGGCCGTCATGGTGACGTCCGCCGCCGCAGCGTTCCGCACGTTTTCAGCCATTGCGGAAGAAATCCAGGGCTCGCGCCGGTTTGCTCCGGTGCCGAACGCGCTGGTGAGCTTCGTGTTTTCGCTGGCGTTTCTGCTGGCGGTGTTCGTCTGTATCCTGCTGATGCTGACGGGACAACATTTTCTGAAGTTGCTGGACGAGGTGCTGCCGTGGGTGAACATCGGCGGCTGGTGGGACTGGCTGCGGTTTGTGCTTTTGTTTGCCATCCTGCTGATGATGATTCTGATCCTTTACCGGTTGACAGCGCCGCGCGCGCTGCGCAACCGCCAGCTGCCGGGTGCGTTCTTTTCCGCAGTGTGCGTGTCGGCAATGAGTATTTTGTTTTCCTGGATGTTCGGCCGGTCGGCCAAATATTCGCTCGTCTACGGGTCACTCGCGTCGGTTGTGATCCTGATGCTCTGGTTCAATATGTTCAGCACGCTCATTCTCCTCGGTTATGCGTTCAACCGCGCGATGGAGGAGTCGAGGGCAAACTAAAAACGGGTACGCAGCTGCGTACCCGTTTTTGCTTGGACGTGATTATTTTCCCACGCAGAAGCGGGAGAAAATGCGGTTCGTGATGTCTTCCCGGATCGAGGCGCCGGTCAGCTCGCCGAGCGCGCCCATGGCCTCCTCCGCCTCGGTCAGAACGGCGTCGGGTGTGACGCCGAGCTGCATGGCGTCCAGCGCGGCGCGGAGCGATTCCAGCGCGCGGCTGACGGCGTCGGCATGGCGGGCGTTCGTGAGAATTTCACCTGCGGGCGCGTCCGGCAGGGGGAACAGGGCGGCGACGGCTTCCTCCAGCGCGGCAAGACCGGTGTGCTCCTTCGCGGAGACGATGCAGACCCGGTCAAAATCCGCTGCAAATGCTTCCGCAGAGAGTACGGCAGGGAGATCGGATTTGTTGAGCACGGCGATGCGCGCTTGCGCCTGCTGTGCCGCCTGAATCACCTGCTGGTCGTCCGTCGTCAGGGGCTCAGAGGCGTCAAACACCGCGATGGCGAGCGCGGCCTGCCCGGCTGCGCTGCGTGCCCGGCTCACGCCGAGCGCTTCCACGGGGTCGTCTGTAGCGTGCAGACCGGCGGTGTCCGTCAGGCGCAGCAGCACGCCGCCGAGCGTGACGCGCTCTTCAATGGTGTCGCGCGTCGTGCCCGGAATATCGGTGACGATTGCGCGGTCGTAGCCGAGCAGGGCGTTCAGCAGGGAGGACTTGCCCGCGTTCGGCCGGCCGAGGATCACGGACGGCACACCGCTGTGCAGCACGCTGCCGCGCGCGAAGGTGTCCAGCATCCGCTGGAGCTGCGCGATGCTGTCCGTCAGCGCGGCGGTATAGGCGGTCAGCTCAAATGCTTCAATATCCTCGTCCGGATAGTCGATCACCGCGTGATAGTGGCTGGCGATATTGGCCAGCGTGTCATATACGCTCTGCGCGCGGCGCAATACCGCGCCACCGAGCTGCCCAACGGCGTTTTTCGCTTCCTGTGCGGATTCCGCGTGAATGAGGTCGATAACAGCCTCCGCCTGCGTGAGATCCATCCGGTGGTTCAAAAAAGCACGCTTGGAAAATTCCCCGGCCAGCGCCTGCCGCGCGCCTGCGGCAAACAGCGCCTGCAATCCGGCGCGCAGCACCGTGGGGGAGCCGTGGCACTGCAGCTCGGCGGTGTCCTCGCCGGTGTAGCTCGACGGGCCGCGGCTGATTGTGCAGAGGCACAGATCGAGCGTCTGCCCGTCGGTGTCGCGCAGCGCACCGTATACCAGCTTGCGGTTTGGCGACTCGGACATGGCCTTGCCGGAGGCCGGGTGGAACACCCGGTCAATGACGGCGAGCGTATCATCCCCGGACAGGCGGATGATGCCGATGGCGGAAATCACGTTTCCGGTGGCAATGGCGGCAATGGTATCAGACATGGTGCCTGCATCTCCTTTCGATGAAAAAACCGGTGGGGCGCAGCCCCGCCGGTCCAATTTCGAAAAAGTGTAAACACTTTTTCGAGACAGTTGCGGCCTGCCGCAGCGCACTCGCTACGCTCGTACGTTTGCAGGCCGAGCGGTGTTTTTCCCGCCGCACATGTCGCCGGAAAAAACAAATTTCATTTTCTTTCGCCGCCTTCCGAGCGGCGAAACTCTGCGAGACTTTGGGGAAAACGGTACCGGCGGGGGCGCAGCCCCGCCGGTTTGTGGATTGTAACGGATCACATGAGCGACATGGCGCCGCACAGCCGCATGAAAAGGGTCGCGGCCTCGGCGCGTGTGGCGCTGTTACGCGGATGGAAGCAACCGGTTTCGTCGCCGCGAAGAATTCCGGTCTGCCGCATCAGATCCACGCCAGCTTCCGCCCAGCCGGAAACCTCGGACTGATCCTGAAACACGGCGGGCGTGACGCAAATCGGCAACAGGGTCAGACCTGTGTACGCAGTATAGCGGGCAATGAGGGTCGCCATCTGCTCGCGCGTGATGGGCGAGTCCGGCTCAAACCGATTGTCGCCCATTCCCGTGACGATACCGGCCTGCACCCCCCATTCGACATAGGGGGAATACCACTGTCCCGCCGGCGTATCCGAAAAGGATGTGCCGGGATAGTCAGACTCGTTCACGCCGGAGAGACGCCCCAGCATGGTGACGAACATGGCTCGGCTGAGCGTATACGAAGGACGAAACTCCATATTGCCCATGCCGAGCATCAGCGCATTCGCGGTGACATAGTCCACGGCGCTGCCGTACCACAGCGTGGGCGTCGCGTCCAGAAAGCGGCTGACGATGGCCGTGCCGGACATTGTCAGGGCAGTCTCCTGCGCGGTGGCGGTCAGAACGGCGGAGAGATCCTCACACGCAATATAACGGTGGTATGCTTCCACGCTTCCAGAGGAGACGGTCCGCCCCGTTGTGGCATCCACCAGCACACCGCTCTGGATGCGAACGGTGGCGCTGCCGCCGGTCAGCATGACAAAATCGCCGGTCTTCAGGGCAACCGAAGCGCCGGAGGGCAGTGTTTCCATCCGGATGCCGTTATTTGCGGTGACGGAAAGAATGCGGTTTGCCTCGACTCTTGCGCTGCGCTGTGCCGCGCGGATTGCGGTGTCTGCCGCGGAAACGGCAGTTTCCACCTGCTTCTCCGACCAGGCGGAGAGATAGCTTCTGGACAGCAGCGGATCCTCCGCCGTGCCGGCGCCGGCCGCGAACGCGGAGCAGACGCTGCACAGCAGGATCAGCGTCATTGCAAGGGCAATCAGTCGCTTTGATTTCAAAGTGGCCTCCTTTGGCCGCGCAATTACGCTTTCTTTGCGCGCGCTGCGCGGGCTTCCGCCTCGTCCAAACTCTCGGACAGGTAATATCCCAGAGCCAGCAGGCTGTCAGAGAAGTGGATGTTCTCAATGATGGGATCGGCGTCCTGAATCTGAAGCTCCGTGTTGGTGAAGTTCCAGATGGAATGTACGCCGAGCGCAGAAATCTCGTTGGCAACGGAGTTTGCCATGCTTTTCGGTACGCAGAGGACTGCGACGTCCGGCTTCAGCTCGGAGAGAATGCTGTCAAGATCGGTAAAATCGTGGACGGTGATGCCGCGCATCTCCTGCCCGATGAGCTCGGGGTTGACGTCGAACGCAGCCTTGAGCGTAAAGCCATACTGCTCAAAGCAGAAGTTCTCGATCAGCGCGCGGCCGATGTTGCCGACGCCGACGAGTACGGCAGTGTATTGACGGTCCATTCCGAGAATCTTGGCAACCTCGCCGCGCAGCGCAACGACGTTATAGCCATAGCCCTGCTGGCCGAATTCGCCGAAGCAGCTGAAGTCCTGCCGGATCTGCGACGGGGTCAGCCCCATCTGGCGGCCCAGCTCGCCGGAAGAGATGCGCTCCACTCCGGCTGCGTTAAGATCGTCCAGCTTCCGAAGATATCTGGGCATTCTTCTGATGACGTTGTTTGATACTTTGATGCGTTTCACTTTATCCTCCCATGGCCGGACAAGCGGCCAAATCAACTGAAATTGCTGCAAACATCTATTTCTTATATTTGCACACTATAAACGATGGTATTATATCACAGTTGATTTCTTGTTTCAAGGGAAAACGGAAATTCTTTGTTGAAAAAATAGCAAAAAATCAAGAAAAAAAGCAGGCTCTGCATCAGCGCATTGCCTACTTTTTTCGATGTTCGGCCGTTTTTCCACGGTCAGCCGGCTCGCAGATTCAGGAGCTGGCGGAACGTGTCGGCGGCGTCCTGGGTCAGATAATACGGCCCGTCCTCACCGGTGCGGAAGACAATATCGCTTCCGATGAGCCAGACGGTGCACGTGCGCTGCGCGCCGTCGGCGTCCGTATCCTGCAAAACGCAGACGGGCTCGGTTCCAGCCGGGACAGGATCCGTCTCCTTCGTGCAGACAAGCAGCTCCGAAAGCCGGCGGATATCGTCCGGATCGGTGATGCTGCGCTGGACGCTGTCTTCCGCAGAGATGCTGGAGGTCTCCGGAACGGTGAACACAACGCAATCCGCGTCGTCCGGCACGGCGGAAAGAGACTTGTCCGGATTCGGCGTCGCCGGCCGGCCGGCCGCAGTGTGCTCCGGCGCGGGGGAAACGACGGTCTTGTTGCCGGGGTCATTGGACAGTGAGGTGTTCCCGGTGGGGAGCCTGCTGCCGGAGGGGCCGAAAAGCGCAACGGCGCCAACGATCAGCACAAGACATGCGGCAATCGTCCCGATGGGGATCAGCGGAGAGATCCGCCCCCGCTTCCGCTTCGGCGCTTTGGGCTCCGGCGCAGCTTGACGCGGCATTTGCTGCACGGTTTGCTGCGGCTGACGCGCCGGCCTGGGCGCTGTGTGCGCAGGCTGCGGTGCAGGGCGGCGGACAGGCTGCTGCCTGACCTGCGGTGCAGCGAAGACGGGCGGTGCTGCGTGGATCTGCTGCATGATTCGCGCAGTCAGATCGGCGGGCGGCTCGACGGCGGCATCAGAAATGGCGGCGGAAACGCCGTGGAAAGCGGTGTACATCCGTCTGCACTCCGGACAGGTGCGGACATGCGCGGCCAATGTGCGCTGCTCGGCTGGATTCAATTCGCGGTCTATCAGGGCACTGATCTGCTCCTGATACCGGTCGCAGGACGTCATGTCTTCGCACCTCCTTTCATGTTGTTTGACGGAAAGCTGTCGGGAAGGTTCCCATCCTTCCGAAGAAAATCGCACAGCTTTTTTCGCGCGCGGAACAGCCGCGATTTCACTGTGCCCTCCTCCAGACGGAGCACCTGACCGATCTCGGCGTAAGACAGGCCGCTCAGCTCGCGCAGCATCAGAATGCGGCGGTAATCCTCCGGCAGGGCGGCAAGCCCGCGCTGCACGGCGCGGCGCAGCTCCGCCCGCTCCAGCGACTGCACGGGATCGAAGCGGTCGTCCGCCACGTCCAGCTCCTGCGGTTCCTCGTCCTCATCCGGCGCGGTGAGCGAGACCGTGGGGCGGCGGCTGCGGCTGCGCAGAAAGTCGATGCAGATGTTGGTCGTCAGCCGGTAGAGCCATACGGAAAACTTGCTGTCGCCCCGGAAGCTGCCCAGCGAGCGGTAGGCGCGCAAAAACGCCTCCTGCGTCATATCTGCCGCGTCTTCCTCGTTGCCGACGGTGCGCAGCGCGAGATTATATACCTGTTTTTGATATGCGGTCACCAGCGCCTCGAATGCGTCGGAGTCTCCGGCGCAGACCCGGCGAATGACGGCATATTCTTCTTCTCTCGTCATTGCGAATCCCTTTCTGCGGGAAGTGGCGCGTCCCGCAAATTGCGCTGCATGTCTTTGGCAATCTGCCGCAGCTCGTCCAGCGTGCTCACATGCACAATCTGCTGCTTGTAATACCCGGCGTGCGGCACGCCGCGCAGATACCAGCAAAACTGGCTGCGCGCCTCCAGACAGGCGAGCCGTTCGCCTTTCTGTTCCGCCGCGGCTTCAATCTGCCGCACAGCGGTGTCGATGCGTGCGCGCAGCGGCGGCAGCTCCGGTTCCGGAAGCCCCGCGATGGCGGCGTTTCCGCGCGCGAACAGCCATGGGTCGCCGAACGCGCCGCGGCCAACCATGGCGAGGTCGGCGCCAGTGTAGCGCAGGATGTGTGCGGCGTCCGCGCCGGAGAAAATGTCCCCGTTTGCGATGACCGGGATGGCTACCGCCCGCTTCACATCGCGGATCACGTCCCAGTCCGCGCGGCCGGAATACATCTGCACGCGCGTGCGGCCGTGCACGGCAATGGCTGCCGCGCCCGCCTGCTCGCACACCTGGGCAAACTCCACGGCGTTGAGATTGCCGCCGTCCCAGCCTTTGCGGAACTTCACCGT
Organism: Oscillospiraceae bacterium; assembly: GCA_018265835.1. GTDB lineage: Bacteria > Bacillota > Clostridia > Oscillospirales > Oscillospiraceae > CAG-103. The sequence continues at coordinate 4,110 of JABLYK010000008.1, read as the reverse complement.
GACGGGCGCGTCCACCGCTTGCACGACGGCTTCGACGATGCGCCCGGCCAGCTCCGGGTCGCGCATGAGCGCGCTGCCGTCGCCGCTGCGGATGACCTTGCCCACCGGGCAGCCCATGTTGATGTCCAGGATGTCCGCTCCGGAAAGCGCCAGCGCCATCGGCGCGGCCTCTGCCATGACCTCCGGCTCGTGGCCGAAGATCTGCGCGGCGGCGGGGTGTTCGTCCGCCGGCATCCAGAGCAGACTTTTCGTTTTTTCATCCCTGTAGACCAGCGCTTTTGCGCTGACCATCTCCGTGCAGGTGAGCGCCGCGCCCTGCGCGCGGCAGACGGCGCGGAACGCCGCATCCGTCACGCCTGCCATCGGCGCGAGCGTCAGCTTCCCTGCAATCGCGACGTTTCCGATCTTCACCATGTGAGATCAAGCCCCACGGGGCAGTGGTCGCTGCCGGTGATCTCCGGGCAGATGTATGCCTTCTCAATGCGGTCCCGCAGTCGGTTGGAGCAGAGAAAATAGTCAATGCGCCATCCGGCGTTGTTGGCCCGCGCGTTGAAGCGATAGCTCCACCACGAGTACGCGCCCTCCAGATCGGGATAGAGGAAGCGGAAGGTATCGGTCATCCCGAAGTCCAGAAGCTGCGTGAACTTCTCGCGCTCTTCGTTGGAGAAGCCGGGGTTGCCCATGTTCGGCTTCGGATTTTTCAGGTCGATCTCCTCGTGCGCAACGTTGAAGTCGCCGCAGACGATGACGGGTTTCATCCGGTCGAGCGTTTGAATGTGCGCGCGGAAATCGTCGTCCCACTGCATCCGGTAGTCGAGCCGGCGCAGACCGTCCTGCGCGTTCGGGGTATAGACGCAGACGAGGAAAAATTCCGGATATTCCAGCGTGATGACGCGCCCCTCGGTGTCGTGCTCCGGCACGCCGAGGTTGTAGGTCACCGACAGCGGCGTGTGCTTCGTGAAGATTGCGGTGCCGGAGTAGCCTTTTTTCTCCGCGCTGCACCAGAACTGCTCGTAGCCGGGCAGGTCAAGCTCGATCTGACCGGGCTGCAGCTTCGTCTCCTGCAGGCAGAAAAAGTCCGCGTCCAGCGCCCAGAAGGTCTCCTCAAAGCCCTTCTTTACACAGGCGCGCAGTCCGTTGACGTTCCAGGATATAAATCGCATTTCGTGTCCTCCGTTTTCACCGCCACACAGCGGTTGATGGAAATGCCCTGCTCATAAAACTTCGCCTCATAGTCGGTCATCACGCCGACGGAGCCGTTTGCATGCAGGTCGCGTGTCACGTCCTTCAGCAGCCAGCCCTCGCTTTCAAACTGCTCCAGCGACCATTCAAAGAGCGGGTCATTGTCGGATTTGAACCAGATCTCGCCGCCCAGCGGCAAGAGATTTGAATACAGCGCGAGGAATGCCGGGTAGGTGAGGCGGCGCTTGTGCTGCCGTGACTTTTTCCACGGGTCTGGGAAGTTGATATAGATGCGCGCCACTTCGCCGGGCGCGAACAGTTCGAGCAGGTTGGCGGCGTCCCGGTCGAGGAAGCGCACGTTTTGCAGCCCGCACGCGGTTACGCGTTCCATGCCGACGACCATGGCGTCCGGCACCTTTTCAAGGGCTGCGAGGAAGATATCCGGGTTTTGCGCGGCGGTGTCGGCGGTGAAGCGCCCTTTTCCGCAGCCAATTTCCAAGTGCAGCTCGCGGTAGCCGGGGAAGGTGTTCAGCCAGCGCCCGCGCAGCGCTTCGGGTTCGTTCATCAGTACGCCCGCGCAGCGCTCCATCCGGGGAACGAGGTTGGGCTTTTTCCGCATTCTCATGCTTTTGCTCTCCTGTGTGATTTCAAGTTGAATCTGCTTTACCGAATAAAAATAATACCACAACGCCCTCCAAACATCAATCGGGAAAAAAGCGTTGCAGTTCTTAAAAAATTGTGCTAAAATTTGCGTTGTCCAATCCGGGATCGGGGCAGCTGGCAGCGCGGATGGTTTGGGAGAATACGACCAGCCGGATAAAATAATGAAATAACCGGGTGTAGCGCAGTTGGTAGCGCGCCTGCTTTGGGAGCAGGATGCCGCAGGTTCGAATCCTGTCACTCGGACCAACTTTCTTTGAAAAACCGCCTTTTAGGCGGTTTTTCTGCGTTAAAAGTTCGTTTTTTAAGTTTCGCTTGACCACATTTCAACTGTGGTCAGAGGGGCAAAATGGCAACGGCGGCCACGATATAGACAAACTGCGAAAACCGCAAAATCCCTAACCCATCCCTAACTGGTATAAAACCAGATTTATGCCACAAATGCGAACTCAAATACACCTTTGCGAATGTTCGAATTGAAAAAGCAGTCGAAACGAAGTATAATGAGAAAAACTCTGCTATTAAAGTATGGCTTGTTGATAATTGTCTAAAGGAATGAGCGTATGCCACGGGATATCGAACTGGTTAAACAAGAACTGGAGTCTTCCACGACTTCTATCTTCATCACAAAGTGGATATTAGAACATACTCCCTATGTTTTTGAAGATTATGAGGCAGAATACATTTCTTGGCGGCATGAAATTGCAGAAAAATTGCGAATTGACGCAAGGGATATTATTATCACCGGCTCTGCTTCTTTAGGATTCAGCCTCAATCCAAATAAAAATTTTAAGAGTTTCGACAAAAAATCGGATATTGATATTAGTATAATATCTCATTACTATTTTGATGTTGCATGGCATGATTTGATTCATCTTTCTCCCGCTGGTATCTCTCCCAAAATGAAAACCGCATTGGAAGATCACAGAAAGCGCCTTATCTATTGGGGGACTGTCGCAACGGACAAAATTCTTCCGCTCCTTTCTTTTGGTGGAGAATGGGATCGCATCATAAAAACTTGCCAACTACCTGAACCGCTGGTAGACCACGAAATAAACTTTCGGATATACAAGGATGCTCTGTCTATCCGAAATTACATTGCACTTAGCGTCAATGAAAGAAAGCATGCATTGATGGAGGGAAAAATAAAGTGAAAAACTATTTGAATACGACAACATATAATATCTCTTGGTTCAAAAAAGCTTCCGATGCTGGTGAACTGGAAATGAGTCCCCCGTTTCAGCGAAATCCAGTATGGACGGACAGGCAAAAGAGCTTTCTCATCGATTCCATCCTAAATGGATATCCTATCCCCGAAATTTATATTCAGGAGAAGATATCCGCAGATGGGAAGACAAAATATGTTATTGTTGATGGGCAGCAACGGATTCGTGCTGTGCTTGGTTTTATTGCTGGGGATTATGAAATCTCAGAAGATGAAAGCACTAAGTGGGCAACGTTCTCCTTCGAGGATTTATCCGAAGAAGATAGAATTAATTTCTTTTCCTACAAATTCGTTGTCAGGAGTCTGCCTGACATCTCTGACGAAGAAATACGATCCATTTTTCAGCGAATCAACAAGAACAATGTTGCGCTCAATCAGCAAGAACTTAGGCAATCCACCTACTCCGGGAAATTTATCCAAGCCATGAATCGGGTTTCAAACAAGGAGTACTGGAAAGATCTTGGCCTTTTTTCTGCAGAAAAAGTACGCCGTATGTTGGATGTCGAATATATAAGTGAATTAGCCATCGCCGTATTGAATGGACACCAAAACAAAAAAGACAAGTTGGATTACTATTACGCACTATATGAGACTGACTTCATCGAGGAAGAGAGCATTGAGTTTACTTTCGACAAAGTCTGTAATGAATTGGTGCAAGTTTTACCTGAAATCAAGAAAACACGTTGGTCACATCTCATTGATTTTTATAGTCTGTTTACTGTTTTGGCCGAAGTTCAAGACTCTCTACCGCTGGCACAAGATGGCCGCGAAGCGCTTCATGAAAAACTGCTTGCCTTCGGAAATGGGATTACCTCATATCAAAGAAGTAGCGATGACGATAAGAAATCTGACAATACAAACATTGTGTTGTACGCTTCCGGAATTCGAAATTCTTCTGACCTGAACGCAAGAAAAAACAGATATTCTGCCTTGAAATCAGAGTTAGGGTTTTAAATATAGCAGGGATGCTTTGCGAGCATCCCTGCTTTTTCCTGTAAAGAGAAGCCCCCGGCTATGCCGGGGTGTATATAAAAAGTTCTACT
>JABLYK010000007.1 GCA_018265835.1 Oscillospiraceae bacterium | reverse complement strand
CTTAAGGCGTAGGCGAGTAATAGGCCCTTATAGGGCCAGTGCAAGCCACCGGCTACGCCGGTGGTCTTGACTATGCCTATGTTTGTGCGGGGTTGGAGGAATGCTCTTGAACGGAAACCCTATAATTACACTCGAAAGCAAAATTGAGTGACAAAGTTTTCCCAATATGATATAATAAATCAAAATGCTAAATTACAATTTTAGTGGAGGTAAGTATGGATAAGAAAGTTACATCGGACCAGTTGATTATTCCCGTCTATTTGAACGAAAAAACTGTATTAGATATGCTCGCGATTATAGAAGACGGCTTTTCGATGGTAAGTGAAGTTACCTCCTCAAGTCAGGATGCATCATCAAGCACCGGAAAACTATCTGGTGGTGTATCTACGAAAGCAATATTAGACAAACTATTAAAAATCCAACTGGAGGGTAGTTTTCAAAAAGATAAGTCAACAACTTCCGGGGTGGACACAAAGCTCGAAAAAGTCCATACTAATGTTTCTTTGCTGTCTAAATTCAGATCCGAACTTATTGCTGGCAACTTGTTAACTTGCAAAGCTGGTGACAATTTAGATATATCAAATATAAATGCAGGTGATTTTATTGAAATTGAAGGCGAACTTCAGAAAAATCCAATGATTGACATTATGGAAAAATTTATAGATGTATTTAGAATGGCAGATATTTTCACAGATAAGCCTCAGTTGGGAAGTAAAAAAGCATCTTCTGAAAAGAAGGCCACTGACAATGTAACGGTACGACAAATGCAGTCTTTTCTAAATGAACTAAAGCATACAGGAACAGTAGACTTTATTTTAGAAAGTAGAGGTGGAACTGCGGTTTTATCTGCGCAGGAACAATATTTAGCTAATGATAATATTTCTGAACTAATCGGAGGTACCTTCAAGGTTTTAGGTAAAATTATTCGGGTGTGCAAAGAAGATGAGGACGGAATAAATCTGCTAAGAAAAACCACATTAAATATATTAGACAACACTACCCGCGAGCAGTTTTTATCAATGTTCAAGGCCGAAGAGCTTGCTGCATTTAATCTTCCTGATGTACGATTTATAATTGCTCCTCCCGCTGTAATTATTATTCCAGTAGCGATTTATGCTTAATTTAGGATAAAACCTCTTGCCAACGACTTGTCAATCGTTGATATTACTACATTTCTTTAAGTCCTATAATTCCACTCGGACCACGTTGCCGCGGACGACAGATCGTTCGCGGCGACTTTTTTAAAAGTCACCTCTCACGCATTCTGTCGCGGCTTCGCTCCATACTGCGGGAAATATCTATCGCGTTTCGCTACTACACAAATGTATTGCGAGGTGAAACGTGTGGGGCAGTTTTCAGATTCCTTCCATGCCCCCCGACGATCAACAAAACCATCCGCTTTCCAAACAAGGTTGTAGAAGCGGTGGAACAGGCGATTCAAGGGAAGGATTGCACATTTTCCGCATTTGTGATTGCTGCGGTTCGTGCGGCCCTGGAGGATTTAAATCAGCCGGATGTCTAGCGCATTGCAGTTGCATCCATCTTCGCAGACTTTGTGCAATGTATCATTTGTCGAGTAGATACCGGATCCATATTATCCGAACCAGATCTCCCCTGTGGGGGGGGACGGGTTCGGATTTTTTGCGTCTTTGGCGGAAACAAAAAATGCGTCCATCTGCAGTTTGCAGATGGACGCATTGAACATGAGCACTGTGGGAGATTTGCCTGCGGTGGCCGCAGCTTCAAGCGCGGTTAAATCACCACAAAGTTTTTCCACTTTCCGCTGCGGTAGCGCCAGAATATCAGCGTCGCCTTTGCCGCCCAGTCGCAGATCATGGCCAGCGTGATGCCGATGACGCCCATCTGCAGGGTCAATCCGAAGAGCAGGGAAAACGAAAGTCGACAGATGACCGACGAGAAAATTACGGCAAACATGGTGAATTTCGCGTCCCCGGCGGCCCGCAGGCCATTGGACATGGAAAAGCTCGCCGGACAGAACATGGCGTTAAACACATTGTGCAGCAGCGACAGCAGAATCACGAGATGGACGGCCTCATCGCTGAGACTGGACAGCCGCAAAATCAGCGGGACAATCAGGAAAAACAGCGTATTCCAGGTGATTGCGCCGATGTAGGTCAAGCGCAGGAGCTTTTTCATGTAATATTCTGCGCCTTCTATGTCTCCGGCGCCCATGTACCGGCCGACTACCGTGATAAACGCCGGGCCCATGGCGATGCAGAACAGGGCGGCCATGGACCAGAAGCTCTGCGCCATACCGTTGGCGGCGATCTGCGTCGTGCCGAACAGGGCCACGATGGAGCTCAGGGCCACTTTGGTGATTTGAAACAGTCCGCTTTCCACGCTGTTGGGGATGGCAATGCGGAAAATACGGTGAATCATACTGCCATGCCAGGCAAAGACCTGCCGGAGGCGCACCTGCAGGGCGTTTTCCGGCCTTGCGGCCAGATAGAGCATCAGCCCGGCTGCTACAATGCGGGAAATGAGCGACGGATAGGCCACCCCGGCGACCCCGGCGTGCAATGCAAAAATGCCGATGGCGTTGCCCACTACATTGATCAGGTTCATGAGAATGGATACATACAGCAGGATTTTTGTTTTGCCGATGGTGCGGAAAATGCCTGCGCAGCCATTGTAAATGGCAATGAACAGGAACGAGTATGCGGAAATGCGCAGATAGACCATGCCGTCGTCCAAAACGTCCTGCTCCACCTGACCGAACAGCAAATCAAAAATCGGTCGGCCCCAAAGCAGGAGAATGGCCGTCATCACCACGGAAACCAGCGCAGTGAGCATCACCAGCTGCCCGGCGGCAAGGCTGCCGTTTTCGGGATCCCGGCTGCCGAGATATTGGCTGGCGATGACCGCGCCGCCGGAGGCCAGCGCCGTGAAAATCATGATGAATACATTGTTCAGCTGATTGACCAGGGAAACTGCGGACACCGCCGATTCTCCGGCGTAGGTAATCATGAGCGTGTCTGCGATGCCTACGAGCATCACCAGAAACTGCTCGATGATGATTGGCACAATCAGCGCGCGCAAATCCGCGTTGGAAAAGCGCTTGCGTTCTTCCGGAATCTGCTGTTTCGGCTCGATGAGCCGGGCAAGCAGTCCGGACTGTGTTACCGTTGTCATTCAAAGGCCTCCAAATTTGTAAAGCAGCGTATCACACCGGAAATAATTTTGCAAGCCGGCGGAACCACGCACAATGGACGCTCGGCAAGCCGGGCGTCCATTGCATAAAAAGAAAGGAGCGGGAAACGTTTCGTGGGATGGGATTACAGATTCTTGACAGCCAGATAGGCGGAGCTGGTGGCGTCGCCAATGCGGCCGGGGTTGGTGCAGTCGCCAATGTGCACGACGCGCTCGAACCGGCGTTCCAGTTCGTCCAGGAAGCTCAGGTCGGGGCGGATTCCCAGGGACAGGACCGTCGCGTCCACGGGAATCTCATAGGGGCCTTCTTCGGCGACGTCTTTCACGTCGATAAAGCCGTTGATGTTCCGCATGCCCTTCAGGCTGGCGCTGATGAACTTGCCGTGGTAGGGCTCGACGACGATGGTGCCGTCCTTCACTTCTTTCAGGGCGGTGCTGGTCTTGATCTCCGCGCCGCGCTCTTCCAGGAACATCTGGGTCTTGACCACGTTGTAGTAGAAAATTCCGTTGCCGACGATGGGCATCATTTCCACGACAACGACCTGATTGCCGTCCTCTGCCAGACGCTCGGCCGTTTCCAGACCGGTCATGCCGCCGCCGATCACGGCGACTTTCTTGCCGGTCATCTTCACTTTGCCGTTCAGCACGTCAAAGGAGGAAATACCTTTCTCAATGCCGGGGATGGCGCGGGGCACGATGGGCTGGCCGCCGCTGGCCAAAATGACTGCGTAGGGGTTTTCCTGCTGGAACTGATCCAGCATAGCGGGGGTAACATCGGTGTTCAGATGAACCTCAATCTTGGGGTTCTTCTGCACCTGATGGGTGTAATAGCGCACAAGATTGTCCATGCGGAACTTGTTGGGGGCTTTGTTGGCCAGATTCAGGCTGCCGCAGAGCTCCGGACGTTTGTCGTAGAGCTTGACGTTGTAGCCGCGCTCGGTAAGCGTCAGGGAGGCCTGAATGCCCGCGGGGCCGGCGCCGATGACAATGACGGTGCCTTCGCCGGGCTTCAGGGGCTGAAGATTGTCGATCTCACGACCCAGCAGAGGATTGACGGCGCAGCGAATCTGCGCATCCTCGGCAGTGACCCGGTACAGGCAGTAGTTGCAGGAAATGCAGGGGCGGATGTCCTCCGGGTGACCGGCCTTGGCCTTGTTGCACCACTCGGGATCGGCGCTCTGCTGACGGCCCATGACCACAAAGTCATACACGCCTTCTTCGAGAAACTGCTCTGCCTCTTCGGGGGTCTTGACCTCGTTCGGGCCGTAGATGGGAACGTGGAGCGCTTCCTTGAACTTCTTGTAGTAGGGGTTTCTCCAGCCGGCCTTCATTTCGGGGGAGCCGGTGCGATCCACGGAGCCAATGGTGGTGTTGAACGCGTCTACGCCGTTGGCCTCAAGATATTTTGCAACCTCGATCATATCCTCAACCGTGTTCTCACCCTCGTAGCCCTCGCCGTCGAACAGATGAATGCGGCAGGTAACCGGGAAGTTCGCGGGCACGCGCTCGCGGATCTTCTGGATGGTTTCCACCACGATGCGGCAGCGGTTTTCCATGGAGCCGCCGTATTCGTCGGTACGCTCGTTGCGAATCGGGCTGATGAACTGGCTCATCAGATAGAAGTGACCGCAGTGGATCTCAACACCGTCGCAGCCGGCTTTCCATGCGTGCTCCGCGCCGTTTGCAAAGCCCTCCTCGATCTGGTGGATCTCGTCCACCGTCAGCTCGTGGCAGGGAGCCGTTTTGCCTACCATTTTGGAGGGCAGAGCGGTGGCGGACACGGGGCTGTGGCCTTCGTTATACTCCGGCGCGGTCTTGCGGCCGGGGTGGTTCAGCTGACAGAACACTTTGCCGCCGTACTCGTGAACACGCTCTGCCAGGATGCTCATGGCGCGGCGGTCGTTCAGGGTGCGCAGATGCGTCTCGCCGCTCATGGCGATACCGCCCAGCTCGGGGCCGACTACCGCAATGTAGCCTACGATGACCAGACCGCAGCCGCCTTTTGCCTTGTTTGCGTAATACTCAATGGCTCGCGGGGAAATTTCACCGCTGGCCTGACCTAAGGTGTCGTCCATCGGGGACAGGATGACGCGGTTGCGAATTTCGCACCCGCCGATTTTTCCTTTGGTAAAGATTCTGTCGTACATATCGGTTCTCCTTTATTCTAAATCCTGTGTAAAATCAGAAGCAGATTCTCTTTCCGTGATACGCATCTACTGCGATGCGCTTGAAGTCCTCCCGGGTGCCCTTGCGCGGGGCGGAGCCGGCGGAGGCGCCCACTTTGTTCTTGTGCTCAGCGGTGTCCGCGATCCGCTCCAGATCCTCGTCCGTGATGGTCATGCCGTAATCCTTGAAATTGTCGGGGAGCTGGAGATCGTCGCGCAGTTTCTGAACGCCGAGGACGCAGGCCTGTGCCGCTTGAAGCTCGGTCATGCCGTTGGTGTCGATGCCCATGACGCGGGCGCATTCCGAGAGCTTCGCCGCCGCGACTTCGACGTTGAACGCCAGCACGTGGGGCAGCAGGACGGCCAGCGTGGTGCCGTGGGGGATGTTGAAGCGGCCGCCGATGGCCAGACCGATGTTGTGCCCGTCGCCGGTGCCGATGTTGCTGGCAATCATGGTGGACATATGGGCCGCCAGAATCATATCGGAGGCCGCGTCCGTATCATTGGGGTTGTTGACGAACTTCAAAAGGCTGTTCATAATCATGCTGAACACCTTGATGGCGATGGCGTCGGTGATGGGGTTGGCCTTGCGCCCGATGAAGCCCTCCATGCAGTGCGCCAGCGCGTCGAAGCCGGCGTCGGCGGTGACGCTTCTGGGGGAATCTTTCAGCAGCGCGGGGCACAGCAGCGCGATGTTGGACACGCACATGGGAGAGCCAATCTGCTGCTTGGTTTGCTCGGCAGTGTCCACGATGGAAATGAACTGGGTCACTTCCGCGCCGGAACCGGCGGTGGTGGTCACCATGATCTGGGGCATGGGCTGGTTTTTCACCTTGTTCATGCCATAATAGTCCTGAAGCTTGCCGGGGTTGGTGCGCAGCAGCGCTGCGGCCTTCGCGGTGTCGATGGCGGAGCCGCCGCCGAAGCCGATGACCACGTCGCAGTCGGTGGCTTTCAGCACCTCAGCCGCATTGGTCATGGTCACGTCGGTGGGGTTGGGCTTCACTTCGGTGTACGTCTCGAAGGGAAAGCCGATGTCCGTCATGGCCTGCTGCATGTCTTCCCAGATGGGCAGAGCTGCCACGCCAGGGTCTGTCATAATCATGGCCTTGTTCACGCCCAGAATGTTTTTTGCCTGCTGGAGTCCTTCCCGCAGGTCGTTATGGAACATGGTGCGCACGGTGGAAAAATAACTGAAATTGTTCATACTGGTGTTCCTCCTGTCTGCATGGTCTCCGTTCCGAACTCGGAGACGTCAAGATTCTTGATTCACTGCATGGCGGAGCCAAACCGTTTTCTGGCTTAATCATATCGGGGCTTTTCCCGCCGAACAATTACCCGGAACTACTATTTTTTGATACAGAAACGCCGAATTCGTCCAAAAAGTTGCTATTTTCTTCACGAAAGCGCAATTTCAGAGGTGAAAACCCGCATCTATTTATGATACAAATATTATGTTTATGTTTAATTCAAACAAGAAAAACCCTTGGTTGACTCTGCACGATTCTGGGGAGTCAAATTTGTGCAAAAGTGAAAAATGCATTGAAAACCATTGATTATTGCTGCACATGACCGTATAATTCCATATAAGGGCGTTGCGCCGCACGGACTGAAAAACGATGCGTCTGGTATGAAAAGTATTATTTGTTTGCGAATAAACGAACAAAGAAGCGAACGGATGGGAGGGCGTTTCTATGATAGGCGAGCGGGAATATCAACGGCTGCTCAAGCTGCAAAGCGATTTACTGACCATTTATCTCAACGAGCCTTACGATGAGCTGGGAACCCAGCGCATTTTGCAGCTGTTGGATAAGAATTTGGGCTACAGCAAATCTCTCATGGGCTTTACCGGGAACGTGGGGGAGCGCAGCTTTGCGCCCAATATCACCACCCACGGTGTGGATATGCGCTTCGTGCAGGATTTTATGAGCGAAATCTGGGCGCCGTATTCCCCTTACGATCACTCTGCGGATCTGTGGGTATTCAGTCAGACCAACGGCTACAAGAAACGTGACATTTTTAAAAATGTGCTGAAACCGCAGGGACTGGCGGATTGCATGGTCCTGTTCTTAAAACCGCCGACTTCGGACGGATATATTGCCTATATCGTACTGTTCGCGGAAAATGCACCGTTCTCTGAGGATAATATCGAGGAGATTCGCCTCATTTCTGAATCTCTGGCCATCACGGAAGACAATTACGTGAAGATCTGGAACCTGAAAAACGAGGCGAAAATGCTCCTGAGCTGCACCAACTATTTCCCGCTGGGGATCATGATTATCGAGAATCTCACCAATGTTACCTTCGTCAACGACTTGGCCAAGGAATATTTGAAGGAACTGGGCTTTTCCGATCCCCGGTTCTATAACGCGTTCTACGTCAATGAGATTTACAAGCTGAACCAGCACAACATTTTGAACTTCGGTTCCAGCAAGCCCATCCGCATTAAACGGTTTCTGTTCAGCGTGCTGTCTTTGAGCAACCCCGGAAAAAGTCTGACGCATATGGGCAATCTCATGGAAGGCCCGCAGCACCTGTTTCAGAATGGAGATAACGGCATCCACTACCGCGATATGACCACCTGCGTGTATATCGTGTGCGACAAAGAGTTCGACACGAACACCCCCATTTCCGACGCTACGCTGAAACGGCTGGGCCTGACCAACCGGGAGTGCCAGATGATTGACTACATTACCATTGGCCTGAGCAATCAGGAAATCGCGGAGAAAATGTTCATCAGCGTGAACACGGTAAAAATCCACATCTCCAACATCTTCCGCAAGGTAAACGTGAAAAGCCGGGTAGAGCTGCTGGACAAGCTCTATAAATTAGAGCGGGAAGGATAAGTTTTACCAAAAAAATAACGCGCTCAGGTAATAGGAACCTCCTGAAAAATCCGATAGAATATTGTCAAACTGAGGTATTGACTGATTTTATCAAATTTTTCAGGAGGTTTCATAATGTCTGATCTCTTAAAAACTCCGGATTACGACTTGCCCATCAAGACGCTGGCGCTGGGCGGCGGTGTGGACAAGGTGCTTACATCTGCCCCGGCGCCCACCCTCACCGCCGGCAGCCCCACGCCGGCCCGGGCGGGAGACGATGTGCTGTGCCTGTGTGTCTACGGTACCGGCGTGCGTCAGGGCGATGGCTTTGCACCCCCGGTCATTTCTTACGACGCCCTGTATCGCCTGTTCGACAACGCGCCGGAAAAAACCTACTCCGCCAAAAACGATTTCTTCGGCTACCGCTCGGAAACCGGCCGGTTTCTCTCCCTGCAGGCCATCACGGACACGCTCTACGGGAGCGGCGTGTTTGACCTCGGCGCCATGGCGCCGGAGGCCGCTGTCATCGTGCACTCCGGCAGCAAGCTCAGCCGGGTACGGGGCAGTCAGATTTGCCCCGGCGGGCGGTTCCACTATCCGCTGCTCACCTCCGAGCAGATTCTGAGCGGTATGAATCCGGCGGATGCCAGGGGAGAGGCTCTGGACATGGGCCTGCTCCGCACCGGCAGCTCGCCGGCGGATTACGCGGTTATTTTCGTTGTGGGCCAGCGGAACTGGAACGATATGAACGAAGCGTGGTTCGTGAACTTCGTGGACGGCGGCGCGGGCATCACCATTGAATATCTGCCGCAGGAGCGGAAGCTTCACAACATCCTGTACGTCGGCCCTCTGGGCGGTACGCTGGGTCAGAACATTGTGGCATATCCTGCCGTTGGCGGCCAGACCGTGGAGGTCACGGCCAAAGAGGGCTCTTTGGTGCGCTTCAATCTGGACAATAACGATTTGCTGAACACCGCGCATATGTATTACAAGTTCACGCTGGACGACGTCCCCTGCGGCGATCCCCGGCCCAACGACGGATTTGTGTACAACACCCGCATCCCGCTGTATTTTGGCGCCGGCGCGGATTACCCCTCCGGCATCATCTTGCCTCCCGCAAAGGAGCACCACGCCATGACCATCCGCATGATGGCCACCGGCGTCGATTGTCCGGACACGGAAGTGGATTGCTTCCACATTCACATCACGGAATAAGGAAATTTCCCCCGGACGAAGCCGGGGGAAATTTTTTATGTACTGCCCATTTTTATTTTGTGTCGATGGGCTTTACTTTGGACATGAGCAGGATGCAGGCGCAGCCCACGACGGCTGCTGCAATCGCCACATAGAACGCCCCGTTAAAGGAGCCGGTAGCCCGGCGAATGGACGCGGTGATGATGCCGGACAGCAGGCTGGTGCTGATGGTGAACAGGTTCGTAAAACCGGCCAGCGCGCTGGAATTTCTGGCGCCGAAGTTGTCCACGGCCAGCGTGCCGTAAATGGGCGTCCGTGCGCCGTAGCCAAAGGCCAGAAGGAAGAACATGATCCCGATGGTGACGGGGCCGGCCGCCGGAATCAGCACCACGCAGGCCAGCACAGAGCTTCCGCAGGCCACGAGGTACGCCAGCTTGTTGCCGATGGTGTCCGCCAAAAATCCGCCCGCCAGACGTCCGCACAGGCTGCCGATGCCCATAACCGCCACGATGCTCACTGCGGTCTCCGCCGCCAGCGCCGTTTGCTCTACAACGAACACGGAGACGTAGGGGTTAATGAAGTTGTAGGTGATGACCAGAAGCACTTGGGCGATGGTGATCTGCCAGAAGGCCCGGGTGCGCAGGCCCTCCCGGACGGTCAGGGACTTGCTGTTGGCATTGGCCTTTTCCGCGGGTGGCACATAGCCTTCCGGCAGCCAGCCCTCCGGGGGCATCCGCATGATAAACACCGCGATGACCAAAATGACCGCTAAAAATGCCAGACCCAAAATCATCATGGTGCTTTTCACACCGATGGTGACCAGCAGGCCGGAGATGGGCTTGGACCAGAGCGTGGTGGACAGCCCGAAAAATCCCAGATAAATGCCCATGGCCAGCCCCCGGCGATCCGGGAACCACAAGCCCAGCGTATACATCATGGAATTGTACAAAATGCCGCAGCCGGTGCCGGAAATGATGCCGTAGGTCACGTACATCATCGCAGGCGAGGTCACAAAGGACGACAGGAACATGAATCCGCCGTACAGTGCGGCGCCCAGAATGCCGCAGACCTTGGAGCCGACCTTCGGCAGTAGCTGTCCACCGATAAAGCCGCCCAGACACAAGGTCGCCATCATGACGTTGCCCATGAGCGCGACCTGGTCTGTATCCCAGCCGTATTGCTCACACATGGGGCGCACATAGATGCTCCACAGATACAGCAGACCGATGCACAGCGCGATGATGACGCTGCCTACCAATACCAACCAGCGAAAACCGCTGCCTGGCTGCGAGGTTTGTTGTTTCATGAAAATCTTCCTTTCCGCATTGCCGTTTTCTTAACAAAACTGTCACTATTGTAACGATTCCAGCTGCGGGTGGGTATCCGGTGTTCGGCCTATTTTTCCGCGATTTTGTGTTAATTTTTCTACTAATTTTTACGATTTACTATGAAATGTATAATAAAACGTGCGATTTTTGCCAATTTGTTGCATACTTTTTGCGAAAAATAGACAATTTTTGCGAAAAAAATAACCGGCAAGGTTTATTGACACAAAACCTGCGAAATTGTACAATTTATGTATCGAAGCGAAGCAAGGAGGTGCCTTATGGACAAGTCGAAATATGCTTTATCCAACGCATTGATGGCACTGATGCAGGAAAAGCCCTATCAAAAAATCAGCATCTACGAGATTACCCGCCGGGCCTATGTGTCCCGCACCACATTTTACAATCACTTTAACGACAAGGACGACATCATCCGGTATCTGCTGGAGGATATCTTCCGGCCGCTGACGATGATGGCGGCCACGGATCCCCGGCGTCCGTTCCGGGAGTATCTGCTGGTTTATCTGGAGATCGTCAAACGCTCCGGCGCCTTTTTCCTGCTCCTGCGTCAAAACGGGATTATTAATATGGCTCCGGATTTTATGGCCCTGAAAATCAAAAAAACGGCGCTGGAAGCTGGCGGATTTTATGAGCGGTTCGGTGAGAACGCCGATCTGGACAGTTTTTGTGCCTACGAGTCCCGGCTGACGTTTTTCTCTGTATTCAGCTTTTTGGACCGCAAATCCATCCTCTCGGACGAGGAACTGGCGGATATCATTTGCGATACCCGAGCCATCGGCTATCAGGAGACCGGCACCGTCCGGCCGTACCGGCCTTTGCTGGAGGATCCCTTCCTGCGGTTCAGTCAGGGGGATGCCCGGGCGCTCCACACCAAGCAGGCGCTCACGGAAGCGCTGAACAGCATTTTAGCCAGGTGCCCGATTGAAAACATCAGTATTTCCGAGTTGACGGAGACTGCCGGTGTCTCCCGCTGCTCGTTTTACCGGCACTATGCCTCGCTTGAGCAGCTGGTGGAAGAGAGCCTGGAGACGATCTACGTGAATGTCATCCGGCAGCTTCCCAGCGCCGGGCATCTGATCGGTTACGACAATATGATGAAGCGCTGCCTCCACGGCTACGAACAGAATCGCGCGATCTTTGCCGCGCTGGTGGGCACGGAATATGAAATCACCGCATTGCAGGCTTACCGAAACGTGTTTGATGTGCTGCTGTGGCAGCTTCCGTATATTCAGGGCTACGTCCCCACGGATAACTACGCAAGGGAGTATTATCACTGGTTCATTGCGTTGGAGCATATCATCCCGGTGATGCTCTATTTCAGCCAGCCCGTTCAGGCGAGCGTGGAGGAATTTTCGGAATTCATGCAGGTTTGCCGCTACTTCCCGTTTCAGACGGCGGATTAAATGCTTTTGAGATGCGAAAACTTCCCGGAGAAATTCTCCGGGAAGTTTTTTCTGTAAGGATTGCGCTTATACGAGAGGGAAGCCGCTGGTCTGGTGGTCATAGACCTCGTCGGAATTCTCATCGTGGGCCGTGGCCACGCGATCTGCCACCTGACGGATCTTTTCGTAAGAGGCCAGCTGGGCGATGCCGTCGTGGAGCGGCAGACCATGGGTAGTGTTGTTGTCCAGCGCGAATTTCACGTTCACCGCGTCGCCGGTGACGCACACGGCACCCTCCGCCGTATCCACCAGAATGGACTGGTGGCCGATGGCGTGACCCGGTGTGGGGATGGCGATGATGCCGGGATAGATTTCCGTCTCGCCGTCGAGGAATCTCCAGCTGGAATACTGGATGGCGGTCTTGTCATAATTGGCGCGCTTGTAGAAGGCAAAGTAGCCCTTCTGCTCCTGATTCATGCCGACGTCATACTCTTTCCGCTGGACGTAGAACCGGGCGTTTTTGAACAGGTAGGCATAGCCGGTGTGGTCATAGTGCAGATGCGTGAAGATGACCGTGTCCACATCCTCCGGCTTCCAGCCCAGAAACGCAAGCTGCGCGGGGAGCTTCTGTTCGGGCGGGACAGTGTTTTTCACCGAGGTGTACCAGGGGGTTTCGTCCTCTTCGTTCACGCCGCAGTCGATGATGATTTTGTGCGTGTCGTTCCAGACTGCGAAAGTCCAGTAGGTCACCAGCATGTCTTCGGTGGCCTTGGCGTTGCCGAACATGCCGGTCTTTTTCCGGGGCGTGTCGCCGGCGCGCAGACGCATGATGTTCCATGTGTTGCTCATAGTTATATCTTCCTTTCCGATATCAAGTGAACTGAAATGCTTTTTTGTTTCCCTTGGCAAACGCCGGCGCCTTCATGATCCAGGAACCCTCGTCAAACAGATCGTCAGCGGTGGCGATGTACAGCTCCTTGGTATCCGGCCGCACCATGGGGTGGGCGGAGCAGAGATTCCGGCCCAGCTCCCGGCCGGGCATGAGCACCTGACCAAAGGGATAACCGTCCTTATTGAAGACCATCACGCGGCCCTGATCAAACAGCGCGACATATACGTTGTCGTCCTCGTCTACGCTCACGGAATCCGGGCCATAGAAGCCGGTGAAGTGATAAACCACGGAGCCATAGGCCAGATTGTTCATGGGGATACGCAGCAGGCGGCCGGCGGTAAACTCCGTGACCCACATGATGCGCTCATCCGTGGACAGACACACGCCGTTGGGGGAGCAGAGGTTGGGGATGAAGCAGTGCATGTGCTCCAGATCGGGCGAGACATAATAAATTCCGCCGCAGGGGTTATAAACCGTGCCCACAAAGTGGCTGAAGTAGAATCCGCCCTCGTGGTCGAACACAATGTCGTCCACGGGCATTCCCACGGCAATGTCCCGATCCCAGGAGTAGTCCGGGTTCAGCACCACGATGCGGCCGTCCTTGTTGGCGGTGCCCAGCGTGGAGATGAAAACGCGGCCATCCCGGTGAAGCTTCACGGAAACGGGCTTCAAATCGGGGTCGTGATACACGCACTCCCGCTGCATGGTGGTCATGTTCAGCTTGTAGACCTTGCCCTCGTAGCCGCTGGCGTAGTACATATCGCCGTTCCGGTCAAAGATGATGCCCTCGGTGTGCTTGGGGCGCTCTTTGGTGACCAGATGGAACTTCTCCGCTACCACCGTTTTTTCAAACCGCTCGCCGGGCGGAATGGGGCGGTAGTCGGTTTTTATGTCATACGTAAAATCCATGGCTTACTCCTCTGCGGAAATGTTGTTTTTCTTCATGAACGGGGTGTGCTTGGGTGCGGTGACGATGCAGAGCATACCGACGACGGATACCACGATGGACACCACGATGGTGATGGTCCAGGAGCCGGTGGCATTTCTGGTAGCAGCAGTGATGGCAGGTCCCAGCAGAGAGCTGACCACGGTGGAAATGACCGCGGCGCCGTAGATAGCGCTGGCGTTTTTGGGGCCGAACTGCTCTACGGGGAATACGCCGTACATGGGCGTGCGGCCGCCGTAGCCTGCGGAAACCAGAATGAACGCTGCAGCCAGTCCCACAAAGCTGTGAGAAATCAGCAGCAGCAGACCCGCCAACACGGAGCACATGCAGAAAATTGCATACGTGACTTTGCTGTGCAGCTTATCCAGGATGATGCCGCCCAAAAGGCCCAGCGCGGCACCGACGCCCATCAAGGACACAATGGTGACAGCCTGTGCGGCCTCCAGGCCCTTGGACGTGGCAAACACTGTGGTGTAAGAGCTGATGAAGGAATAGGGGATCACGAGGAAGAAGAAAGCGAGGAAATACCGCCAGAAAGTCTGCGTCTTCATGGCTTCGGAAACGGTCAGAGACTCCATCTCATCGGCGTTCTTGGCACCGGTTGCGGCAACATAGCCTGCGGGACGCCAGCCCTCGGGGGGCGTTTTCATCAGAAACAGGGCGATCAGGCCGAGCACCACGGTGAACACGACGCCCATGATCAGCATGGTCGTCTGCACACCGGCAGATGCCAGCATACCGGAAATGGGCTTGGAGAAGACCGTCAGGGACAGGCCGAACAGGGCCAGAAAAATGCCCATGATGACGCCGCGCTTGTCCGGAAACCATGCGGATGTGACAAACATACCCACATTGTACAGAATGCCGACGCCCAGACCGCCGCAGACGCCCCAGGTGATGTACATCAGAACCGGGCTGCGAACGAAAGCGGACACCAGAATGCCCAGACCAAACATCAGTGCGCCGATCAGGCTGGTGGTGCGGGAGCCAAGCTTGGGCAGCATATTGCCGCCGATGCTGGCACCCAGACAGAACATGGCCATCATCATATTGCCCATCAGGGCGACCTGGTCAGTGCCCCATCCGTAAGCCTCGCACACGGGGCTGACGAAAATACTCCATGCGTACACCAGACCGGACAGAAGCCCGATGATGCAGCCGCCGATGACGACCAGCCATCGGTTGATTACTTTTTGCTCATTCATTTGTTGAACCTCCTGTAATTCTCTCAGAAAACGGTTTGTGCGCCTGCGGAATCTCCGTAGCCGGCAGTTCGGATGCCGACTTTGTTACGCTGTTAACATTATAGCGAGCGGGCGTATCGGGCGATATAACGAGATATGCATATCTTTTTGACTCGGTTTTCTGTGAAGTTGGCTGAAATTTAACAAATTCGTATATTTTGTAGCAGAATATGAGCAAATTATCCGAAATGTCTCAGAAAATGTGCGACGAAATCCGGAATATTGTTCAAAAAACTTAGGGTTTTCAGGCGTTTTCCGCGAAGCGATACATTGCTTTTATTATAATTTGTGTCGCGGGTAGTACCGGCTTTCAGGCGGCTGCGGCGCTGCACTTTGGCCGCATTCCGGGGGAGAACCGCTGGCATCGGTTCTGAAATCTCCGGCGAGTTTGTCAAAAAAATAATCAATCAGGGTGATGGTTTTCCCAGAACGGGATCGTTAGAATTAAGACACAAACGAACCCGGAGCGGGGCGGCCCGCTGCTGGTTGGGACATACATTTTAGGAGGAAACGATTATGGCAACTTGGAAAGTGCATGACCTGCACGACGCAATCTACGGCGTTGACAGCCGTTTTCAGACCGGCAACATCCTGAAGGGCTACAATGTAAAGAAAGCCCTGATCGTGGTGGGCCCCAATATCCGCAAGCTGGGCTATGCCGATGAGATGGTAACGATTCTAAAGGACGCGGGCATTGACTCCGTGATTTACGAGAAGGCCGAGGGCGAGCCAACCGGCGATATGGTCAATCTGGGCGCCAAGTTCGCACGTGAGGAACAGATTGACAGCATCGTGGCCGTGGGCGGCGGTTCTTCCTGCGATACGGCCAAGATGATCGGCAAGGTGCTGGCCAATCACGCGCAGCGTGCCGAAGAGCTGCTGGGCGGCTACACGGCGCTGGACGTGGGCAACGAAGTCTTCAAGCCCATGATTCTCCTGTCCACCACCGCCGGCACCGGATCCGAAGTGAGCTACGGCCTGATGTGCGAAAACATGGACAACCTGAAAAAGACCTTCTGCCTGCACCCGGGTACTGTAGGCATCATCGACCCTGTGTATCACGTGAGCTGCCCCAAGGAGATCACCGCCTGCTGCGGCATGGATTCTCTGGCGCACTCGCTGGAGAGCCTGTGCAACAGCGTGTCGATGCCCAATATGCATGCAGATATGTACTGCAAGGAAGGCATCGCCGCCACGGTCAAGGGATATATGCGCGCCTATGAGAATCCGCAGGATCTGGAAGCCCGGATGTACATGGCTTACGCGGCCAGCATCGGCGGCTCCGCCATCACGCTGCGGAAGACCAATCTGGGCCACTCCATCTCCAATGTGCTGGTGGACAACTTCCATTTCTCCCACGGTGTGGCGGTTTCTGTCGGTCTGGTGGCGCAGGTGCTGTACAATGTGGAAAACGACCCGCACTCCTCGTCCCTCATCGCGCCCTGCATGGGCATCCCCTGCCCCGAGGGCGCAGATCTGAAGGCCGTGGGCCAGCAGATTGCGGATATGGTCATTACCATGCAGAAGAAAACCGGCGTGAAGAATATGAAGGAGTTGGGCGTGCCAAAGGAGTTTGTCGAAACCATCGTGGACGTCGTATCCAAGGACAAGAAGTGGGCCATCGTACCCAACCCGCCCAAGTTTGACCGGCTGAAAGAAATTCTCTATCAGATGTGGGATGCCTGATCGGCGAACCGAAAACGGGCAGGCAGAATGAAACGCAATTCTGCCTGCCGGAGGAAGGAGGCATGGCCCATGAGCTGGACCATTCATAATATTCATAATGCGGTGTTCGGAAAGGACGCCCGCAAAGAGACGGGAAATGTGTTCAAGGAATATGGCTGCCGCAAAGCCATGCTGCTGTTTGACGGCGCCATGGAGCCTCTGGGCTTTGTCCGCGAGCTGCGGCAAATCATAGCGGGCGCCGGAATCGACGTGATGCTGTACAAAGCTGCGGTAGACGAGCCGGTGTCCAGCGAGCTGGACAAGTTCGTGGCCGTGTGCCGGGAAGAAGGCATCGACGGCATCGTGGCGCTCGGCGGCGGCTCTACCATGGACACGGCCAAGCTGGCAGGCAAGGTGCTTGCCAACGGCGGCAAGACCGTGGACTATCTGGGCGGCTACACGGCGCTCAACGTGGGCAACAACGTGTTTGAGCCTATCATCGCCGTCCCCACCACGGCCGGTACCGGCTCGGAGTCCTGTTGGGGCATCATGTGCCTGAACGAGGACACGGGCATCAAGACCTTTGCCCGCCACCCCATCACCCGGGCCGTGGTGGACCCGGTCTATTGCATGGATCTTCCGGCGGACATCACTGCCTACACCGGTATGGACGCTTTGGCGCAGTGCGCCGAGTGTCTGGTGAACTCCCGCTCCATGCCGAACTTCATGGCCGACGCGCTGGCAAAAGAGGGGCTTGCGCTGGCGGTGAAATACCTGCCCATCGCCGTGCATGAGCCCCACAACGAAACGGCGCGGGAAATGATGTGCTGGTCCGCCATGCTCAGCGGGTACGCCATCACGCTGCGCAAGACCTCCTCCGGCCACGCGATCGCCAACCAGATTTCGGATGCCTACCACCTGCCGCACGGCGTGGGTGTCGGCTGCGGCATGGCAGCCTTGGCCCGGTACAACATCCACGGCGACCCGGAGACCACCCGCGTTTGGGCACCGCTGTTTGGCATCGACTGTCCGGCGAACGCGGACATGGCGGAAGTAGGGCAAACAATCGTGGAAAAGCTGGACGCGCTGCAAAAGAACATCGGCATGAAGAGCATGAAGGAGCTGGGCATCCCGGAGGATTTCTGCGACATCGCGGCGGAGAACATCTCCAGGGATAAGAAATGGACCATCGTCCCCAATCCCCCGGACTTCGAACTGCTGCGTCAGTGCATGCACGACGCTTGGGATTATTGAGCCATGCAGGCCCGCCGGGTATTCGGCGGGCCTGCATGTTTTTGATTGGAGCGGGTGTGCGTCCGTTCCGGTTGCTGTCCAGACGATTTGCCTGCAAAGCCGTTCCACGTTATGTAAAAAGTTCTCTGTTTTCTTTGAAATTTCAATCGACTCTATTGACTTTTGTTGAGTACTCCTATAGTATATGTTTTAACAAAATGATGCATCCGGCGGTTCTTGACCACGACTGTGACGGAGCGTCCGGATGCCACAGCGCGCGGCAGGAACTGCCGCAAACAAAAAACAGGGATGCATCGCGTATGGGCTGACGGTGTCCCTGTTTTTTGAATCATGGGAGGGAAAAGTATGAGCAGTTTCAATGAATTATACGAGCATCTCGCGCAGAATCCGGAGCGGAAGTTCCAGCTTCGCGGCGTTCAGGAGATTCGCCGGAAGGCGATTCACGAGTTGATGGAGTCCGGGCTTTATACCGAGCCGGACGAGGACGCCATGCTTACGGACGAGGAGCGTGCTGCGCACAAGGCGGAAGCCGCGTATGAGCTTGGCAAGAAGTATGTTTTGGAAGTGTCCAAATTGCCGAGCAAGTTCGGCGACGAGGCGGTTGCTGTCGCAGTCACTGCGACTTCGGAGCGGCCGTACTGCATTGCGCTATGCCTGCAAACGCAGCTGGAGGAAATGCTTGCCTCCGGCGCGGTGGAGCGGAGCGGAAATGGGACCCCGTGGCTGTTCGTGGTCGCGGCAAACCAGAATACGCTCGAACCGATTGACGAGATTCAGGGCGCCATCGAGCTGCTGCGCGTGACGTATCAGCAGTTCCATATCGAGTTTGAGGTTCGCTCTCTGGCGGAGGACCTGAACAGCGCTATGGCGCAGTCCCTGCGTGAGGCGATCATGAACTGCAAGACGGACGGCTCGCAGGAGAACATGCAGAAGCTCGCCGCCATTATGACGACCGCACCGCTGATTTTCCCGGCACAGCGTCCGGAGCAGAAGGACGGCGTGCCCGATGACGGCCAGCACCTGCAGTTTGGCAAGGCGCGCTCGAATGACGGAAAAACGTTCTTTCTTGCGTTTACGGATCGCGCGCAGCTTGCAAAGTGGCGCGCCTTTGGCAGCGTGGAGCTGTATCTGAAGGACTACGCGCCGCTGATCCTGAACTCGAATGATACGGGCCTGATCCTCGACCCCTACGTCGGCGCTGGCCTTGCGCTCACGAAGGAAATGATTCAGGCGGTCTATATGCAGTATCAGATGCTTGAAGGTCTGGCGCAGGCCGCCGCCGAAATGGAACAAAACGAGGAGACGTCCGCGCCGGAGCCGGAAACGCCGTCAGCCGCGCCGGAGCGGGAAAACGTGTTCGAGACTTCCAAATGGGGGCAGAATAAAAAAACCAAGAAAAAGCGCTCCTGAACCCGGAGCGCTTTTTTCTGCCCGATGCGCAAAAAATATTCGGATTTCAAACTGCTTTTTTGTCTCTGTCACAATTGCAAATGTGTGAAAAAACGGGTATGATAAACGAGCAATCAATTTGAAATGGGATTGACCGGCGCGGCAGTTGGCGTGCCGGCAGGGGGGGACTTCAACATGAGAAAGACAAAAATCGTTTGTACCATCGGCCCGGCGTGCGACGACGAAGCGACGCTCCGCCGGATGGTGGAGGCGGGCATGAACGTTGCGCGTCTGAACTTTTCGCACGGCACGTATGAGGAGCATCAGACGCGCATCAACACGCTCAAGAAGATCCGCGAGGACATGCATGTGCCGCTGGCCCTGATGCTGGACACCAAGGGCCCGGAATACCGCATCGGCACCTTTGCCGGCGGTAAGATTATGCTGAACGAGGGCGATCGGTTCACCTTCACGACCGAGCCGGTTGAGGGCACGCAGGAGCGCGTCTCGGTGAGCTACAAGGGACTGGCGGAGGATCTGGAGGCGGGCGACGTCGTGCTGCTCAACAACGGCCTGCTGTCTTTCGTCGTGGAGCGCACCACGGAGACGGATGTGATCTGCCGCGTCACGGCGGGGGGCGAGCTTTCAAACCGCAAGAGCATGAGCTTTCCGAACAAGGTGCTCAAGCAGGTGTTTTTGAGCGAGCAGGACAAGTCCGACCTGCTCTTTGGCATCAAAAATGACGTCGATTTCGTCGCCTGCTCCTTCGTCTCACGCCGGCAGGATCTGATTGATCTGGGCGACTTTCTGCGCGCCAACGGCGGCGAGCACATTGATATCATCGCCAAGATCGAAAACCAGTCCGGCATTGACAACATTGAGGATATCTTCAAGGAGTGCGACGGCATCATGATTGGCCGCGGCGACATGGGCGTGGAGATCCCGTATGAGGAGCTGCCCGGCATTCAAAAGCTGCTGATCGAAAAGTGCCGCCGGCTCGGCAAGCGCTGCATCACCGCAACAGAGATGCTGGAATCCATGACGCACAACATCCGGCCCACCCGTGCGGAGATCTCCGACGTGGCCAATGCCGTCTATGACGGCAGCAGCGCGGTCATGCTCTCCGGCGAGACCGCCGCAGGCGAGTACCCGGTCGAAGCCGTCGCTGCCATGGCGCGCATCGCCGAGCGCACGGAGAAGAACATCGACTACGCTGCGCGCTTCCCTCAGGGCAAGTTCGAGATCGAAAATACGCTCGACGCGATCTCACATGCCACCTGCGGCATGGCGATCGACATTGGGGCGAAGGTCATCACCGTCTGCTCCATTACGGGCAAGACCGCGCGTATGATCTCCCGCTTCCGCGGCCCCACGGACATCATTGGCCTGACGACGAATGCGCGCGCCTACCGGCAGCTTGCCCTTTCGTGGGGCATTACGCCGATCATGAGCGAGGTGTACGAGTCCACCGACGTGCTGTTCTACCACGCGCTGCAGGTCAGCCGCGAGGTCATGCAGCTTCAAAAGGGCGACAAGGTCATCATCACCGGCGGCATCATCAACGGCAAGAGCGGCAACACGAATACGATCAAGGTGGAATCCGCCTGAGATTCCGGCCAATTTCAAACCGGCTTTCCTGCATGGGGAGAGCCGGTTCTTTCTATTGCGTTTCCCGGTGCTGCCGGCTGATTTTCCGGCATACAATGAAACGGCGGAATATTCCCAAGAATTTTTAGGGATTTTGTCAAACCCGACAGTTGCAATTTTGAAAAAGTTAGCCTATACTAACCATAAAATAATTTCTCACTTCAAGAAGAATTGGAGGAATGCCGCAATGACGTTGGACAAACTCCCGATTGGACAGGAAGCCGTCATTACCCGCGTGGGCGGGGAAGGGGCGCTTCGATGCCGCTTTCTGGATATGGGGTTGATCCCGAAGACGCGCGTGCTCGTGCGGAAAACGGCGCCGATGGGCGATCCGCTGGAGCTGCGCCTGCGCGGCTATACGCTGACGATCCGAAAGTCGGATGCGCAGCAGATCGAGGTGGAGGTGGAAGCATGATCTTTGCTCTGGTTGGCAATCAGAACTGCGGCAAGACAACGCTTTTCAACCAGCTCACCGGCTCAAACCAGCACGTCGGCAATTTCCCCGGCGTCACGGTCGAGCGCAAATCCGGCACGGCGCGCTCGCACAGGGACTGCACCATTGTGGACTTGCCGGGCATCTATGCGTTTCGCCCGTATACGGATGAGGAAATTGTTACGCGCGACTTCATTCTGGACGAAAAGCCGGACGGCATTATCAACATCATCGACGCGACGAACATCGAACGCAACCTGTATCTGACGCTGCAGCTCATGGAGCTGCAAACGCCGATGGTGCTGGCGCTGAACATGATGGACGAGGTGCGCGGCAACGGCGGCTCGGTGGAGGTCGAGGCGCTGTCGCAGGCGCTGGGCATCCCGGTGGTGCCGATCAGCGCGGTGAAAAATGAGGGCGTGCAGGAGCTGATGGACACTGCCGTGCAGACTGCGAAGCAGCGTCATCTCCCGCAGGTGACGGACTTTTGCCCGTTCGGCCCCGTGCACCGCTGCATCCATGCGGTCTGCCACATGATCGAGGATCACGCGAAGGAGATGGGACTGCCGGTGCGCTTCGCCGCGACGAAGCTGATCGAAAATGACCCCATTCTGCGCGAAAAATTGCAGGTACATGATAACGAACTGGAGGCCATGGAGCACGCGGTCGATCAGATGGAGGCCGAGTGCGGTCTGGATCGCAACGCCGCGCTGGCGGACATGCGCTACACGTTTATCGAGAGCGTCTGCGCCAAGACCGTGGTCAAATGTCAGGAGAGCCGGGAGCATCGCCGCAGCGAGCGCATCGACCGCGTCCTGACCGGGAAGTATACGGCGATTCCGGTGTTTCTGGCCGTCATGCTGGGGATTTTCTTTCTGACATTCAATGTCATCGGGAAGCTTCTTTCCGACTGGCTGGCCATGGGCATCGACTGGCTCACGGGCGTGGTCGATCTCGGACTCACGGCCTACGGCATCAACCCGGTGGTACACAGCCTGATCGTGGACGGCATCTTCACCGGCGTGGGCACGGTGCTGTCGTTTTTGCCGATCATCGTGACGCTGTTTTTCTTCCTCTCTATTCTGGAGGATACGGGCTACATGGCGCGCGTTGCGTTCGTGATGGATCAGCTTCTGCGCAAAATCGGCCTGTCCGGGCGCAGCATTGTGCCGATGCTCATCGGCTTTGGCTGCAGCGTTCCGGCCATCATGGCCACGCGCACGCTTTCGTCCGAGCGCGACCGGAAGATGACGATTCTGCTCACGCCGTTCATGAGCTGCAGCGCGAAAATTCCGATCTACGGGGTGTTCTCGGCGGCGTTTTTCCCCAAACACGCGGCGCTGGTGATGATCGGGCTATATGTCACGGGCATTCTGGTCGGCATTCTCGCCGCCATGGTGCTGGGGCGGACGGCGTTTCGCGGCAACCCCGTGCCGTTTGTGATGGAGCTGCCGAACTATCGTTTCCCCAGCCTCAAGAGCGTGCTGCTTCTGATGTGGGACAAGGCGAAAGATTTTCTGGAACGTGCGTTCACGGTCATTTTCGTGGCGACGATCGTCATCTGGTTCCTGCAGACGTTTGACACCCGGCTCAACGTCGTCACCGATCAGACGGAGAGCCTGCTCGCCATGATCGGCGCGCTGATCGCACCCATCTTCACGCCGCTCGGCTTTGGAGACTGGCGTGCGGCCACGGCGCTGATCTCCGGGTTTGTTGCCAAGGAATCCGTCGTTTCCACGCTCGGCGTACTGCTCGGCAGCGCGTCCGATGTGGGCGCTGCGCTGGGCACGATGTTCGCGCCTGTCACAGCAATGAGCTTCCTGGTGTTCACGCTGCTGTATACGCCGTGCGTCGCGGCCATTACGGCGGTCCGGCGCGAACTGGGCTCCGGCTGGAAGGCCGCCGGCGTGGCGCTGCTGCAATGCTGCGTTGCGTGGCTGGTGTCGTTTATCGTGTATCACGCCATGCTGCTGTTCGTATAAGGAGGTTCCCCGGTGCATCTTGTGGATATCCTGCTGCTTGCGCTGGTTGCGGCGCTGGTGGTTGCCGCCGTCTGCGCGATGCGCCGCCGCAAAAAGCGGGGAAAGCATCTCTCCTGCGGCGGCGACTGCACGCATTGCGCCATGCAGTGCAGCCATCGGGAGTCGGATGCATCCGATTCCAACTAAAATTCGGCTCCCCCTGTGGTTACGAAAGTTTAAAGTGAATCCGGCAGGCAAAAGCCGTCCCCCGCGCAGACGCGCGGGGGACGGCTTTGCTATAACCTGAAGGTTGATACTCTGCGAACAGATCTGTACTTCTCCAGACCCGGCTGCTGCGTTACAATAAGAAAGAAGAAAGCCAATGCAAGTGAAAAAGGAGTGTATGATGATGAAAAGATTGACCTGTATGATCTTGTCCGCAGCCCTGCTGATTGCTCTGGCGGCCTGCGGCGCGCCCGCCAACGATGCAGAAGGCACCGCAGCACCTGCCAAAGACGGCAAGAAGGTGCTGGTGGTTTATTATTCCGCGACCAATCACACGGAATCTGTAGCACAAACCATTGCCGGCACGTTGGGCGGCGACCTCTTTGAACTGACGCCGGTGGATGAATACACCGCCGAGGATCTGGACTGGACCAATGACGCCAGCCGGGTCAACGCCGAGCACGAGAACGAAGCGCAGCGGAGCATCGAACTGGTGACGGCCACCCCGGAGCATTGGGATGACTATGATGTGGTGTTCATCGGATATCCCATCTGGTGGGGCATTGCCGCATGGCCTGTCAACCAGTTCGTCACGGAAAACGACTTCACCGGTAAGACGGTGATTCCGTTTTGCACCTCGGCGTCCTCCGACTTGGGGCAGAGCGGAACCCTGCTGGCAGAGATGGCGGGGACTGGCGACTGGCAGGAGGGGCAGCGCTTTTCCAGCGGGGCCAGCCAAAGCGAGATTACAGACTGGATTAATGGTCTGGGACTTTGAAATTCAGATCGTTGTCCTATATGATTGCAAAACCCGCCCGGAGCGTCTGCTCCGGGCGGGTTCACGATGTTGTAGGTCAGCCTGCGACGTTTTCGCAGAAGCGCATGAGGATGGTGGCGACCTGCGCGCGGGTGGCGTTGCCCCACGGGTCAAGACAGGTCACGCCGTCAATCACGTTGCCGTTGATAAGACCGGCGGCATAGGCCCACGCCATCGGAGTGCGGGCGTAATCGGATACGCTGCCGTAATCCGGGAACGCGGAGATGTCTTTCCGGTCGGCGACGCTCTCGCCAAGCACGTTCTGCGCGTAGCGGTAGAGGACGGCGGCCATCTCCTGACGGCTGACGCAGCTGTCAGGATCGAAGGTGGCGGCGTCACGTCCGTTGACGATGCCGGTTTCCGCCGCCCAGGCGACCGCGTCCTTGTACCAGCTCTGGGTCAGGTCGGCGAACGAGCAGGTACGTGTCGGGGTCGGGCAGCCGTTCTGCCGCCAGAGAATGGTGACGAGCTGCGCGCGGGTGGTGGCGCTGCCCGGATCGATCGTGGTGGCGCTCGTGCCGTTCAGCATGCCGTTCGCAATGCAGTAGTCCAGACCGGCGTGCGCCCAGTCGGTGTAGTTCGGCATGTCGGTGAATTGCGCGCCGGGGCAGACGTGTGTCTGCGCGCCGCTGCCGGACTCGACGGGAATGCTTTCGAGCATCTTGGCAAGCTCGAAGAACTTAGTCTGGAGCATGGCCTTGTTCTGAAGCTGACCGACCATGTTGATGTGATCCGTGCGGCCGATCTTTTCGATGTAGTTCCAAACACCCTTCTGCGTGTTGTCCTTGAACACGATGGTGCCGTCGGACGCAGTGCCATAGTTGATGTTGAATTTGTCGGTGGAGTTTTCATGCGGCGCGATGGCGGAGCGAACGCTCACGATACCGTCATTCTCCCACCACTCGGGCGTGACCTGCACATGGCCGACTGCGTAGTTGACGTGGCTGCCCATGTACGTGGCGCTCTTGACCATCATGGGGTTGATGTCCGCATAGGGGAGATAGTTGTAGGGATAAACCGGGGAGCGGTACGTGTCTGAGCACGCGACGGAGAAGTAATAAATGTCGTCCTGCGCCTTGGCATAGCCGTTGAGCACGGCCGCACCGTCCACGTCGAGGTCATAAATGCTCAGGTCATTGACGTGCTCTTCCCAGATGCTGCTGTTCATCACGCGGGTGAAATAGGAGGCGTAGTCCTCGTTTGCCTGCCGCGTGAGTCCCCACTGATCCAGCTTGAAGTCCAGCCCAAAGTTCTGCTCGTTGATGTTCATGCCGGTCGCCGCGGAGAGAATGCCGACGAACTGATGCACCAGCGGCTCCATGCTGCGGTATACCTTGGTGTCGTACTGGCTGCCGTCGTGCGGCGTGCAGAGGGTGGTGATGCTCTCAATCCAGTGGCGGCACTCGCCGGTGAACAGCGGGCTGATGCTGCCGTCGGTGGTGGCGTTGACCTCGTCCGGATCGCCGTTTTCGAGAAGCTGCGCCAGCATACGGATGGTCTCGCCGCCCATGCTGTGGCCGACGAGGTGAATCTTCAGGGCGCTGTCGGCGTCATTCAGCTCCGGCAGCACGCCGGGGAAGGTGCGCCCGTAGCGGGCGTGGCCGTTTTGCGCGGAATGATACTGGCCGTAGTCCACGGTGCCGCCAACCAGATAGGCGTACAGCTCGCACGCTCTGTCCCAGTTGCTTGCGACGGGGCCGATGGACGGGGTGTAGACCTCGTAGCCGGCGCTGTTGAGGATGTCGCGCAGGCTGCTTGTGCCGCCCCAGTAGTTCAGGCCGGCGATCTCTCTGCCGCCCCAGCCGAACAGGCCATGGACGAGCACGATCGGGTAGTGGTTGCTGTCCGCTGCGAGCATTGCCACGGCGGCGTCTTCCGTCAGCTCCGTGCTGTCAATCGTTTGTGCTTCGACGGCTTCGGACGGCGTGTCGGCGTCAACTGCAAAGCTGGAGATGCACAGCAGCATGGTCATGACGAGGAACAGAGAAAGTCCTCTGCACCACTTTTTGTTTTTCATGGTTGATTGAACCCTCCTGATATGGGCACGGGCGCCCACAGAAATAGTTGATGCCTGCATCATAAACCAACACGCACGTTTTGCAATGCACAGCCGCCGGTATAATGGAACGATTTTGCACAGTTGCGTGCAGGTGTGCAACGCAAACCCGCTCGGAGCAGACGCTCCGGGCGGGTGAGTGCGGTATTCGGATGGCTCATTCCGCTTTGGGCTGGATCGACTCGTCGTGGTCAATCCATTCCTGCACATCGACGACGGTGATGCCGTCCTCGCCGATGCGGTTGACGACGCGCTTCAGGCCGGAGTTGATAATCATGCGGCGGCACATGGCGCAGGAGGTCGTGTCGTGCAGCAGCGCGCCGGTCTTCGCGTCGCGCCCGACGAGATAGAGCGTGCCGCCGATCATGTCGCGCCGGGCGGCGGAGATGATGGCGTTGGCCTCGGCGTGGACGCTGCGGCAGAGCTCATACCGCTGGCCGCTGGGAATGTTCAGCTGCTCGCGGTTGCAGTAACCAAGCGCGGTGCAGTTCACGCGGCCGCGCGGCGCGCCGTTGTAGCCGGTGGAGAGAATTTCATCATTTTTCACGATGATTGCGCCGTACTTCCGGCGCATACAGGTGGAGCGGTTGAGCACCGCGTCCGCGATATCGAGATAATAGTTTTCTTTGCTCATGCGGTGATCCATGGACAGCACCGTACCTTTCTGGAATTGTATGATATCAGTGTAACTTTTTCGTGCCGAAAGTCAAGCAAAATCTATCTTTCCTGTGTGCTGTGTGGTATACTTTTTTGCGGTGATCGTATGAAAACAAACTATCAAAAGCAGACGGATGCGGTGGTTGCGGCGCTGCCGGCAGGGGAGAAGCCCCGGCTGCTGCTGCAAAGCTGCTGCGGGCCGTGCAGCAGCTATGTGCTGGAATATCTCACGCGGTATTTTCGCGTGACGGTGCTGTATTATAACCCGAACATCCAGCCTCGGGAGGAATACGACAAGCGGCTGTACTGGCAGCAGCAGATCATCGCGCAGCTCCCCACCCCGGAGACGGTGGACATGCTGGCGTGCGAATACGACGGCGCGCGGTATACCGAGGCGGTGCGCGGGCTGGAGCGCGAGCCGGAGGGCGGCGCGCGGTGCACGGTGTGCTTCCGGCTGCGGCTGGAGGAAACCGCGCGGCTGGCGAAGGCGCACGGATTTGACTTCTTCTGCACGACGCTCACCGTCTCGCCGCACAAGGACGCCGAGCGGCTCAACGCCATCGGCGCGGCGCTTGCGGCGCAGTACGGCGTGGCGTGGCTGCCGTCGGACTTCAAAAAGCGCGAGGGCTACAAGCGCAGCATTGAGCTGTCGAAGCAGTACGGACTCTACCGGCAGGATTACTGCGGCTGCCTGTTCAGCAAACCGGTTGACAAGCCCGGCGCAGGCGTGTAAAATAGCGGACGCAACTGAATAAACGCAGGTGCCATACCCCTGCGTTCGAAATGAAAAAAATGGGAGGAAGTTTTGCAATGCACACTTCAACGAAGAAATTGACCGCTGCGGCGGTCGTGGGCGCGGCGTACGCTGCGCTGACGATGGTTTTGGCCCCGATCAGCTATGGAGCCATTCAAATGCGGGTGTCGGAGGTGCTGTGTATACTTCCGTTTTTTGCGCCCTGCACGGCGTGGGGATTGTTCCTCGGCTGCGCGATTGCAAACCTCATCAGCGCCGCCGGCGTTCTGGACGTCGTGTTCGGCTCGCTCGCCACGCTTGGCGCGTGCCTGTGCGTCGCGGCGCTCGGCAAGGGGTGCGGCGCCAAGTCCTGGACGCGGTGCATCCTTGCGGCGCTCATGCCGGTCGTGTGGAACGCGGTGATTGTTGGAGCGGTGCTCATGTGGACACTGACCGAGACGGCGTTCCCGTCGTTCTCGCCGGTGTTCTGGGTGTTTGCGGGCGAAGTCGGCGCGGGCGAGCTTGCCGTGATGCTGGTGCTTGGCCTGCCGCTGCTGCGGCTGCTGCCGGGAAACAGGAAGTTCATGGAGCTTGCGGCGCAGTATCAATAAAGGAACGTGCGCCCCGGCCATTGGCCGGGGCGCATCATTTTTGCATCAGGACGAGGGACGCTCCGTCAGATTCTTTTTGTATGCGGCGAGGGCGGCGTTGTAAGTCTGTCCGATTTTGCAGTAATGCCGCTCGATCAGCGCGTAGACCAGAATCCACAGTGTAGTGCACAGTACCAGCGCAATCGTCCAGATGATGCTGGCAACCGTTTTGCTATGCTCGCCTGTCAGCAGGAGAATCAAAGAGGGAAAACCAAAATGATGCGCCAGAAGCCCGCAGACGAGGATGCAGGGAAGAGCGCAGGCAAGGACGCGTCCCTTGACGGAAAACCGGCGATCCAGCCGTTCGCTCATGATTACGGTGTGCGATGCGGTGAAGACAAGCGCCGCCATCAGGTTCAATCGGGTATAAACATCTGCGATGCCGCCGGAGCCGCCGAGATACGGAATCCACCTCTGCGCGAAAAACAAAAACTCCAGACAGCCAAAGACAAAGAAAAAGATCGAGAGAAAGCGTGTGATTGCAAGCGTTCGTGGTTTCATTTAATCGACCTCCAAAGCACTTTTGATCGTCCCGGCGTATTGCCGCGACACAATGATTTGTTCCTGATTGTCCATCGTGAGCAGGAGCCGTGCGCCCAGCTCCGGGCGCAGGGACTGCACGCGCTGCAAATTGATGATGACCGATTTGGACGCCCGGAAGAAGGAACAGTTTTTCAAGGCTTGCTCCAGCTCGTACAGGCGCTTGTCCGTTTCATAAATTTGATCCTCGGTATAAAGAAAGGTCTTGCGCTCCACAGATTCGATGTACAGAATGCGCCCGGCCTCAATCTGAAAAATCGTGCCGTTTTTCCGACAGGTGAGTTTGGCGTCTATGGCGGACAGCACAGATACGACCCGGCACACCGTGCTGTCCACAGAGGCGCAGCTTATGAGCACTTCGATGTCTGGGGCATCCGTTTTTTGCTTGACGGTGATTTTCATCTGCAGTTCCTCCTTCCGGATTCATTATAAAAAAGGAGCTTCCTCTTGGCAAGCCGGGCATACATAAGTTGCATCCAGGCACTGCCAAGTAGCACAAAAGCGCCGCTTCCGAAGCCGGAAGCGGCGCTTTTAAAAAGGGGGGAAGAAAAGAATCAGGCCGTTTGCAGCGCGTCAATCAGCGTTGCGTACAGCAGATTGTAACCCTCGGCGGAGGGGTGGATGCCGTCCTCGGAGATGAGCTTCGTGAAATCCGACTGCTGCAGAAACGCGGCGCGCACATCGACGCACGGAAGCCCCAGCTTGACGGAGAGCTTATAGACTGCGTCGGAGTACAGCTCCTGCGTGCGGTAAATGCGGTTGGCGTCCCGCAGCCAGTGCAGCAGCGCCCCGCGGTCCGAGCCTTTGGTGTTGAGGAAGTTCAGGTACTTTTCCGAATCAATCGGCGGGAGCGTCATGAGAATGGGCTTGGCGCCGTTTTCCTGAAGCTGGTCGATCATCTCGGTGAGCGTGTCGGTGAATTCCTGCAGGCTCACAACGGGGAAATGGTCGCAATCCGGGCGGCTGGCTACGTCGGGCCAGTCGTGATTGCAGTCGTTGCCGCCATACTCCAGCAGAACATAGCCATAACGGTTGCCGCTGGCGAGGTCTTTTTGCAAAATGGCCTTGCCTTTGCGAATGGTTGCACCGAACTTCGCTTTGTTCACGACGTTGCCGCGCACATGCGCCAAAAATGGGTCGAGGATTTCCTGATGAAAATGGTAACGCAGACAATCGTCAGGCAGCGTGGCCTTCATCAGGGAGTCGCCAAAAATTCCAATCCGCAGCGCTTTTTCCATTGCAGAAACCTCCGTTTCACAAGAGCATTTTCAAGGTTACTATAGCCAGAAATCCTTAAAAAAATATTAGCCATTGTGAAGCAGAAAAAAGTTTACAATTGCATCAAAGCTGCCGCCAGTCCCGGATGGTCGCGTCGCAAAGCGCGTTCAGCGCCGCCCAGTCGGCCGCACTCGCATCGTCGTAAACGCCGGCGACCCAGAAGCCGGCGGCCTTGGCGGTGCGGGCGGCGTAGATGGCATCCTCGTAGACAGCGACGTCCTCCGGCACG
This sequence comes from Oscillospiraceae bacterium, assembly GCA_018265835.1. Classification (GTDB taxonomy): domain Bacteria; phylum Bacillota; class Clostridia; order Oscillospirales; family Oscillospiraceae; genus CAG-103. The sequence goes on along the minus strand of JABLYK010000007.1, from coordinate 35,861 downwards.
GCGCCGAGACGCCGGGCGGCCTCCAGAAACACATCCGGCCGGTCCTTGCCGGCGGCCACGGCGTCGCAGCTCAAAAGAAAAGCAAAGCAGTCCGCGACGCCCAGCCGTTCCAGACACGCCCGTGCCAGAGGCTCCGGCGTGGCCGTCGCAACGCACAGGCGGACGCCCTTGCGCTGCAGCGCGCGGAGATAGTCCGCCGCGCCGGACTTCAGGGGAATGTCGCTGCGGTAGTGCGCGTCCATCATGGCGTTCATCTCCGCCGCGATTCGCTCCGGTGGACCGGGAATGCCGAACGCCTCCATGAACACCGCGGACGATTCCAGCATCGTCATGGGCTTGATGCGCTCTATGACCGGCTCCACATTTTCCCGCACGCCCATCTTGGCGAGGTATTCCCGGCCAAGCCGCTGCCAGCAGCCCATGGAGTCGATGAGCGTGCCGTCCATGTCAAAGATGGCACAGCGCTTATCCATGTGCGGCGACCATCTTTCGCGCCCGCTCGAGCAGGTCGGTAGTCGCGGCTGCGGGATCGGGCTGACCATAGATGGCTGAGATCACGGCCACGCCGTCCACGCCGCTGCCGGAGAGCTGGGCGATATTGTCCCTGGAAATACCGCCGATGGCGACGACGGGAATGTCCACCGCGTCGCAGATGGCGCGCAGCGCCGCCACAGAGAGCGTCTCGGCATCCTTCTTGGTGGTGGTGCCGAACACCGCGCCCACGCCAATGTAGTCCGCTCCGGCGCGCTGCGCGGCCACGGCGGTCTCCACCGTGTTGGCGGAGATACCCAACAGCATATCCGGGCCGATCATGGCGCGCACATCTCTGCCCACGATATCCGACTGGCCAACGTGGACGCCGTCCGCACCGCAGGCGAGTGCAATGTCGATCGCGTCGTTGACGACGAACGGGACGCGATACCGCGCGCACAGCGCCTTCAGCTCGACCGCCTCGTCGAGAAATGCATCGTGTGTCAGCTCCTTTTCCCGGAGCTGCAGGAACGTCGCGCCGCTTTGCAGCACGCGCTCCGTGACCTGCGCAAGCGTTTCCCCCTCGCGCAGCCACATGCGGTCGGTGACGGCGTAGAGCAGCATCGACTGTCTGATTTCATCCTTCGTAAACTTCATAACGGACTCCTTTGGTCAGTTGTTCTTCTGTGAGATTGAATACCGCGTCGATCAGATCGGTGCGGAAGGTGGCGTTGCCGGTGCCGTTTTGCAGCCGGCGGGCTTCCGCGACCTCACCGCAGACGCCCATGGTGGCCAGCGCCGCGCAGGCTGCGCGGAAGGGCTTCTCCGGCAGCGCGCCGCAGAACGCGCCCGCGAGCGTTGTGACCATGCAGCCGCTGCCGGTGATGCGCGACATGGTGGCGCAGCCATTGCGCAGCAGCGCGGCGTGCTCGCCGTCCGCAATCACGTCGATGGGGCCAGAGATGGCCACCACACCGCCGGTACGGCGCGCGAGCGTCTGCGCCATTGCCACGGCCTGCGGGAGGTTGTCCTCTGTGACGGCGTCCACCGCTGCGACGTCCACGCCGCTTCCGCCGATTTCGCCGGAAGCCATGGCGCGGATCTCCGAGGCGTTGCCGCGGATGACGGCGATGCGCACCTCGCGCAGCAGCCGCGCGGCGACCTCCCGGCGCAGCGCCGTGACCCCGGCGGCCACCGGATCGAGCACGACGGGGATGCCCAGTGCGTTTGCGCGTTTTCCGGCGAGCACCATGGCATCGGCGTCCTCGATCGCGCCCATGTTCAGCACAAGCGCCTGTACCCCGGCGACGGATTCCTCCACCTCCCGGATGTCATGCGCCATGGTGGGGGACGCGCCGGCCGCCAGCAGGATGTTGGCGCAGTCGTTTACGGTGACAAAGTTGGTGATGCACTGCACGAGGGGCGCGCGTGTGCGGACTGCCCGCAGCGCGGATGCAAACTCCATATACTCACGCCTCCTGATGCTTCGCCGTCTTCTGGTCGATGGTGAGCACGCCTTCCGGGTCGAAGTTGATTTTCACATAGGTCATCACGCCGGGGGCGCCGGCCTCCACGCAGATGCGGGAACAGCCCTTGACGATTTCCATCAGCGTGTCGTAATCGCCCTCGACGGTCGTCTCAAAGGCGCCGACTACGGTGTGGAGCCCGAAGGATTTGATATAGGCGATGGCCTCATCTACAATGCGGATCAGCTCATCGTTTTCCACCACGTTGGGCAGAACCTGAATGGCGACACTTGCGTTCATATTGGTTTCCTCCTTTAAAATGTACAAAATGAAAAAGACGGGACGCCTCGCAGGAGACGTCCCGTTTGCACGTTGTGCAACAGACTGCATTTCTGTGTGCGTCCCTACGTTGGCATGATCCAAATCAGGTAAGGTCGAGGGAATACACCCTCCTCTCAGCCCTCTGTTGAAGACTCCCTTGCATGTTTCAGTATAGGCGTCTGCCGTCGCGCTGTCAAGAGTGTGGGAGAAGAAATTCCCCGCACCATTTTGGCGCGGGGAATTTTACATCCATCAGATTGGAATCACTCGAGCGGCTTGAAGTCCGCTTTCGGGTGGTGGCACAGCGGGCAGATAAAGTCGTCCGGCATGGTCTCGCCCTCGTACACGTAGCCGCACACGGAGCAGACGAAGCCAACGCGCTTTTCAGCGGGCTTGGCGTCCTGCTTGACGAAGTCGGACGCGGGGTGCTTGCACAGCGGGCAGATGTAGTCCGCCGGGAGAGTCTCGCCCTCGTACACATAGCCGCACACGGAGCAGACCCAGCACGCGCCCTCGGCCTTGGCGAGCTTCTTCGGCTTCGGCTTGATGACGTCGCGGTAGTAGCCGTAGGTGACGGTCTCATCGTCGTTGAAGAGCTTGGACTCCACGATCTCGGCGATGAAGAGCCGGTGCGAGCCCTGATCGTAGCTCTCCACCACGCGGCAGGAGAACATGGCGTTGGTGTAGCGCGTGAGATAGTACAGGCCGTTTTCGCTGCGCGCGCAGTCGGCCCAGTCGGCGAACTTGTCGGTGTCCGCGCCGGACTGGAAGCCGAAGTGCTGGAACACAGAGAAGGGCACTTCCTTTGTGAGGATCGAGAGGTTGAACTTCCCGGTGCGCTCGATCATGCCACAGGTGTAGTTGGCCTTGATGACGGAGATGGAGATGCGCTCCGGCTTGTTGGCCATCTGGATGGCGGTGTTGATGATGCAGCAGTTGTCCTTGTCGCCCTCTTTCGCGGACAGGGCGTACAGGCCATAGCTGAACTTGAACAGCGCGGCGGGGTTCTGCGGGCCGTCGTTCACGATCGGACGCGGCTTCGGCATGGATTCGTAGATCGCGTCGGCGATCTGCTCCAGCGCGCCGAGCTGATTTTCCTTCAGTGAGGATTTGAGCGTGAGCGACTCGTTGAGGATGGTAATGCCCTTGAGACGGGAGAGAATGTTGCGCATGAGCTGGCCGGAGGTCGGCGCCCAGGAACCGTTTTCGATGACGGCGACGGTGCGGTTGAGCACGTTGTGCGCCGCGATGTCCAGCAGGGCGGTCTCCATATTCACGAAGATGCCGGCGTTGTAGGTCGTGGAGGCGAACACCAGGTGGCTGCAGCGGAAGGCCTCGGCCACGATGTAGCTCGGATGCGTGACGGACACGTCGTACATGGCGATGTTCTTCACGCCGCGCTCGGCCAGCATGGTGGCGAGCACGTGCGCGGTGTTCTCCGTGTTGCCGTAGACGGAGGCGTAGGCGATCATGACCGCGTTGTCCTCCGGGGTGTAGGAGCTCCACTTGTCGTACTTTTCGATGAACCAGCTGATGTTCTTGCGCCACACCGGACCGTGCAGCGGGCAGATCATGCGGATATCCAGCCCGGCGGCCTTCTTCAGCAGCGCCTGCACCTGCACGCCGTATTTGCCGACGATGTTGGTGAAATACCGGCGGGCGTCGGGTAGCCAGTCGTGCTCAAAGTCGTACTCATCGGCGTAGAGGTTGCCGTTGAGTGCGCCGAAGGTGCCAAATGCGTCGGCGGAGAAGAGAACCTTGTCGGTGGTGTCGTAGCTGACCATGACCTCCGGCCAGTGCACCATCGGCGCCATGACGAACGCGAGGGTGTGCTTGCCGAAGCAGACCGTGTCGCCCTCGTTTACGATGACGGCGCGGGAGTCAATGTCAAAGGTGAAGAAGTTGCCGATCATCTCGCGGATCTTCTCGTTGCAGATGATCTTCGCTTCCGGATGACGCAGCACCACATCGCCGAGGGTCTTGGCGTGATCCGGCTCCATGTGATGGACGACGACGTAGTCGAGCGGGCGGCCGTCGAGCACGTATTCGAGGTTTTCGAAAAACTGACCGGCGACGGCGTGATCGACAGTGTCGAGCAGGACGGTCTTTTCGTCCAGCAGGACATAAGAGTTATAGGAAACGCCGCGCGGAATGGGGTAGACGCTCTCAAACAGCGCCAGACGGCGGTCGGATGCGCCGATCCAGAACAGATCATCTGTAATCTTGACAGTGCAGTGCATGTGCAAATCCTCCTGTTATTTGTATGGAATCTCATTTACAAGCGGCCCGGCATACCGGGCCGCAGTGTCAGCGGAACATTTTGATGACGTCGTCCTTGCTGCGCATACCGACCTCGACCTTGGCGGGCGCGCCGTTTTGAAAGACGATAAACGTGGGGATGCTCATCACGCGGAACTGGCCTGCCAGCTCCGGCTGCTCATCGACGTTGATCTTGCCAACCTTCACATCGGTGCATTCCTCGGCAATCTGATCCACGATGGGCGCCATCATGCGGCAGGGGCCGCACCACGAAGCCCAGAAGTCTACCAGAACGGGAATGTCGGAGCGGAGAACCTCCTGCTCAAAATTTTCTTTCGTCAATGTAATCGCCATAGCAAAAATCTCCTTTTCAGTTTGTTTCTGGCCATACTATACCGCGAAAAGAGCGGCGTTTTCTGTGGCAAAGTCACATTAGTGCGAGCTTTTTCAGCTTTTCAGCGTCAACGACCGTGACTGTGCCGCGGCCGAGCCGGACGATGCCGTCCTCGGCGAAGTTGCGGAGCATCCGCGTGACGGTTTCGCGTGCGGCGCCGGTATCGCGGGCCATCTGCTCGTGCGTGGCGCGAATGGGCTGCCGGGCGTGGTCGGATTCCTCCCACAGGTACTGCGCCAGCCGCTTATCAAAGCTGATGAATAAAAGCTGCTGCATCGACCACATCACGTCGGAAAACCGTTCGGTGGCGAGCTTGTACTGGCAGCACTCCACATAGACGTTCGACTGCGCCAGCCGTTTGAAGGTGCTGGCGTTGACGATGAGCAGCTCCGTGTCCGCGTCGGCGACCATATGGACGTCAAAGGTGATCTGCCGGATGACGCAGGACGCGGCCAGCACGCACGCGTCGCCGGCCATCAGCCGGTAGAGCGCGATTTCCCGCCCGTCCTCCGAGAGCATGTATGCCCGCAGCTTGCCGGAGCGCACGGCGATCAGCCCGAGGCATTGACCGTTACAGCCGTGAACAAGCGCCCCCCGCTGATAGCGGACAATGCGCGCGCCGCGGCGTGCTTCTTCCATTTCACCTGCTGTCAGATGGTCCCAGAACGGCAGCGACTGCAGTGCAGCCTCCAATTCCTGTTGCATCGTGTTTCCTTCTCTCTTTCTGTATCCCAGACGGTTTTTACCCAGCATACCACGATTTTCTGGCGGAGAAAAGAGCTTTGGCGTTTTTTTTCACAGAAAAAAGACCGGCAGACGAATTCGTCTGCCGGTCGGATGACAGGGTTTTATTCAGGATGCAATCAGGGTCGTCCAGGATTCTGTGCCCAGATCGTTTCGGGTGTATTCGTGGGAGTTTGCGGCCTCCTGAATGGCCACATAGTACCATGCAACAGGGTTGGCGTTATCCACGAATGTCTTCATGCCGGGCAGCAGGTCAGCTGCGGTCAGCGGGTTGCGATCCAGCACGCGGTTGATCATTGCGACGGTCTCGTCGCGCTTGATGTTCTGATCCGGACGGAAGGTGCCGTCGGGATAGCCGAAAATCCAGCCGTTGCTTGCGGCAAGCTCAATGTTCTTCTGCGCCCAATGCCCCTGAATGTCGAGGAACGTGAGCTGGCCTTCCTTCAGTTCCGCGAAGCGGGAGATGACTGTGGCCATTTCTGCGCGGGTGATCGGTGCGTTGGGGCGGAACGAGCCGTCCTCATAGCCGTGGAGAATTCCGGCCTTCGCCAGCGTGGCGACGCAGGTGGTATACCACTGGCCGTCCGGAACGTCGGAAAAGGCGCAGCTTGTGGCATGGAACGCCTCGCGGCTGTCCTCCGTCAGCAGGTTGTAAAAGATCTGAGCGGTCTCGGCACGGGTGATGTTCGCCTCGGGGCGAACGGTGCCGTCCTCATAGCCGCGAATATAGGCCATGTGGCTTTCCTTGTTCAGTTCCGGCTGATCCGGCGTCACATGGATGGTCAGCACGGCGTCCTTGGAGGTGTAGGTCACGTCGGCGAGCGCCACGGTGCAGAAGTAGGTGTACTGCTCCGTTTTGGCGGGCGCGGTGGCTCTGGTCACGGTGAGCGTTTTGGTGGCGGCGCCGTCATAGTCGTTGGCGTCCGCTGCGGCAGCCACAGGTACAGCTGCTTCGCCCACGCGGGTGTACCACTGATAGGAGATCAGCTTCCCGATCAGAAGGTTGAGCAGATCCTCCGGTGTGTAGCCCATCTGCTTGAGAATTTCCAGAATGGTGTTGAGGTCAAAGCCGCCGTTGATCAGCGCCTTGATGACAGCTGCCAGATCAAAGTTGTCGCCGAGAATTTTATGAAGGGCGTCAATCAGCTCCTGCAGGTCCAGATGCTCGCCCAGTACGTCGATCAGCGCTTTGACGAGCGCTTCCACATCCAGTTCGCCGCCCATGGCGTCCTGAATGATCTTGACGATGACGGAGAGGTCAACGTTTTCACCGACGACCTTCTGCAGGGCCTCGATGAGCGCGGCGAGATCCAGCTCGCCGCCCATGGCGTCCTGAATGATCTTGACGATGACGGAGAGGTCAACGTTTTCACCGACGACCTTCTGCAGGGCCTCGATGAGCGCGGCGAGATCCAGCTCGCCGCCCATGGCGTCCTGAATGATCTTGACGATGACGGAGAGATCAACGTTTTCGCCGACGACCTTCTGCAGGGCCTCAATGAGCGCGGCGAGATCGAAATCCTGTCCCATCGCGTTCTTGACGGCTTCGATGACGGCGGCTAGGTCAACGTCGCCGTTCAGCGCGGCTTTGATTTGTTCAATGGTATCTGCGGGGAGCTTGTCTCCCAGAATGCGCGCCAGCTCGGCCAGCAGCGCGTCTACATCAATCTCCACCGGCGTGCTGGAATTCGCTTCGCCGGCGACGGCCAGCGGCGCAGCCTGACTGCCGATTATTTTTTCGAGAATCTGAATCAGCGCCGAAACGTCGATGTTCTGATTCCCGATCAGCGAAGTGATGATCTTGACAATATCGAAGTTCGGGTTCTTCACGAGCTGGCCAAGGATTTCCTCCAGATCAAAGCCGCCGCCCTGCAGCGCTTTTAGGATTTCCTCCCAGTCGATGCCGGCCTTCCGGAGCGCATCTACGATGTCGTTCCAGTTGAAGCCCATCTGCTCCAGAATGCCGATGATGGTCTGAAGATCCAGCCCCTGTTCCAGCAGGGTCTTCAGCCATGCCGCCAGATCAAAATCACCGCTTTTGATCTGATCGAGCAGATCGTCAAACACGGTTCTGACCGTGAACGTTGCGGAGCCGGTCTCCTCGATGACGGCATCCTGCGGCTGACCGGTGATGACCGGCAGTGCAGCGGCGACGTCAGACAGCTCCAGCGCGCTTGCGCCTGTCATGCAGCCAATGGACAGACTGAAAACCATGACCAGACACAAAAGCAAAGAAAGCGCTTTTTTTGCCATACGGTTACTTCCTCCCAATGAAAAATTTTTTGCATGGGTTCTATTGTGATTATAGCAAACATTTCTGACAATGCAAGACAAAAATGTTACGATTTGAAACAAAAATTCGACAAAAGGTGACGGGCGCTATGCCTGCTCCCAATCGGGCGCGAACAGGCCGCCCGCGCCGCCGGTGTGCAGGAACAGGACGTTGTCGTCCGGCTGAAACGCGCCGGCGCGCGCCAGCTGCACGAGTCCCGCGAACGCCTTGCCGGTGTAGCACGGGTCGAGCACGATGCCCTCCAGCCGCAGCATCAGCCGGATCGCCTCGTTGCCGGCTTCCGAGGGAATGGAGTAGCCGGGGCCGCACATATCGAGCAGATCGAAAGCCGGAAGCCCGGCGTCCGTGCCGAGCAGCCCGGCCGCGCCGCGTACCAGCTCCGGCACGATCCGGTCAAATGGGTCGGAATCCACCATTGCGGCGGTCACATGCGCACCGGGGAGAAACAGCGCCGCGCCGAGGATCGTGCCGGCCGCCGTGCCGCCGGAGCCGCACGCGCACACAACATGGTCAAAGCGCACGCCGCTTTCGGCGATCTCCCGCATACAGTCCACATAGCCGAGCGTGCCGAGCGGATTCGACCCGCCGCAGGGGATTTTGTAGACGGATTTGCCGCGCTCTGCCGCGATGCGGTCCATCTCCGCGTAGATCGTGTCATAGCTGTCGGTGTCCACGAAGCGAACCTCCGCGCCCATGAGGCGGTTGAGGATCTGATTGCCGCGGCAGGCGCAGACACCGCGCTTTTTGAGCACGAGCACCGGCTCAAGGCCCAGCCGCAGCGCGCCCGCCGCCGTGAGCATAGCGTGATTGGACTGCGCCTGCCCGGTCGTCATCACAAGCTCCGCACCCTGCGCCTGCGCGTCCGCCAGCAGGTATTCCAGCTTGCGCACCTTGTTGCCGCCGAGTGCCACGCCGCACAGGTCGTCGCGCTTGATCCATACGTTTGTGCCGAGCGCCCGGCTCATGTTCGGCAGCCGGTACATGGGCGTGGGGAACAGGCCGAGCGATACTTTTGGATAGGTGTTCATGGTTTTGTCAAACCTCCTTTTGCGGTTCAGAGCCGATCCCCTGATAAAACAGGCGGATGATGAGCTGTGCGAGCGCCAGATCGCTTTTGGCCATGCCGCTGCTGAGCCACTGGCGGATGATGCCGACGCAGCCGGTGAGTACGAAGGTCAGGACGAACGCGCTGTCCTCCTCGGAAAACGCGCTGCCGCCCCGGAGCTTCAGCCCCAGCGCGTGTTCCACCAGCTCGCGCAGCAGCCGCTGAAAATACGCGTCGCTGTAGTCGCTGAGCAGCACGGAGCACATGTCCGCATTCGCACGGATGTACTGAAAAATTTTGCTCAGCATGGCGACGTCGTCCGTCTCGGCGTTCTCGGTCAGATACTGCTGAACGTCGTGGATGAGCGATTCTTCAATTTCGTGCAGCAGCGCATAGGGATCGGCGTAGTGCGCGTAAAAGGTCGCGCGGTTGATGTCCGCTCCGGTGCAGATCTCCTTAACGGTGATCTTTGCGATTGGCTTTTCTTTCAGCAGGGCAACGAAGCTCTCCCGAATGACCATTTTGGTATAGCGGACACGCCGGTCCAGCTTTTTTTCCTCCATCGTCAGCCTCCGTTCACAAAAAATTTTCGATTACAGCGGTCTGTTTTCCAACAAATTTTTGCGTTTTGTTTGGAAAATTTCGAAGCTCCGGAATCTGTCGGTTGCAGAACCAACTTGCTGTCAGTATACTATGCATACGTAAAAAAGTAAACACCGCGTTCGATAACGGAAGGGAGGAAACGACATGGAGTGGCTCGCCCGGCAGATCACGGGGAACAGAAAGGGCATTGTCATCGTCACGCTCGTGCTTGTGGCGGCGCTGGCGCTGTGCGCACTCGGGCTGCGGACGAACAACGACATGACGGATTACCTCCCGGAGGACGCAGAGTCCACGATCGCGCTGAAATTGATGGAAGAGGAATTTTCCGGCGCGATGCCGAACGCCCGTGTGATGGTTTCGGACGTGACGGTGGCGCAGGCGCAGGACTATAAGGCGCGGCTGATGGAGCTCGACGGCGTGCAGCTCGTCATGTGGCTGGACGATGTGGCCGATTTGAAGGAGCCGCTGGAAACGCTTGATCCTGCGATCGTTCAGGCCTATTACCGCGACGGTACGGCGCTGTTTTCCGTGGCGATCGAAACCGGCCGGGAGGCCGAGACGGTCGAGGCCATTTATGCGCTGGACGACGCGCACACGTCCATTTCCGGCGACGCTGCGGGCACCGCGTTTCAGGAGTCGCTGGGGGATGTGGAAACAGCGCGCGCGATGCTGATTCTGGTTCCCATGATCCTCGCAATGCTCCTGCTTACGACGACCTCGTGGTTTGAGCCGGTGCTGTACCTTGGCGCGATCGGCGTGGCGATCGTCGTCAATCTGGGCGTCACGGCGCTGACCGGCGAGATCTCTTACGTCACCATGGCGGTTGCGCCGATTCTGCAGCTTGCCGTATCGCTGGACTATGCCATTTTCCTGCTGCACAGCTTTGAAAAGCACCGGCAGGAGACGGACGACGTGTGCGTGGCCATGCAGCGCGCCATCCGCTCGTCGTTCTCCTCCGTGGCCGCCAGCGCGGCGACGACGCTGTTCGGCTTCCTTGCGCTGCTGCTGATGAAATTTCGCATCGGGCCGGACATGGGCCGCGTGCTCGTGCAGGGCATCGTGTTCAGCTATCTCTCGGTCATGGTGTTTTTGCCGGCGCTCACGCTCTGCTGCTTCCGCGTGCTCGACCGCACGCGGCACCGCCGCTTTGTCCCGGAGCTGAAGGGCGCGGATCGCGTGCTGCGCCGGGTGCGCATACCGGCGTTGATCCTCGCCGCGCTGCTCGTTGTGCCGTGCTATCTGGCGCAAAGCCGCACCTCGTTTTTCTATGGCAACGGCACGCCGTCCACCGAGTCGCGCTATGGCAGCGACACGGCGCGCATTGATGCGCTGTTTGGGCAGGACGTGAGCCTGGTGGTGCTTGTACCGCGCGGAGAGCCGGCCAAGGAACTGGCGCTTTGCCGCGCGCTGGAACAGGCGGAGAACGTCGGCGGCGTTACGGCGTATGCGACGATGGTGGGTGCGACCATCCCGCCGGACTATCTGGAGAGCGCCATTGTGCAGAACTTCTACGGTGAGCATTACGCGCGCATCATCCTCTCCTGCAACACGGAAGCGGAAGGGGACGAGGCCTTCGCCGTGGTGCAGCGCGTGCGCGACATCACCGCGCAGTATTACGACGAATCGTATACCTGCGGCCAGAGCGCCAACCTGTACGACATGAAGGTTGTCGTCTCGTCGGACAATACCGTGGTGAATCTCGCAGCGGTGCTGGCCATTGCGCTGACGCTGCTGGTCACGTTCCGATCGCTCACGCTGCCGCTGATCCTGCTTTCCGTCATTGAGACGGCCATCTGGATCAACGCCTCGATCCCGTATTTTACGGATACGGCCTTCAGCTATATCGGCTATCTCGTCATCAACACCGTGCAGCTCGGCGCGACGATTGACTATGCCATTCTCACGACCGACGGATACATGCAGGAGCGGCGGCGCATGGGAAAGCGCGATGCCGTGGCCGAGGTGCTGCGCAAGCACCTGCTGTCGGTGCTCGTTTCGGTGTTGACGCTGTCGCTCGCGGGCTTCTGTCTGTATTTCACGTCGTCGAACGTCATTGTATCGTCGCTCGGCCTGCTGCTGGGCCGCGGCACGCTGCTGTCGTGCGTTCTGGTCCTCTGCGTGCTGCCGGCGCTGCTGATGCTGTTTGACCGCGCGATCGGCAGAACCACGAAAAACGCGGGCTTTTTGGAAGAACATGCTTGGAAGGGAGCGAAACGACCATGATGAAGCGGATCATTGCCGGGGGGATGGCGGCGGCGCTGTGCGCTGTGCTGCTGCTGACGCCGGGCGTGCAGGCGGCGGAGCAGGCCGAGCAGATGGAGACACTCGGCACGATTGCCGCCCGCGAGGAGGTCATTTACTCCATCCTAGACGGGGAGGGCGCCGTGCAGTCGGTGTATGCGGTGAACATCCTCGACGTGACCGAACCGGGGGCAATCAGCGATTCCGGCGACTATACCGAGGTCACAAATCTTACGAACCTGCGCGATCTCACGTATCACGACGGCCGGATGACCACCGTGGCCGACGCGGGAAAGTTTTATTATCAGGGCACGATGGAGAACAGAGGGCTGCCCTGGAATTTTGCCATCGCCTATTACCTGGACGGGGTGAAGACGCCGCCGTCCGAGCTGCCCGGGGCGGACGGCCATCTGGAGCTGCGCATTGAAACCACGCGCAACGACGCGGCGGACGCCACCTTCTTTGCGCATTACATGCTGCAGATCACGGTCACGCTCGACACGGAGCTGTGCGACAACATTCTGGCGCCGGGCGGTACGATTGCCAACGCGGGCAGCGATAAAATGATTACCTTCACCGTTATGCCGGGGCAGGATGGCAGCATGACCGTGTCCGCGGATGTGACGGCGTTTGAAATGACCGGCATCTCGTTCGCGGCCGTCCCGTTTTCCATGTCGTTTGATCTGGGAGACCTGTCGGAGCTGACCTCCGGCTTTACAGCGCTGACCGATGCGGTGCAGCAGCTCGACGACGGCATTGCCGCGCTGCGCGACGGCGCCGCCGCCCTCAGTGACGGAGCGGACGCGCTCAGCGACGGTTCGGGCGAATTCCACACCGGACTGCAGATGCTCAGCAGCAATTCCGCCGCGCTCACCGAAGCATCCGGCCAGATTCTGAGCGCGATGCAGATGATCGACCGCCTGCTGTCGTTCGCAGATCTGGGGAAGATTGACTGTTCAGTGCTGGAAGAAGCGTTTCAGGCGCTGACACGGCTGGGCAACGCTCTGGCCGGTGCCGTCTCCGGCTTCCGGCAGCTTGCCGGGCGCTACGCACAGGCGTGCAACGCGATGGACGCCGCGATCGCGGCCATTCCGGACGCCGCGCTCTCGGATGAGACACTCGCATCGCTGCGCGCGGAAAATCCCGATCAGGCGCAGGCGCTGCAAACGCTGCTGGACAGCTACCGGGCGGCGCAGAACGTCAAAGCGACGTATGCCGAAACGCGCGGCGTCTACGAGGAGCTGCGCAGCAGGCTGACAGAGCTGGCCGATGCGTTCGGCGCAATGTCCGATCTGGTTGGAAGCACGCATTCGGCGATGCGCACGCTGCTGGGCAGCGACATTCTGAACTCCATTTCGGAAATGCAGAGCGGCTTTCATGCCCTCTCGGACGGGTACCGGCAGTTTCATGAAGGACTGCTGGCGTATACCGGCGGTGTGGACCAGCTCGCGTCGGGCTACTCCGGCCTGAACGACGGCACCGCCCAGCTTGCCGACGGTACGGCGCAGCTTGCCGACGGCGTCAGTACCTATGCCGAGGGGATGCACACGTTCACGCTGGCGGCGCAGCAGATTCCCGGCCTGATTCAGGCGAAGATCAGCAATCTGCTCGCAGCGTTCGGCGGCGGTAATTTTACGCCGGTATCGTTCGTCTCGCCGGAAAACGAGAACGTTCGGGCGGTGCAGTTCGTCATCAAGTCGGCAGATATCCAGCGGGACCCCACGCCGGTCGTGGAGCCGACCCCGCCAGACGAGACGATCTGGACGCGGCTGCGCGCACTGTTTACAAAAAAGGCTGCAGAATAAACAGAAACGGCCCGGCAGGAAGCGACCTGCCGGGCCATTTTTGCGCAGAGCCGGAGGCGGCAGGGATTGACAAAAACCGCAAAGTCGAGTACATTATATGGTAATCAGCAACGCGGACTGGGGGGATCACGATCAAAGCGATCAGTTATGCGCAGACCAACATTGGCGCTGTGCGGTCGAATAATGAGGATAATTACTACTGCAACGGCAGCTACAAGCAAAACGCGCAGTCGCCGGTGGAGGAGCTGGTCAGCGCGCCGGAGGGGGACGGCCTGCTCTTTGGCGTGTTCGACGGCATGGGCGGTGAGGCGCGCGGCGAGGAGGCCGCGCTGGCCTGTGCGCGCACGCTCTCCGCGTTCCAGAGCCGGGACATGCAGTATGAGGCGCCCGCCTATTTCGAGCAGGCGAACGCCGCTGTGTGCGAGATCAGCCGCAGCGGCGGCGCAGCCAGCGGCTCCACGGCGGCGGTCGCATATTTCCGGGGAAACCGGCTGTTTGCCTGCAACCTTGGCGACAGCCGCATTTATTTCTGGCATGCGGGCGAGCTGCGCCGCCTGTCCAGAGACCATACGAAGTATCAGCAGATGGTGGACGACGGCTTTTTGAAACCCGAAGAGGGCGTGGAATACCACGAAAAGCACACGCTTACGCAGTATCTCGGCATGAGCGGCGCGCAGCAGCGGCTTGCGCCGCATTTTGCCGTGTCTGTCTCCCTGCAGCCGGGCGACCGCGCAATTTTGTGCAGCGACGGCCTGACCGGCCGCCTTTCGGACGCACAGCTTGCAGACACGCTGGGCGCTGGCCAGCCGCTGGAGCAGACGGGGCGTCAACTGGTGCAGCAGGCGCTGGACGCCGGGGAGCGCGATAATATCACCGTCGTTTTGGTTGAGGTTGCCGCGCTGGGCGCCGAAACACTTCCGGAGGAAGCGGTTCCGCCGCCGCCTGCGCAGGATCTGACGCAGACCCGGCGGTTTGAAGTGTCGCCCGAGAAAATTGCCGCGCAGCAGGAGGCGCAGCGCAAAAAGCGGAAGCAGGAGCTTCGCCGTGAGATCTGGATGATTGTGTTGGTCACGCTTGCGGTGCTTGTGTTGGTCGGCGGAATTTTGTATGTTTCGCTCTTCCGGTCGATTCAGAACGCGCGATCGGCGAACACACCCGCACCGGAGCACTCCGCCGCGCCCGTGCAGACTGAGGAAACGATGGCGCCCGTTCAGAAGGTGGAGCCGGTTCCGGAGATTCACGTAGACTGGGAGCTTCCGACGGCTCCACACGTTGAGTTGGAAATTACGCCTGAGATAGAAGAGGCTCTCCAGAAAAGCCTGAAGGAGAACCTCGCAAATTTGGGAAGACCATAAATTGTCGGTTGACGGTGCATCCCCGATTGACTATAATGTAACTAACGGTGTCGAATTGTGACACCACAGACAGGGGGAGAGTTGCGGATGGCCAAGACGGAAACCAGTTTGCAGGCGCGGCCTGCGGCAGACCACCGGCTGTTTTTGAAGCTGTACCACCGCTATCTGCACGAGGCGGCAGAGCCGGTGTATGAGACTGTCGCGGAGCCGGAGGAGGATCGGAAGCTGACGCTGTTTCTGGCGCTTGCGCCGATGGTGATGGCGTTTCTTTATCTGATGCTTGTGTCGTGCTTCCTCTTCTTTTGAAGCACGGCGAAAAAAACCGCAGGAGCGAAGATTCGCTCCTGCGGTTTTTTGTTATGCGGCTGGAATGGGCTCCGCCGGCGCTTGCACTGCTTCATCCGGCTCCGCCGGTGCGGCGTTTGCAGCCTCCCGCGTCACCGGCGTTTCCGGCTCCGTCGGCAGCGTCTCAGGCGCTGCTTCAGCGCGCGGGCCGTCGTAATCGCTCAGACGGCCGAGAACGACGCAGGCCTCTGCACGGGTGGCACCGGTCTGCGGGTCGAAGCAGTCGCCGCGCCCGTTGAGCAGCCCGACTTCAAAGCAGAACAGCACATTGTCCAGCGCCCACCCGCCGATGCTGCCGAGATCCTGGATCTGGCTGCTGACGGCTGCGCCGCTGTATGTGGTGTCGAATCCGATGCTCTTGAGATATCTGGCCATGATGCAGGCCATCTGCTCGCGCGTAATGGCATCGTCCGGGCAGAAGGTTCCGTTCGGGAAGCCGTCGACCACGCCGGTCGCGGTCGCCCACTGTACGTAGGGGGCATAGTAGCTCGATGCGCTGACGTCCGGGAAGGCGCTGCCGGAATACTTCGTCAGGTCCGCGCCGCTGAGTCTGCCGAGCATCGTAACAAACATGGCGCGCGTGAGCGTTACATCCGGCCGGAAGGTCTGATCCTCAAAGCCGTTGATCCATCCGGCTGCAATTGCAGCGTCGATGGCTTTGTGCGCCCAGTGATTGTGATAGTCCGTCAGAATAACGGGCGGCTCCGGCTCTGTGCCGTTCTTTTTCTCCAGCCCGTAGTAGTCTGCGATGCCCAGCGCGTCGGCCTTGCCGATCGCCTCGATTTTTGCATCGGAGCTCAGAAACTGGCGGCACTCACTGTCGTTGTTGACGAAGCAGTGCTCGATCAGGATGGAAGGGAGCTTTTCCTGCAGGGCGTAATAGATAATGCCATAGTAGTCCGCGACTGTGCCGTTCGGGTTGGTGCGGTCGGCAGAGTTCTGCTTGAGCAGGCCGCCGCCGCTGGCGTTATGCGTCGTGATGCCAAGCTTGTTCAGGCGCAGCAGAACATCGGTGGCAAGCGCGTACTCCACATTGGCGATCTCCGGCAGATAGTTGCCGTTCGTTACGAGCACGCACGCGCCTTTCGCGGAGTTGGGGGTGTTCGTGGCGTTCAGATGCAGGCTCACGAGCAGATCGGCGGAATTTTGAACTGCAAAATCCACGCGCGGTTTGACCTCACCGGTTGGCGTATATTGGTTTCCGGCGGCGTCCGTGCGGGTCATGACCACGCGAACATTCCGGTAGGTCTCCAGTTCGGCCTTCATCGCGTAGGCAATTTTCAGCGCAATGTCCGCTTCGGAATAGCTTTTGCCATCCACAACGTTTTGTGCGCCGCCGTCTACGCCGCCGTGGCCAGGGTCGAGCGCGATGCACAGAACATCGTTGGACGAGGCAGCCAGAGCGCCGGGGCACAGCAGCGCCACGCACAGGACGGCTGCCAGAATTGCAGAAAGAAATCGTTTCATGGGAATCTGTCGGGAAGTACGGCGCTGCGCACCGCACGTCCGCCTCCTTTTCTCCGGGATTTGCAAAGGTAGGATTTTATTATATCGGACAGCCTTGGAAAAAGCAACGTGGAATTATGGTAACCGAAAAAAATTCAGGTTTCCCCAAAAACTTTAAAGTTTCGAGGAAGTTTACAAAAAATGCCCAGGTAAAACCAATTTCGGTTGACAGGGCTTGCCAATGCGTGGTATCTTAAACAAACGGCCTGAAAGCGCCGTATGGAAAAAGAAAGATTGAGGTTTGATCCAATGAATATGACCCTTGTCGTCATGGCGGCGGGGCTCGGCTCGCGCTATGGCGGCGTGAAGCAGATCGAGCGCCTTGGCCCTGCCGGTGAAATTTTAATGGAATACGCGATTTATGACGCGCTGCGTGCGGGCTTTGACCATATTGTCATCATCATCAAGCCGGAGATGCTGCAGGATGTCCGTGAGCTGTTTGGCGACCGCATTGAGCAGAGCACCGGTATTCGCATCGACTATGCGTTTCAGGTGCCGGAGCGGTTCACGGAGCACTATGAAATCCCGCCGGAGCGGACGAAGCCGCTTGGCACGGTGCATGCGGTGCTTTGCGCCAAGGACGTGATCCACACGCCGTTCGCGGTGATCAATGCGGACGATTATTATGGCCGTGCGGCGTTTGAAACCATTGCGGCTGAGCTGCCGGCGCTGGGCGACGCGCAGCACGCCACGATGGTGGCCTATCAGCTCAGGAACACCGTCAGTGCATTCGGCACCGTTACGCGCGGCGTCTGTCTCGCGCAGGACGGCGTTTTGCAGAAGGTGCAGGAGACCTATAAGATCAAGCGCTGCGCCGACGGGCTGATTCGGGACACGTCCGGCGGGGAGGACGGCCCTGTACTCGATCCGGACACCCTCGTTTCCATGAATATGTGGGGCTATCACCACAGCATCCTGACCGTGATGGAGCAGTATTTTGCCGGCTTCCTTGCAGGACTTGCGCCCGACGAGCGGAAGGCTGAATGCTTGCTGCCGGTGATGATGGATGCGCTCACCGCGCGCGGCGCGATCCGCACGTCGGTGCTGCAGACAGAAGATCAGTGGTTTGGCCTGACCTACCAGCAGGACAAGCCGGGCGTCGTCGCCGCCCTGACCGAATTGCACCGCAGCGGTGTTTATCCGCCCGCGCTGTGGGAATGAACCGAAAAAACGAACCGTAAGGGTGCGGCGGGAAATCAGATCAACGAAACAGAAAAACGCTATGCAAAAGGGAATCCGATTGCACAGCGTTTTTTATTTTTTTAAGTATTGGGCTTGCATTTTATGGGGGAAGGACAGAAAGAAACGGGGCGTGACTTGACCGGCTAATCCGTTGCCGGAATCAGGTTGCTGACATAAGGGCGCTGACCGGAGAGCACTTCATCGTAGAAATTTTGCTTCCAGTCGATGTAGGCAACGCTCTCTTCCAATTCCCGAATGGAGACCTGTAGCGCTTCCTGCTTTTGGGCGAGCATCTGTTTCCTCTGGAGAATCGTAGACGCACCCTGCAGGCAAAGTGCCAAATAGTCTTTCATTTCCTGGATGCTCATGCCGCATCTTTTCAGGCAGACAAGATCTTTGATCCATTTTATATCCCGCTCGTCAAAGATACGGCGGTTGTTGCCGTCACGCTTCACATTGGGAACAAGGCCCTCGTTGCAATAGAATTTCAGGGTCTGATAGGTCATATTGGTTTCCCGGCAGACCTGCATCATCGTATACATAGCGTCGCCTCCTGTGTTGCTCGCAGAAAGTTCTGTAAAATTTTCAGAAAAACTATTGACCGGTAGTAACTACCGCAAATTATAATCGGCCATAACAAGCGGTTGCTCTATCGCATGATAGCACAAAACAGATACGACAACAAGGAGGTTATCACCCATGAAAGTGTTGCTTGTCAACGGCAGTTCCCGGGAAACCGGTTGCACCAATGTGGCGCTGCGCGAGGTGGAGCGTGCGTTGCAGGAGGAAGGAGTCGAAACAGAGCAATTCTTTATCGGCAACGGGGCGATGCCGGACTGCATCGCCTGCCACAAGTGCAGAGAGATTGGGCATTGCGTTTTTAACGATGCTGTGAATGTGTTTGTGGAGAAAGCAAAAGACGCCGATGGCTTCGTGTTCGGTTCTCCGGTTTACTTTTCCCATCCCAGCGCACGCCTTCTGACCTTTATGGATCGGGCGTTTTATTCCGGCGCAGACGCCTTTGCTTTTAAGCCGGCGGCCGCGGTGCTGAGCGCAAGACGAGCCGGGACGACGGATTCTTTCGATGTCATCAACAAGTATTTCACGATCTGCTCGATGCCGGTGGTCTCCTCCACCTATTGGAATCAGGTTTACGGCGCACAGCCGGAGGAAGTCGCGGCGGATCGGGAAGGGCTGATGACCATGTACAACGTCGGAAAGAACATGGCATGGATGCTGAAATGTTTTGAACTTGGAAAACAAAATGGGATCCGGCATCCGGACAACGAAAGGGTCTTAACCAATTTCATCCGCTGAGATGAAGCGAGTGGCGAAAAGAAAACCAACGAGCATAAGGAGGCAATGAAATGAGCAAAAATGTACTGATTCTCTCTGCCAGCCCCAGAAAGGGCGGCAATTCGGACACGCTGTGCGATCAATTTGGAAAGGGCGCACAGGAAGCGGGAAACCATGTAGAAAAGCTGCGGCTTGCGGAGCTTCATATCGAATATTGCACCGCCTGCTACGCCTGCAAAAGGTTGGGCCACTGTGTGAAGCAGGACGATATGGCGATGGTGATCGACAAGATGAAATCCAGTGATGTGATCGTTCTGGCAACGCCGGTCTACTTCTATACCATGAATGCCCAACTCAAAACCATGATCGACCGCACGCTTGGCGGTGCGCAAACATCAGGGCTTGAGAATAAGGAGTTCTATTTGATTGCCACGGCAGCGGACGGAAAAGCGGAAATGGAACGCACCATCGACGGCATCCGGGGCTATTTGGAGTGCCTGCCCGGAGCAAAGGAAATGGGCGTGATCTATGGGGCTGGCGCATGGCAGCTTGGCGACATTCAGAACCATCCCGCGATGCAGGAAGCCTTTGCGCTGGGAAAGTCCGTTTGATCCGGTCCCCAAACGCAGAAAGGAGCATGAACTATGATGAAAAAAGGAATTGGCATTTTCATGGCTGCTGTTCTTGCATTTACGTTTGCAGCCTGCGGCCAGACAGCACAAACGGAAACGGCACAACCATCCGCAAAGCCTGACACCGGCGGAAAAACGCTGATTGTGTACTTCTCCTGGTCTACCTCCGGGAACACCGGGAAAATGGCGACCTACATTCAGGAACAGACCGGTGGCGACCTGCTGGAGCTGGAGCCGCTGAACGCGTATCCGACAGACTACAATGAATGTGGTGAAGTTGCAAAGGTTGAGCACGATGAAAACGCCCGCCCAGAGATCGCAAATCTGCCGGATTCTCTTTCAGAATATGATACGATTTTCGTGGGCTATCCCATTTGGTGGCATACCGCGCCCATGATAATCGGCACCTTTCTGGAAAACTATGATCTGACAGGAGTAGACCTGTATCCCTTCGCACAGTCAGCCTCTATGGATGCTGGGCAGTTTGAAAATTCCATGGAGCTTGTAAGAGAAAACGCGGCCGGCGCCAATGCCCATGACGGCTTGTTTGTCAGAGCGAATGATACGGACGGGATTTTGGAATATCTCACGAAAAATGGGTTTACGGGCTAACGAAAGGGAAATGGTTTCTATGCACGCCAATCGCCGGCGCGTTCATGCGGCGAATGAATCGAATCACAAAGCGTTTCGGTGTAGGCGTTTCTGTGTTTAGTCCGCGCGCTTCATGATTGCGTCGAGATAATCGTAATAGGGCACCAAAAAGGCGAAGCCGCGCACCAGCTCGTCCACGAGCGCGGGAGAGAAGAGCAGATCGTCGTGCGCGCGCACACACGAGAGATCGAGCACGCGCTTATTGAACCACGGGTTGAGCAGCGCGCCGACGTCGCCCTTGGGGCGCGCGTAGTCCTTGCCGTCAAGCTGAAAGGTATCCTGCGCGTTGAAGCGCGCGGCGAGCGCTTCCAGTTCACGCGGGTTGCCGAGAATTGCGCGGCGGTAGCGCTCCATCATTTCGGCTCTGGCCCAGTAAAAGCCCATGCCGAAGCCGTAATTTTCCGGCGACAGCTCAAAGAAAAACGCAGGAATTTCCGGGCCGCGGCTGGCGTCGCACCGCAGGGTGAACCACAGGTGATCCTTATACGGCCCGTGCCCGTACAGCCGCCGCGCGTCGCGGTAGATGCGCGACACGTGCAGATACCATGCGCGCTCCGGGAACTGTGCCTGCAGCTGCTCCAGCACCTCCGCCGCCAGCGCTTTCATCGGGCGGTCGAGCACCTCGAGAAACTCTTCCTTGTGTGCGTTGAACCACGGGCGTTCATTGTTGAAACGCAGGTTCCACATAAAATCAATGGTTGAATCGGTAAAGCCGTTGAACATCAGGTATGCTCCTTGTCTGAGGAATTTTTCCGCTTCATCATAATCCAAATCCGCGCCGGATGCAAGCGACCGTTATCGTAAGTTTTGCTGATTGTTGCAAAAATGACGGGAAATGCTTGCTTCTTTCCGGGAATGTTTGTATAATTGTTCTTGGCTGCGCGCGGCGCAGCACAACGAAGATGAGGAGAACGATATGATTGAAGCAATTGATAAAGTAGTCAACGCCATCAGCGGATTTTTGTATCAGCCGTATATTGTGCCGCTGTTCCTGATTCTTGCCGGTCTGTATTTTACCGTCCGGACAGGCCTGATCCAGTTCCGGCTGTTTGGGGAATCCATCCGCGTTGTCTCCGAGAAGCCGAAGGACAAAAACGGCATTTCGTCCTTTGGCGCGCTGATGGTCTCTACCGCGTCGCGCGTCGGCACGGGGAATATCGTGGGCGTGTCCACGGCCATCTGCGTCGGCGGCTACGGGGCCGTGTTCTGGATGTGGGTGACGGCGCTTCTGGGCGGCGCGTCCGCATTCATTGAATCCACGCTCGCGCAGATTTACAAGAAGCGCGATACGGACGGCAGCAGCTATGGCGGCCCGTCCTATTACATGGAAAGCGCCCTGAAGCAGCGCTGGCTCGGCGTCATTTTCGCCGTGGTGCTGATTCTGACCTACGCTGTGGGCTACAATATGCTGGCCTCTTATAATTTGCAGTCTGCCTTTTCGGGCTTCAACTTTTACAGCAAAGGCCGCACGCCTGCCATCATCGGCGCGATTCTGGCGGTTTTGTTCGCTGTGTGCGTGCTGGGCGGCGCCAAGCGTCTGACCAAGATCACCGGTGTGCTCGTTCCGGTCATGGGCGTGATTTACATTCTGGTTTCTCTGGTTGTAATCATCATGCATGCCGGCCTGCTCCCCGGCGTTCTGGGCAGAATTTTTGTGGATGCGTTTGATTTCAGGGCCATCTTCGGCGGCTTTGCAGGCTCGGCCATGATGCAGGGCATCAAGCGCGGCCTGTATTCCAACGAAGCCGGCATGGGCTCGGCGCCGAACGCCGCTGCCACAGCGGATGTGTCCCACCCGGCAAAGCAGGGGCTGGTGCAGATGCTGTCCGTGTTCATTGACACGCTGCTGATCTGCTCGGCCACCGCGCTGATGTGCCTTTGCTCCGGCGTTGCCCCGGCGGAGGAGATGCAGGGCGCGCCCTATGTGCAGGCTGCGATGCAGAATGCGCTCGGCAATGCCGGCCCGATCTTCATTGCGGTGTCCATGTGCCTGTTTGCGTTCACCACGCTCATCGGCAACTATTACTACTGCGAGGGCTGCCTGAAGTACATTCTCAAGCGCAATCCGGGCCGGACGTTTATGACGGTGTTCCGCGTGATTGCCACGGTTATTGTGTTCCTCGGCGCGCTGATCAGCGCGGGGCTTGCGTGGGATACGGCTGACATGTTCCAGGCGCTCATGGTCGTGATCAACATCCCAACCATTCTGATTTTGGGCAACACTGCGCTCAAGGCGCTGAAGGACTATACCAGTCAGCGCAAGGCGGGTGAGAACCCCGTGTTCCATGCCGCCGACATCGGCGTGAGCGGAACGGACTTCTGGAACTGAGCGTTCCACTGAAAAACAGAAAAAACCGGCGCGGCCGGCGCGACCCAATGGTCGCGCCGGCCGCTAAGTTTGAGGAAAGCTTTTTGCTCCTGGGGTGAATCAAATGGCGGGAGCAAGGGGAAACGGTCAGAGCAGAGGCACAGAAAATACTTCTCGGCCTGCAAACGTGCGAGCTGTCCGCCTTTGGCGGACGGCGAGTGCGCTGCAGTCAGGCCGCTTTCCCCTCTGTCAAAAAAGCTTTGCTTTTTTGACAGTCTCAAAGCCCCGGCGCAGGTTCCTGCGCCGGGGCTTTGTCGGGATTCTTATGCCAGCTCTGCAATGTCGTAGAGCAGCCGCTCGGTCTTTTCCCAGCCGAGGCAGGGGTCGGTGATGGACTTGCCGTAAATGTGCGCGTCCTCCGGCTTCTGGCAGCCGTCCTCCAGATAGCTTTCGATCATGAAGCCTTTGACCAGCTTGTGAATGTCCGGATTGATGCTGCGCTCGTGCAGCACCTCCTTGGCGATGCGGATCTGCTCCAGATAGTTCTTGTTGGAGTTGGAGTGGTTCGTATCGACGATGACGGCGCGGTTTTGCACGTCCTTGTCGTTGTACAGCTTGATGAGCCGGATCATGTCCTCGTAGTGGTAGTTCGGCAGGGACTGGCCGTGCTTGTTGACATAGCCGCGCAGAATGGCGTGCGCGTAGGGGTTGCCCTGACTTTCAACCTCCCAGTTGCGGTAGATGAACGTGTGGGAGTGCTGCGCGGCGGTGATGGCGTTGAGCATGACGGAGAAGTCGCCGCTGGTGGGGTTTTTCATGCCGACCGGAATGTCCAGACCGCTGGCGGTCAGGCGGTGCTGCTGGTTTTCCACCGAGCGCGCGCCAACGGCCACATAGGCCAGCAGATCGTCCACATACCGGTGATTCTCGGGATACAGCATTTCGTCGGCGCAGGAGAAGCCGGTCTCCACGAGCGCGCGCATGTGCAGCTCGCGGATGGTGAGAATGCCGCGGAACATGTCGGGCCGGCCGGTCGGGTCGGGCTGGTGGAGCATACCCTTGTAGCCGTCGCCGGTGGTGCGGGGCTTGTTCGTGTACAGGCGGGGGACGATTACGAGCTTGTCCGCTACCTTTTCCTGCACGGCGCGCAGGTGGCAGAGATAATCCATCACGGAGTCCTCGCGGTCGGCGGAGCAGGGGCCGATGAAGATCAGAAACTTGCCTGAAGCGCCGGTGAACACGTCTTCAATCTGCCGGATATTTGCCTTGCGTACTTCACGCAGATTTTCCGGAACGGGATATTCCTGCTTCACGTCGCGGGGGATCGGGAGCTTCCGGATGAAGTTCATGTTCATGGTATTCTCAAAGGGGTTGTCGTAAGAAATATGACTGGGGGGTACCATTGCATTCTCCTTCTTTCTTTATCTGCCTTCGTTGAGCGCGATGCGCCGCGCGGTGGATTTGCGCATCATGGCTTTCATGCCCTCTGCGTCCCCGTCGGCGAGCATGTTGCGCAGGCGATTGAATTCCGCCGAGAACAGGTCCATCTGGCGCAGCAGCGCGTCCTGATTGTCCAAAAACAGCTCGGTCCACATGGTTTCGTTGATGCGCGCGATGCGCGTCAGGTCGCGGAACGAGTCGCCGGTGTACAGGCCGAGATGCTCGGAATCGCTGCACGTCATCAGCGAGATGGCGATGCAGTGCGTGAGCTGCGACACGAAGCCGATCATTTCGTCGTGCTCCTCCGGGGACAGCTCCGAAATGCGCGCGAAGCCCAGCAGCTCGCCGAGCTGCCGGCAGACGGCGATGGCCTCCGGCGTGTTTTTGGCGGTTGGTACTACGATGTAGTTGGCAATGCGGAAAATACTGTCGTCGCTGTTGCGCACGCCGTAGACCTCGCGGCCGGCCATGGGGTGCGCAGCGATGAACTCCACATCCGGCCGCAGCGTGTCCTGAATGTCGTAAACGATGCAGCGCTTGACGCCAGTGACGTCGGTGAGAATGGCGCCC
Source organism: Oscillospiraceae bacterium (assembly GCA_018265835.1). Taxonomy (GTDB): domain Bacteria; phylum Bacillota; class Clostridia; order Oscillospirales; family Oscillospiraceae; genus CAG-103. The sequence continues at coordinate 10,934 of JABLYK010000007.1, read as the reverse complement.
GGCTTGAGCAGGTGCTGGTTCTCCTGAATCCATGTGCGGAAGACGTGGGGGTACAGGGCAAAGACGACGATATCCGCCTTGCCGATCAGCGCCGGGTCCGGGAAGGCGGCGCCTTCGTGGACGAAGCCCTCGCCCATGGCAAAGTCGAGATCGGCCTGTTTGTGCGCAATGGCACCGACTTTCAGCCCCGCGCGTGTGAGCGCTCTGGCGTAGCTGCCGCCGAGCAGGCCGAGCCCGACGATCAGAATGTGCGTTTCATCCGTGATTTTCAAGTTCCGTTACCTCGATTCCAAGTTCCCGGAGCCGGTCAAAAAAGCCAGGAAAGCTCTTTGTGACGGCTTCCGCGCCGGAGATCACGCCGCCGGTGCGCGTGAGCAGCACGGCGCATGACATGACGATCCGGTGGTCGTTGTGGCCGAGCAGCGGCCGTTCCGGCGGCTGGACGCCGGGGAAGATTTCAATTGTGTTTTCCTGCACGCTGCAGCGCACGCCGAGCTTTTGCAGCTCCTGCGCCATGACGACGCCGCGGTCGCTCTCCTTGATGCGCAGCCGGCGCGTCCCGGTCAGCACGACGCCGTGCAGCACCGCCGCCGCGGCCATCAGGATCGGGCCGAGATCGGGGCAGTCGGTCACGTCGATCGTGGCCATGCCCTGCCGGAGCTGCTCGAAGCAGTGGGCGTACACCCGGTCGCCCTGCAGGCTCGGCTGCAGGCCGGTGACGGTCACATCGTCGCCAAACGCGGCGAGCGCGCCGAAAAATGCGGCATTGGAATAGTCGCCCTCCACCGTCACTTCGCGGGGCAGATAGTGCTGCCCGCCGGGGATGAGGAGGGTGTTTTCATCGTCCTCGTCCCACCGCGCCTGCACGCCGAAGGTGCCGAGCGCCTGAAGGGTGATGTCGATGTAGCTGCGGCTCTCGACCGGGGGGAGGACGTGAATGGTGCTGTCCTGCCGCTTGAGCGGCAGCGCGAAGAGCAGGCCGCTGATGAACTGGCTGCTGATATCGCCCGGCAGCACGTACTCGCCGGTATGCAGCGGCCCGCGCAGGCGAATGGTATCCGCGCCGCGCTCAAAGAGCAGTCCCTGCCGCTCGCAGAGATCGACGTACACGTCCTGCGGCCGCTGCAGGAGCCGGCCCTTGCCGGTCAGCGTGAATTCGTTGCCGCTCAGCAGCAGCAGCGGGATGCAAAAGCGCAGCGTGCTGCCGCTCTCCCGGCAGGAGAGCATGCCGTCGTAGTGCGCCTGACGTGCGTCCGCGCCGGTGACGGTTACGGTGTCGCCGTCGATGCGGCAGGTTGCGCCGAGCGCGCGCAGCACGTCGATCGTCGCAAGAATGTCCTCGGAAAACGCGACGTTGTGCACCACGCTCTCGCCCTCGGCAAGTCCTGCGCACAGCAGCATTCGGTGCGCCATGCTCTTGGACGGCGGCGCCTGCACCACGCCGCATGCGCGGCCTTTTGCAATTTTAAGATCCATGATAATACTCCTGTAATTTGTCCACGGCCATGAGATAGCCGTCCGTACCGTGGCCGGTGATGGTTGCGATGCACGCGCTGCGGATGTAACTGGTCTGCCGGAACGCCTCGCGCTGCTCCACGGCGGAGATGTGCACCTCCACAGTTGGAATGGACACGGATTTTACCGCGTCGAGCAGGGCAATGCTCGTGTGCGTGTACGCACCGGGATTGATGATGATGCCGTCCACGCCGTCGAAGTACGCCTGCTGGATGCGATCCACGAGCGCGCCTTCATGGTTGGACTGGTAAAACGCGACCGGGATCTGCTTTTCAGCGCAGTAGGCGCGGATCTTCTCCAGCAGCGCGCCATAGGTTTCCGTGCCGTAGTGCGCGGGCTCGCGGATGCCGAGAAAGTTGAGATTCGGTCCGTTGATGACAAGCAGATTCATGTTGAAAACTCTTTTCGTATGGATTCGGCCACCGTCTCCGGAAGCCCCTGCACGGGGATGATCGCATCCGCCGTGGAGCAATAAATGAGATAGCGCTCTTTGTAGCGCTTTTCGAGCGCCGCGCGGTCGAGGGCGAGCGGACGGTCGTCGGTGGGGACGATGTCGTCCACTGGCCGGTCGAGGAAGTAGATGCGGCCGTTTGCGCGCAGGCGCTGAATGTTCTGTGCGCGCAGCACTGCGCCGCCGCCGGTCGCAATGACGCAGCCGGTCTTCTGTGAAAGCTCGGCGATCACGTCCTGCTCCAGCTTGCGGAAGGCCAGTTCGCCGCGCGTTGCAAAGATCTCGGAGATCGGCTTGCCCGTCCGCTCCACGATCAGCGCATCGGTATCGTAGAATTCGCGCCCCAGCGCCGCAGCCAGAAGCTGGCCGACGGTGCTCTTGCCGCTGCCGGGCATTCCGGTGAGCACGATGTTCTCCTTGGAGGCCTTCACCTCGCGGAACACCTTGTCCAGCGCGTCTGCCGGGAGCGTTTGATCCAGAAAAATTTCCACCGCCGCGACAGCCTGACCCACGAGCATGTACAGCCCGCCCTCGGCGGGCGTACCGTAGCCCTGTGCCTGCAGCACGAGCTGGGTGCGCAGCGGGTTATACACCACATCGACCACGCCCTCCAACGAGAGGAACGGCGTCAGGTCGATGGCCTGCGCGTCCGGATTTGGGAACATCCCGGCGGGGGTCGTGTTGAGGATGATCTGCGCGCCGCTGTATTCCGCCGCCTGCTCGTAGGTGAGGCTCCCGCACCGCCCGGAGCGGCTCACGGTGCGTACCTCTGCTGCGCCGAGATGGCGCGCCACGTACTGCGCCGTGTGCGAGGTGCCGCCGGTGCCGAGAATGAGCACGGTCTTGCCCGTCAGCTCCAGGCCGATCTTTCGGATGAGCGCCGTCATGCCGAGATAGTCCGTGTTGTACCCGCAGAGGCGTCCGTCACGGTTGACGATGGTGTTCACCGCGCCAATCTCTTTTGCGCTGTCGCTGATCTCGTCGAGATACGGGATGACGTCCTGCTTGTAGGGGATGGTCACGTTGATGGCGCGAAATTCTTTGGCACGCATAAAAGCGTCCAGTTCGTCCGGCGCAAGCTCGTGCAGCTCATAGGTGTAGGAGGCGAGCTTTTCGTGAATTTCCTTGGAAAAGCTGTGGGGCAGATGCTCCCCGATCAATCCATACTGCATAAAAAGATTCTCCTTGTTCACAGCGCCTGTTCGAGGCGCTGCCGTAATTGTTCGGGCGTGACGCGCTGCAGCGTCCCGTGCCCGACGGTATCGACGACGACGATGTCCACTGCGCCGCCGGAAAATTTCTTGTCGTGCTGCATGGCGCGCCACACGGCCTCGCGGTCGCGGTGCGTCTGCGTAGGCAGCCCGGCCTTTTCCAGCACCGGGATCAGCCGCGTGCGCACCGCGTCCGAACACATCGGCAGCATGCCGAGCGCCACGCACTCGCCGTGAAACAGCCCGCCCGTACTCTCGATCCCGTGGCCGATCGTGTGGCCAAAGTTCAGCAGCTTGCGCAGGCCGGACTCTGTCTCGTCCTGCTCCACAATGGATTTTTTGATCCGCAGCGAGCCTTCGATCACCGTGTCGATGTTCTCATAGAGCGGGTGCGATTCCAAAAATGCGAACAGCTCTGCGTCCGACGTGCAGGCCATTTTGATGGCCTCGGCCAGCCCGTTTGCGATCTGCCGGGGCGGCAGCGTTTCGAGCACGTCCGGGTCGATGAGCACCTTTTTCGGCTGCCAAAAGGCGCCGATGATGTTTTTCACGTGCCGGAGGTTGATGGCCACCTTGCCGCCGATGGAGGAGTCTACCTGCGACAGGATGGTGGTTGGAATGTTGTAAAAATCCACACCACGCATAAAGCTGGCGGCGACAAAGCCCGCCAGATCGCCCACCACGCCGCCGCCGACGGCGACGACGCAGTCCGTTCGGTGGAAGTTTTCCTCCAGCATTTTTTCGCAGAGCTGCTGGTAAACCGGGAAGCTCTTGCTGCCCTCTCCGGTCGGCACCGTGACGATTACGGGCGCGGCGCATTGCTGCGCCACGCGCGCGGCGTACTGCGCGGGCACGCCGGAGTCTGTCACGATCAGCGCCTTGCGGTTCAGGTTCAGCAGTGTCCCCGCCTCGTCCAGACAGCCGCGCTGCAGCACGATGTCATAGCTGCGCGCGCCGAGTTCCATGGGAATCACCATGTTTGCGTCCTCCTGTGCGGTCAGATTTTACAGTGGCTGGCGTAGGTGCCGGCGACCTTGATGTGGTCGCAGCAGGATTCCAGCTCGCGGAGCATGGCCTGCCCCTTCGCACCGTGGATGTCGCCCTCGGCCTCCAGATAGAAGTAGTATTGCCAAAGCAGCTCCTTGACGGGGCGGCTGCGCAGAACGCTCATGTTGTAGCCATACCGGTTGCCGAGAATGTCCAGCGCCGTGGCGAGGGAACCGGCCTCGTTGCGCGCGGTAAAGAGCAGAATAAAGTGGTCGCCCATCCGCTTGCCGAGCGCGGGGTTTTCCGCGCGCGAGAGCACCGCGAAGCGGGTAGTGTTCTGGGAGCTTGCGTTGATGTTCGCCTCCAGAATTTCCAGCCCGTAGAGTTCGGCGGTATCCGCGCTTGCGATCGCCGCGACCGTGGGGTCGCCCAGCTTTGCGACATGCTCGGCCGCCATGGCCGTGTTGGCGTACTCCACGGGGATCCAGCCGCGGTCGTGCAGATAGCTCTGGCATTGACCAAGCGCCTGCGGATGGCTGACGACCTGCCGGATCTTTGCCGTGTCCGTACCGGGCAGGCCGATGAGATTCTGCGCAACGTTCAGCTCATACACGCCGTTGACGTGCAGCGAACCGAAGAACATCAGGTCGAGCACCTCGCCGACCTCGCCGTTGTAGCTGTTTTCAATCGGCAGCACGGCGCAGTCGCAGCGGCCGTCCACCACCGCGTCGTAGGCGCTGCGGAAGTCCTTGTGACCCACAAGCTCGGAGTCCGGGAAAATGCGCCTGGAGGAGATGTGCGCAAACGCGCCCTCCACGCCGCTGTAGGCCACGCGCATTCCGCTGCACAGCCGGCGCTGATAGTCCCGCGAAAGCTGGAACATCCCTTTTAAATATTGTACGTAATATTCGCGGATCGTACCGTCCTGAATATAGGCAGCGTTCCGTTCGAGCAGCGTCTGCTCGCGCGTGGCGTCGAGAATCGGCAGGCCGTGTTCCTGTTTGTGCTCCGCCACGAGCTGCGCGGCCTGCATCCGCAGCTCGAAAAGCTGCGCCATTTTGCGGTCAATTTCGGAAATCTGTGCGCGGGCGGTCTCCAGTTTGTCCATAAAATTCTCCTGAATCGTGTTTTATTTGCCGTATGCTCTGGCCAGCGCTTCAAACGCGGGCAGGGATTTTTCAATGGTTTCCGTCGCCACGCAGTAGGAAATGCGCACATAGCCGGGATAGCCGAAGCAGTCGCCCGGCACGAAAACAAGCTCAAATTCCTTTGCCTTTTCGCAGAATGCCACCGCATCCGGCTCCAGCGACTTGACGAAGAGGTAGAACGCGCCGTCCGGCTGCGCCATCTCATAGCCGAACTGCGTCAGCGCGCTGCACAGCAGATCGCGGTTGGTTTTGTACACGGACAGATCTGCGGTTGCATCGAGGCAGGCGGGCAGCATGTACTGGAACAGGGAGGTGTTGTTGACATAGCCGAGGAGACGGCCCGCGCCGCACACGGCGGCGTACACGTCTCGGTTGTTTTCCATCTGCGGCGGCACGAGGAGATAGCCCATGCGCTCTCCGGGGATGGACAGGCACTTGCTGTAGGAATAACAGAAAATCGTATTGTCATAATACTTCGGGATAAACGGCACCACCGTGTCCGCGTCGTACACCAGCGCGCGGTACGGCTCGTCGGCGAGAATGTAAATCTCGTGGCCGTATTCCGCCTGCTTGCGGCGCAGCAGCTCCGCCATGGCCTGAATCGTCTCTGCCGACAGGATCGAGCCGGAGGGGTTGTTCGGGGCGTTCACGATGACGATCTTGGTTTTCTCCGTGATGGCCGCTTCCAGCTGCGCCATGTCGATCTGAAAGTCCGGCTCGCGGCACTTGAGGATGACGGGCACGCCGCCGTAGGCTTCGGCATACACGGTGTATTCCGGGAAATAGGGGGCGAAGACGATCACCTCGTCGCCCGGCAGCAGGAGCGCTTTGCACGCGATGGCGAGCGCGCTGGATGCGCCGGCGGTCATATAGAGGTCATCCGCGCTGTAATCCACGCCGAACTGCGCGCGCAGGTGCTCGACGATGGCCTGCCGCACGGCGTAGACGCCGGGCGCGGGGGTGTAGGCATGCAGCTCGACGGACGGCATGGTATCCAGCAGGCGGCGCAGCGTCTGCGCGACAATGTCGGGCGCAGCGACGCTGGGGTTTCCGATGCTGAAGTTGAAGACGTTTTCCGCGCCGATTTCGGCGGCACGCGCTGCGGCGTAGCCCGCGATTTCGCGGATGAGGTTGCCCTCCTTGCCGTATCTGAGAGAATCCTGCGGTAACATATGTGGCTCCTCCTTCATTTTTGCCTGCGTAAGAAAAGCAGCTTTGCCATCCGGCAAAGCTGCTGATACGTTGCGCAATCAAGACTTGGATTCAGGCGGCTTCTGGCCGGCAGGCCGGTTTTTTTGTGTTGTGCAGATAAAAGTAGCCATAAAAATAGCCAGCAAAATAGACCGCAAAGAACTTTGCGGCACGATTCCAGCTGTAAGAATCGAACATTTTGCGGGCCATGAAAAGACTCCCTTACTGCAGCGTTTGCTGCCTGACATATCTAACAATATAATGCATTTTTTGCGGTAAGTCAATCCCCAGTCGCGCCGCTCGCATACACAATTTAAATGACGAAATTGCGAAATTTTCGTGCTTTTCCACAAAAACGGGCGACAGTCACGCGGGCACATGCCGCTTCAGCCGCCCACGCAGGAGCACTGCCAGCGCGAGCTTCACGGCGTCCGGGAACAGGAACGGTACGACGCACCAGCCCAGCGCGGTTGTGAGGGAGATTGCGCCCTTGGTACGTGCATACACGACGAGATACCACGCCGTGCCGAAGGCATAGCATACGAGCATACCCAGTACGGCGGCGAGAATGAACACGGCTGTTTTGCTGCCAAAGCGTGCCTCGAAGCCCCACACGATCAGTGCTGTGAGCAGAAAGCCCAGCAGATAGCCGCCCGTGGTGCCCAGCAGCGCGCCGATGCCGCCCTGAAAGCCCGCGAACACCGGCAGACCCACCGCGCCCAGCAGCAGATAGACGGCCACGGCAACCGTCCCGCGCTTGCCGCCGAGCAGCCCCAGCGCGGCGAACACCGCAAACGTTTGCAGCGTGAACGGCACCGTCGCCGGGATGGAAATCCACGCACATACCGCGATGAGCGCTGCAAACAGCGCGCACAGCGCCAGATCTTTTGTTTTGAGTTTCATATTGTGCCTCCGGTTGTAAAGTTGAAATTAAAATTACTTTACAATAGAGCCTATCACAGAGAAGAGAAATTGTCAAGGACGATCCTCTGAAACTTTACAATTTGCGAAACATCGGGTATACTGAAACAAACAAAGAAGGAGGGAGCGCCATGCTGCGGGATGCGGTGCTGACGATTTTGAAGGAGCGGGACGGCTACGTCTCCGGTGCAGAGATCAGCCGGGAGCTGAACGTGACGCGCATGGCCGTGAGCAATGCGGTGCGCGCGCTGCGCGACGAGGGGTATGAGATCGACGCCGTGACAAACCGGGGCTATCTTTTGCGCGAGAGCGCGGACCGGCTCACGGCGGGGGACGTCTACCCCCATCTGCCGCCGGAGCGGCGGAAGCTGGTGCGGTGCATGGAAAGCGTGGATTCCACGAACACCTATTTGAAGCGGGAGGCCATGGCCGGGGCGGCGGACGGGCTTTGTGCCATTGCCAATGCGCAGACGGGGGGCAAGGGCCGGGCGGGACGCTCGTTTGCCTCAGCGCCGGACTGCGGCATCTATTGCTCCATTCTGATGCGGCCGGACTGCGCGCCGGTGGATGCGGTCACGCTCACAGCGCATACGGCGGTGGCAGTCTGCCGCGCGCTGGAGGACGCCTGCGGTGTGCAGGCGGGCATCAAATGGACGAACGATATTGTCCTCGGCACGCATAAGATCTGCGGGATCCTGACGGAAATGTCCGTGGAAGGGGAGAGCGGCGCGCTGGAGTACGTCGTGGCCGGCATGGGCATCAACGCGAACAATACGCCGGAGGATTTCCCGCCGGAGCTGCGGCAGATCGCAGGCTCGGTTTTTTCCGAGACCGGCGTGCACGTGGACCGCGGGAAGCTGGCCGCCGCGCTCGTGTGCGCCATGGACGAGATGTACGCTGCGTGGCAGAAGGATCATCGCGTGTATCTGGAGGAATACCGCGCCCGCTGCATCACGACGGGCAGGGAAGTGCGCCTGCTGCGCGATGGCCGGGAAACGCGCGCCTATGCCGAGGCGATTACGGACGATTTTGGCTTGCTCGTCCGCGTTGACGACGGCACGCGCGTGGAAATCACGAGCGGCGAGGTCTCCGTCCGCGGTCTGTTCGGCTATGCTTAAATGCGGCATCCCCGCCGGTTCGCCCCGGCGGGGATGCGTGGTTTTATGCATTTTTTTCGACAGCCAGCGGAATGCCGGTCACCTCGGAAATGACGGAGGCCATCACGCGAATCTGCGGGGTGATAACCTTGTCCCGATGGTGCACAAGCTGGCGCCTCTGCTCCATATGGCAGTCTGCAACCGGCAGAATCACGACCTTGCCAGCCTCAGCATCGTGGCGCGCGGTGTAGCGCGGCAGCACGGAGAGGTACGGCTGCTCCTCCAGCAGCTGCATGGTCATGCCGGTGCTGTCCAGCTCCAGAAACGGGCGTACCTCCAGCTTTTGCCGCGCAAGCTCCGCGTCAAACAGCTGGCGGTAGCTGTTGGATTTCGGCATGAGCACGAACTGCTCGTTTACCAGCTCGCGGAGCTGCAGCGTTTCCGCGCCGGCCAGCGGGTGCTTTTTCCCGGCGATGATGACGATATCCTCCGGCACCTCGAAAAGCTTGACGCACTGCGGGTCGAACTCCATGTCGTCGAGCGTATAGATCAGATCCAGCTCGTTGTGCAGCAGCATCTCGTCCAGCTCCCGCGTGCCGGCGACGAACAGCTCCGTCTTCACGTGGGGGCAGCGGCAGTGAAATTCCGGCAGAATCTGCTGAAAACTGGCCATGAGCAGGGACTCGATGGTGCCGATGCGCAGCGTTCCGGTAAGATCCTGCTCCTCCACGGCGAAGGTCACGGCCTTGGTTGCTGCGGTGATGACGTCCCGCGCGTAGGGGATAAATGCCTGCCCGTAGTGGGTGATGGTTACGTTTTTGCCGATGCGGTCAAACAGGCGCACGCCCAGCTCGTTTTCAAGCTGCTGCACCTGGACGGTGATGGCCGACTGCGAATAGCCGAGCGACTCGGCCGCTTTGGAAAAGCTCTGTAATTGTGCGACCTTCAAAAAGGTCGTGAGCACGCGAAGCTCCATGTATCTAGTCCTCCTTGGTCGGACGCAATGGATCAGAGAACGGGTGCGTTGAATCCGATTGATTACGTCGATCGAATTTTATAATAAGAGAAAAGACGCCGTGCGTCAATCTTTTTTTCAAAACGTCTCGATTGTTATTAGTTTGTCAAAAATATTCATAGAATCTATCAAAGAAATTGATGCAATCAAAAATGTGAAAGACGCCTTTCAAAACTGTGAATTTTACATCTTCGACAGGATATGCTATCATGCGACTGTAAGGCGGGGTTGGAAAAGCGACCCCGGATTTCCATAGGAGCCTGATTGCTACCCAATCCAATTTCCTATATTTTTCTCCCATGTCCGCGATAGTCTTCCACCTGTCCGGGCACATCCCTTGTCCGAGGGGACGTACAAGAGCTGCAGAGAATTCTGCGGCTCTTTCCATTTTTTCGCGCGGTTGACGTGCGCAAGGCTTTGGGTTACAATGGGAAAGACCGACGGCGCAGACTGCGCGCCGGTGAAAATGGGTATGCTAGGACTATGACTTGAGACAGGAGTGTATTATGCCCGGATATTACTATTACGGATTTGATTATACGTATTTGATTCTGGTCGTTCCGGCGCTGTTGATCGCGCTGTATGCGCAGATCCGCGTGAAGAGCGCGTTTTCGCGCTATTCCAGAGAGCGCAGCGTCAGCGGGCTGACCGGCGCGGAGACAGCGCGGCGCATTCTGGCCGCGAACGGCATCACCGACGTGCGCATTGAGCGCATTTCCGGAAACCTGACGGACCATTACGACCCGGCGGAAAAGGTGATTCGCCTGTCAGAATCCGTATATGATGCGGCGACCGTCGCGGCCATCGGTGTCGCGGCGCACGAATCGGGGCACGCGGTGCAGTATGCGGTGAACTATGCGCCCATCCGTCTGCGCGCGGCAATCATCCCGATCACGCGCATCGGCTCGAACCTGTCGTGGCCGCTGCTGGTGCTGGGGCTGATTTTCAACTTCCAGCAGCTCGTCTGGGCGGGCATCATTCTCTTTGCAGCGGTGACGGTGTTCCAGATCGTTACGTTGCCGGTGGAGTTCAACGCGTCCCGCCGCGCGCTCGCTGCGATCGACGAGCGCGGGATGCTCACGGAGGAGGAGCTGCGCGGCGCGCGCAGGGTGCTTTCCGCGGCGGCGATGACCTATGTTGCGGCGCTGCTGGTATCGCTGGCGCAGCTGTTTCGGCTGCTCCTGCTGTTCGGCAGACGCAGGGATTGAACCCGGACGTACAGAACAAGAACCCCGGCTGTATTGCAGCCGGGATTGAGACTGTCAAAAAAGCAAAGCTTTTTTGACAGAGGGGAAAGCGGCCTGACTGCAGCGCACTCGCTGTCCGCTGGAAGCGGACAGCTTGCACGTTTGCAGGCCGAGAAGTATTTTCTCCGCCGCACATGACGTCAAAACGGGC
>JABLYK010000046.1 GCA_018265835.1 Oscillospiraceae bacterium | reverse complement strand
TGCTTGAACAATTTTTGCTCTTAATTATTGTCTAACTTTTTGGGGTCACTTCAAACTGTGCTGCCGGGATTTTTCTGGATTTAATCTGCTGCGTCAATTTTGGCATTTGCCCGTCGCCCCGCTGCGCTGGGAAGACCGAGCGCGCTCCGGTATTTTGCGATCGTGCGGCGGGACACCTGTATGCCGCGCGCGGCGCAAAGCGCTTGAATTTTGTGGTCGGAGAGCGGCGCGTTTGGATCCTCCGCCGCGATCAGTTCTGCGATCGCGGCCTTGACGACGCGGGAGGAAACGGCCTGTCCTCCGTCGGCAGGGAGCGAGACGGTAAACAGACTGCTCATCGCGTACATCCCATAGGCCGACTGCAGGTATTTGTTCTTGCAGGCGCGGGATACGGTGGAGGCGCGTACGCCCATCTGTTCGGCGACGTCTTCCAGCGTCATGGGTTTGAGCACACCGGCGGGCGAGGAGAAAAAGTCCTTTTGCAGGCGCAGGATCGTCTGCACGCAGAGAATCAGCGTTTCCCGCCGCTGGTCTATGCTTTTGAGCAGGTTCGCGGCCTGTTCAAGCTTGTCGTTCAGATAGCGCTGCAGCTCCGGATCGTCGCTCCCCGCGAGACTGCGGTAATAGGGGCTGATGTACAGCGATGGCATCAGACCGTCGTTTGTTTTGATGTTGAGGTGCTGATCGACAATGACGTCGGGATAGACATACACGGGAGGCTCCTGCGGCGCATAATCGCAGCCGGGCCTGCAGTCGGCGCTCCGGATCTGCTTCACGGCGGCAAAAATCTCCCGCTTCGTGACGCCGAGCGCGGTTGCAATGTGCTGATAGCTGCTGCTGGCGACCGCATCCAGGTAGTTTTGCGCAATGCTCCGGGCAAGCGCGGTGTCGGTGCCGAGACGGTCGAGCTGCAGCGTGATGCACTCGCTCAGCGAGCGGGCGCCCACGCCGGCGGGATCGCAGGACTGCAGCAGCCGCAGCGCCGCGCGCGCTTCGGCGTCCGCTTCGAAATCGGGCATCGCACCCTCCAGATAGCCGCTGTCGTTGACGGAGGACGCCAGCAGGATGGCTTTGGCCCGAACGGCTTCCGGGCAATCGGCCTTCAGAATCTGCGAACGCAAATGTGCAAACAACGTCTCTGCAAAGCAGTCGGAAGTATCGGCATATTCCTCACGCTCGCTGCGGTCGGCCTCCTCGTCATGTATGCGTACGGCGCTGCGTGGCGTGCTGTTCATGGAGACCAGCCAGCGGAGCTTGTCCCCGCTGCCTTCGCCGCCCTCCTCGAACTCCAGAACGGGGTTTTCCTGCTGGATTTCCAGCACATGCTGGTACAGCTCCTGCGTGTTCATGCTGAGAATGCGCATGTATTGGATGAGACGCGGAGAAAGATGCTGCGTCTGTTTGAGATGAAACTCGAGCTTCATGTTTGCATCTACCCTCCTTGGCAGTGCTGTATCCATCATATTTTGCAGGGTTCGATTTGTCAACAGGGACGGATGAAAATCCGGATGCGCGCGTTGCCGCCGCATCGGCTTTTTTCAAGAAAAAACACACTGCTGTGTTCCAAAAACAAGGGATGCTGCACTTCGCTGTTTGGATGTGCATAATCTCCCCGGCGATGCAAACACTAACAGCGCAAGAATCTTGGAAAAAGGAGCAAGAAATATATGAAAGCAACCGGTATCGTGAGAAGGATCGACGATCTCGGCCGCGTGGTCATTCCCAAAGAGATTCGCCGCACCATGCGCATCCGCGAAGGCGACCCGCTGGAGATTTATACGGATAAGGACGGCGAGGTCATTTTTAAAAAGTATTCCCCGATTGGGGAGCTGTCGGAGTTCGCGGTGCAAATTTGCGATTCCCTGCACAAGACCACGGGCGGCATTGCCGCCGTGTGCGACCGCGATTCGATCATCGCCGTGGCCGGCGGCGGAAAGCGCGAGCTGCTCGACAAGCGCATCAGCCCGGAGCTGGAGACGCTCATGGAGACGCGCGGCCTCTACAGTGCGGAAAGCGGCATTTGTACGGTGCCCGCAGCCGATGGGGACGACCGTTTTTGCGTTGCCGTCGCCGCGCCAATTCTGGCTGAGGGCGACGTGATGGGCTGCGTGACGTTTCTCACGCCCAAGGACGGCGCCCCCGCGGGCGAGACGGAGGAAAAGCTTGCAATGGCGGTTTCAGGATTTCTCGGCAAGCAGATGGAAAGCTGAAAAAATCGGGCGTGTGCAGCTGCACACGCCCGATTTTTGCGTGATAAAACGCCCTCGGGTGGTTAGACCGGGGGAGATTTGAACGCCGGAACACCGACGGACACCTTCAGAAGCGCAGAACCATAGAGCCGGAGCGGCAGCGCTATGGAGGAGATATGTAAGATAACGGTAAGAGTAAGGGTAAAGGTAAAGAGAGATCAAACGCCGCCAATCCCCGAACGGAGCACTCCGCCGCTGAAAGCTAATAGTTGCAGTTTAGCCCATTCTGCCAGTGCCGTCAAGTAGGAAACGATATTTTTTTCACATTTTTGAAGTGTTTGGGCGTGTTTTGCGCCGATTTGCCGCGAATTGCGGATATTGTACAACAAGATGGGAATTTTTTGTCTAAAATTCAGGTTGTTCTTCGCGGCAAATTCAGATAAAATAAAGCGAATCCGCATTCGTGCGGGAAACCATCCGAGAGGAGATCTGAAATTATGACCGTATTGGTAACCGGCGGCATGGGCTACATCGGCAGCCACACGTGTGTGGAGCTGCTGGAGCAGGGCATGGACGTCGTGATTGTAGATAATCTGGTCAACAGCAGCGCGGAGGCCGGGCGGCGCGTCGAGCAGATCACAGGCAAGTCCGTCACGTTTTATCAGATTGATGTGCGTGACCGCGAGAAGCTGGACAAGGTGTTTGAAAACCATCCGATTGACTGCGTCATCCACTTCGCGGGGCTCAAGGCAGTGGGCGAGTCGGTTGCGATGCCGCTGGAGTATTACGATAACAACCTCGGCTCCACGATCACGCTCTGCGAGACGATGCGCGACCACGGCGTGAAGAAGATCATTTTCTCGTCCTCCGCCACGGTCTATTCCGGCGACAATGAGATGCCGCTGTATGAGACCTCCAGAACCGGCAACTGCACGAACCCCTATGGTTGGACGAAATATATGTGCGAGCAGATCCTGCGCGACTATGTCGTGGCCGACCCCACGTGGTCGGTGGTGCTGCTGCGCTACTTCAACCCTGTCGGCGCGCACGCGAGCGGTCTCATCGGCGAGGATCCGCGCGGCATCCCGAACAACCTCATGCCCTACATCTCGCAGACGGCGATCGGCCGGCGCGAGTGTCTGAACGTCTTTGGCAACGACTACGAGACGCCGGACGGCACCGGTGTGCGCGACTACATTCACGTTGTCGATTTGGCGCGCGGCCATGTCGCCGCCATCGCGTATATGGACGGACACCCCGGTGAGTCCGTGTTTAACCTCGGCACCGGTAAGGGCTACAGCGTGCTGGATATGGTGCACGCCTTTGAATCGGCCAACCACGTGAAGGTGCCATACCGGTTCACCGCCCGCCGCCCCGGCGACCTGCCCATCTGCTATGCCTGCCCGGACAAGAGCGCGCAGGTGCTCTCGTGGCGCGCCCAGTACAATCTGGAGGATATGTGCCGCGATAGCTGGAACTGGCAGACGAAGAACCCGAACGGCTACGGCGTCTGAACGGGCACGCTTCGTTCCGCTTCCGCCGTTGGCGAAAGCTGCACATCCGCTTCCCCGTTCATCCTTTCACATCCGAAACAGGTTTCGGATGTGGGCGCGGGGGCAGCGGGCGCGCTCCGTTCCACTTCCGAGGCAAGCGCGAAAACTGTGGATGTGGGCGCGGGGACAGCGGGCACGCTGCGCGGCCTGCCTGTAATCTTGACAACACGGGATGCCACCCACTTGTGGGTGGCGTCTTTGCGTGCAAAAGACGAACAAGAAATCTTATGTAAACATACAGGAAATGCGTGAAAACAGGTTGACATGAAACACAATATGTTGTATCATGAACCCGCTAAAAACACAAAATCGGCAATGATGAGGCAAAATGTTGTGGTAGGAATAGAAAAGGAGAAGCTATGAAGATTATCAAGCGAAACGGCTCGGAAGTGTCGTTTGACATTACAAAGATTATTATGGCCGTTACGAAGGCCAACAACGCAGTGGACGAAACCGAACGCATGACGCCCAAGCAGATCCAGCGCATTGCGGAGAGCGTGGAGCTTTCCTGCCAAACGCTGGGCCGCAGTGCGGCAGTGGAAGAAATTCAGGATATGGTCGAAAAGCAGATCATGGCGCACGGAGCGTTTGAGGTCGCCAAGGCGTACATCACCTACCGCTATACCCGCAGCCTGGTGCGCCACGCGAACACGACGGACGACCGCATCCTCAGCCTCATCGAGTGCAACAACGAGGAGGCCAAGCAGGAGAACTCCAATAAGAACCCGATCGTCAACAGCACGCAGCGCGACTATATGGCCGGCGAGGTCAGCCGCGACATCACCAACCGCCTGCTGCTGCCGAAGGACATCGTCGAGGCGCATGAGGAGGGCATCATCCACTTCCACGACTCCGACTATTTCGCGCAGCACATGCACAACTGCGATCTGGTCAATCTGGAGGACATGCTCCAGAACGGCACGGTCATCACCGGCACGCTCATCGAGCGGCCGCACAGCTTCTCCACCGCGTGCAACATCGCCACGCAGATCATTGCGCAGGTCGCGTCCAACCAGTACGGCGGCCAGTCCATCTCCCTGACGCATCTGGCACCGTTTGTCGAGGTCAGCCGTCAGAAAATCCGCCGCGATGTGGAGGCGGAGATGCGGGCGATCAACGCGAGCCCCTCGGAGGAGCAGATTGCGGAGCTGGTGGAAAACCGCGTCCGCGAGGAGATTCGCCGCGGCGTGCAGACCATCCAGTATCAGGTCGTGACGCTGCTGACCACGAACGGACAGGCGCCGTTTGTCACGGTGTTCATGTATCTGGGCGAGGCCAAGAACGAGCGGGAGCAGCACGATCTGGCCATGATTATCGAGGAGACGCTCAAGCAGCGCTATCAGGGCGTGAAGAACGAGAAGGGCGTGTGGGTCACGCCGGCGTTCCCGAAGCTGATCTACGTGCTGGAAGAGGACAACATCCACGAGGATTCGAAGTTCTGGTATCTGACGGAGCTGGCCGCAAAGTGCACGGCCAAGCGTATGGTGCCGGACTATATCTCCGAAAAGAAGATGCTCGAGCTGAAGATCGACAAAAACGGCAACGGAAACTGCTATACCTGCATGGGCTGCCGCAGCTTCCTCACGCCGTATGTCGATGAAAACGGCCAGCCGAAATATTACGGCCGCTTCAATCAGGGCGTCGTCACGATCAACCTGCCGGATGTGGCGCTGTCCTCCGGCGGCAATCTCGAAAAGTTCTGGAAGATTTTCGACGAGCGGCTGGAGCTGTGCCACCGCGCGCTGATGTGCCGGCACGAGCGGCTCAAGGGCACGCTGTCGGACGCCGCGCCCATCCTGTGGCAGTACGGCGCGCTGGCGCGTCTGAAAAAGGGCGAGAAGATCGACAGCCTGCTTTACGGCGGCTACTCCACGATCTCCCTCGGCTACGCGGGACTGTACGAGTGCGTGAAGTACATGACCGGCAAGTCCCACACCGACCCCGCTGCAACGCCGTTTGCGCTGGAGGTCATGCAGCACATGAATGACGCCTGCAAGAAGTGGAAGGCGCAGCACAACATCGACTTCAGTCTCTACGGCACGCCGCTGGAGTCCACGACGTATAAATTCGCCAAGTGCCTGCAAAAGCGCTTCGGCATCGTGCCCGGCATCAACGACAAGGGCTACATCACCAACAGCTACCACATCCATGTCACCGAGCCGATCGACGCCTTCTCCAAGCTGGAGTTTGAGGCGAAGTTCCAGGCGCTCTCCCCCGGCGGTGCGATCAGCTACGTCGAGGTGCCGAACATGCAGAACAACATTGAAGCGGTGCTGGAGGTCATGAAGTTCATCTACGATCACATCATGTACGCCGAGCTGAACACCAAGAGCGACTACTGCCAGATGTGCGGCTATGACGGCGAGATCGAGATCGTCGAGGAAGACGGCAAGCTGATCTGGCGCTGCCCGAACTGCGGCAACACCGATCAGGATAAGATGAACGTTGCCCGCCGCACCTGCGGCTACATCGGCACGCAGTTCTGGAACCAGGGCCGCACGCAGGAGATCAAGGAGCGCGTCCTGCATCTGTAAGACAGAAACCGCGGATGCGGAACTTTTGGCTTCAGACGGAAGCGAAGCGCGTTTGTTCTGACGGAGAGGTATGGATATGAATTACGGTCAAATCAAGAAATGTGACATTGCCAACGGCGTCGGCGTGCGGGTCACGCTGTTCGTCTCCGGCTGCACAAACCACTGCTTCAACTGCTTCCAGCCGGAGACGTGGGATTTCGACTACGGCAAGCCCTTCACGGCGGAGACGGAAGTCGAGATCTTTGCCGAGCTGGACAAGCCCTTCGTCGCGGGACTCACGCTGCTCGGCGGCGATCCGTTTGAGCCGTGCAACCAGCGTGCGCTCGTGCCGTTCCTGCGCACGGTGCGCGCGCGGTATCCGGACAAGACGATCTGGGCCTATTCGGGCTTTACGCTCGACCGGGAGCTGACGGTGGATGGTTCGCATCCGCGCTGCGAGGTAACGGACGAAATGCTTTCCATGCTGGACGTGCTCGTGGACGGCCGGTATGTAGATGAACTGCGGAATATCTCGCTGCGCTTTCGCGGCTCTGAAAACCAGCGGATCATCGACATGAACCGGACCCGCCGCGCGGGACAGATCGTGCTTTGGGAGGGATCGGAATGCAGGTAAAGGTCAAAAAGCTCCGCCCGGACGCGACGCTGCCGAGGCGGGGCTCCGCCGCTGCGGCCGGCTATGATCTGTACGCCGCGCCTGCGGACGGGCAGCCGGTGGACATCGCGCCGCACGGCACGGCCATGATCGGCACCGGACTGGCATTTGCCATCCCAACAGGATATTTCGGCGGCGTGTTTGCGCGCAGCGGCCTTGCCAGTAAGCAGGGGCTGCGCCCGGCAAACTGCGTCGGCGTGATCGACGCGGACTATCGCGGCGAGTGCTTGGTCGCGCTGCATAACGACGGGGACACACCGCGCACGGTGCAGCCCGGCGACCGGATTGCCCAGCTCGTCATTCTGCCGTTTCTGGCGGCGGAATTCGACGAAGCAGAGCAGCTTGATGACACCGCGCGCGGCTCAGGCGGCTTCGGCAGCACAGGAAAATAAGAGAACAAAACGAAAGGCCCGGTATGCAGTGCATACCGGGGCTTTGCGGTTCAGGCGAGATCGCCGGTTTGTTTGAGGTGGTCAAAGAACGCGGTGCAGCCAAGCACAACGTCGGCATAGGCGGCGTCGAAATCATCCGTATACCACGGGTCGGAAATGCCGCGATCGAGACCCGCGAAGGACAAGAGCGCGTGGATTTTTCCGTCCGGATCGGTTGGGAGAATGCGCCGCAGGTTGCGGCGGTTATTCTCGTCCATG
Source organism: Oscillospiraceae bacterium (assembly GCA_018265835.1). Taxonomy (GTDB): domain Bacteria; phylum Bacillota; class Clostridia; order Oscillospirales; family Oscillospiraceae; genus CAG-103. The sequence continues at coordinate 8,892 of JABLYK010000046.1, read as the reverse complement.
AGCAGCAACCAGTCGTAGTCGTCGTAATCCCGCGCCGTGACCTGCCGCGCGCTGCGCCGCGAAAATGGAACGCCATGCTCCCGCAAAATTGCCTTCGCCGGCGGGTACATGTCGTTGCCAAGCTCCTCCCGGCTCGTCGCAGCAGACGCGATCCGGAAGCGCTCCGCCAGCCCCGCCTTTTGCACCATGTCTTTGAAAATGAACTCCGCCATCGGCGACCTGCAAATATTGCCGTGACAGACGAATAATACTTTTATCATGGCTCCATCCCTTTTAAGCCCGGGCTGCCGGGTCACTGCCCAAGCTGCGCATACATCTGCGCGTGGATGCGCTCGCCGAGGTCGTGCGTCGGATTGGCCTTGACCGTTTCGGCGTCCACCACGTCCAGAATGGTCAGATACACATCGGTTGCGCGCCACGGGGTTCGGCGCGCGATCTGCTCTGTGCCCTCAATAGTGGCGACGACGATGGGGACGTTTGCTTTCTTCGCGGCTTTGAACGCGCCGTTGCGAAATTCCAGAAGCTGACCGCTCTTGCTGCGCGTCCCCTCCGGATAGATGGCAAAGGAGCACTCGTGGCTGCGCATCAGTTCGGCGGCGGTGTTAATGGTCTTGAGCGCGTTGCGCGGATTTTCCCGGTCAATGGCGAGAAAACAACATTTGTGCGTACAGCGGCCAAAGACGATTTTGTACAGATTCTCCGGCTTGGACACAAACGCGATCGACCGGCTGCGCAGCGTCCACCAGGTGACGAGCGGGTCAAAGTTGGAGCGGTGATTGCTCACCAGCAGGAATTCCCCATCCTGCGGGAGCTTTTCCATCCCGGCAGTGTGAATCTTGACCCGGCAGATGGTCAGAATCCAATCATCAAACATCAGCGTGACGGTTTGGTAGAAAGGATTGATTTTTTTGTTCTCCTTGCGCATGTCCACCAGCAGGGAAAGAATCAGCATGAACAGGGCGAACAACAGATTTGCGGCGACAAAGCAGCCGAATGCAATCGGAAGAAGCCACCACAGGCTGAGCGCGGGGGACAGAAAGAAAATCCAGATGGTGACCAGGATCGCAGGAATCGCAAGCAGATAATACAGCATGACGCATGTCCTCGGTAAAAATTCTCATATTTGTTGACGCAACTAAATATATACATTATAATGAAATAAAATTGCGGAGTCAATGAAGGAGATGTAAATAAAACGGAATGGACTCCGTAAAATTTAAGAACAGGATGATTTTGTGATGACAAAAGCAATTTTCCCGATTCTCCTCGCCGTCCTTGCGCTCGTTCAGCTGGTGAGCTGCCTGCGTGGAACAGACGCGGTGCGTATGCCCACAAAGATTTTCCTGATGCCATTTGTGGCGCTGGCGTATCTCTCTGTGGCAAAGGAGCCGTCCGGCTGGGTGGTGGCAGGACTGCTGTTCGGCTGCCTGGGCGATCTGGCGCTGTTGTGGCCGCTGAAGCCGGTGCCGTTTGTGCTCGGCACGATCTCGTTCGCGTTGGGGCACATCTGCTATCTGATCTTTCTCTTCTCCACGTTTTCCATCACGGTCAAATCCGTCTGGATTGCCCTGATTGCGCTGGTCTATCTTGCCGGCTGTGTTGTTGTGTATGTCAAAAGCCGGCCGAACATTCCGCACGCGGTGCGGCCTGTGCCGTTTCCGTACATGCTGCTGCTGGCCAGTGTCAGCGTCTGCACGCTGCTGGCGCTCATCAGCAACGCGAGTCTGGGCTGCGTGATGGCGTTTCTCGGCGCAACGTCGTTCCTTGTGTCCGATGGAATCCTCAGCGACATGCTCTTTGTCAAAAAGGCGGAGCCGCCGAAGCAGAACTTCGCCGTCATGGCGACCTATACCGCCGCACAGGTGCTGCTCACGGCTGGTTGGGCGCTGTAAAAAATCCAATTCGCGGCGGAACAGAGCATGACATCCAAGGGAGGATGTTGCGGTAATATGAGAAAAAATACATTGCGGTTGGGGGGTGGGCATTCGCTTGGAAGAAAACGCGAGTGAAAAAGACCAATTTGTAAAAATCATGGTGCAGCAGATTCTCGATGGGGCACTGAAACCGGGCGACCGGCTTCCGACGGAGAGCGAGCTGGCTGCGCAGTATGGCATTGCGAAGACCAATGTGCATCTCGGCCTCAAGGAGGTCGCGCGGCTGGGCTTTCTCAAGATCGTGCCGCGCCATGCGTCTTACGTGACGGACATCTGGAGCCATATCACGCTGGATTCGCTCTCGGCCATGGTGCAGTACGGCGCGGATCAGCCGGATCGCGCGGCGGTCAGTGCGTTTCTGGAGCTGCGGGAGATGCTGGGCTGCGGCGCAATCCGCTGGATGGCGCGCAGACCGAACCCGGCGCATGTCTGCGCGCTGAAAGCGCACTGCGCCAAAATGGAGCGCGCGGTGCAGGAGCCGGACCGGACTGCGTTTTGGTCGGCGCTGCGCGCGTTTCTGGTGTGCATGTATATGGAGATTGATAACCCGATTTTCCCGGTGCTGGTGCGCTCGGCGCGGGACATGGCCCACCGCGCGCTGAAGCTGATGGATTCGTATTTCGAGCCGGAGCAGGCCGTGACGGTGTACCGTGAGGTGATTGATCTGATCGAACAAGGGGATGCGGTCGAGGCTGTCCACCGGTGGACGGCGTGGAACGATGTATTAACCGAGAAATTTTTACACACGATCTACGATGCGTAACCAATCACCCCTGCCGGATGCCCGGCAGGGGCGATTTTTGTGAACTTTTCGCATTGCGGTTGCGGCGGCGGGAACCTTGGAGTACAATAAAGAAATTAGAAAGGAGCGATTGCATGAAACTGACTTTTATTCGGGCAGACCACGAGGTTACCGGAAGCTGCACCATGCTGGAGATCGGCGGGCATTACGGACTGATCGACTGCGGCATGGAGCAGGGAAAGGACGTTTTTGAAAACATCGCCATCCCCGTGGATGCGTCGGCCATCGACTTTGTGCTGGTGACGCACGCGCACATGGATCATACCGGGCGGCTGCCGCTGCTGTATAAACGCGGCTTTCGCGGCAGCGTATATGCGACGGAGGCGACGTGCGACCTCTGCGGCATCATGCTGCGCGACGCGGCGCACATCCAGATGTCCGACGCGCAGTGGAAGGCGCGCAAGGCTGAGCGTGCGGGGCTGCCCGCGCCAGAGCCGCTGTATGATCTGGAGGACGCGGAGGGGCTGCTGAAGCTGCTGCGCCCGTGCTCCTACGGCGAGCGCATCCAGATCAGCGAAAATGTCGTGATTCGCTTTACCGACGTGGGGCATCTGCTCGGCAGCGCGTGCATCGAGGTGTGGCTGACCGAGGGCAGCGTGGAGAAGAAGATCGTCTTCTCCGGCGACGTGGGGAACATCAACCAGCCGATTCTCCGCGACCCGCAGACCGTGGACGGCGCGGACTATGTCATGATCGAATCGACTTACGGCGACCGCTACCACGGCGAGCGGCCGGACTATATCTCCGCGTTGGCCGACTGCATCCAGCGCACGCTCGACCGCGGCGGCAACCTGGTGATTCCGGCCTTTGCCGTCGGCCGCACGCAGGAGATGCTCTACTTCATCCGCCAGATCAAGAACATGGGGCTGATCCGGAACCACCCGCACTTCCCGGTCTATGTGGACAGCCCGCTGGCGAACGAGGCCACCGGCGTGTTTTTGCAGACGAGCACGGATTTCATCGACGATGAGGCGCGCGACCTGATCCGCCGGGGCATCGACCCGCTGTATTTTGAGGATCTGCACACCGCCGTGTCGCAGCAGGAGTCCATGGCGCTCAACACGGACAAGACCCCGAAGGTCATTCTCTCCGCAAGCGGCATGTGTGACGCCGGGCGCATCCGGCATCATTTAAAATATAACCTCTGGCGGCCGGAGAGCACGGTGCTCTTTGTTGGCTACCAGGCGGTGGGTACGCTGGGGCGCAAACTGCACGACGGGGCGAAGTCCGTCAAGCTCTTCGGCGACGAGGTCGCGGTCAACGCGGAGATCACCTATCTTGCGGGCGTGAGCGGCCACGCGGATAAGCAGGGGCTGCTCAACTGGCTGACCGCCATGACGACCAAGCCCTCCACCGTGTTCGTCAACCACGGCGACGACGACGCGTGCACGGCGTTCACCCAGTGCCTGCGCGAGGCGTATGGCTACAACGCCTATGCCCCGTACAGCGGCAGCGAGTTCGACCTTGCTGCGGGTGTGTTCACCCATCAGGCGGAGCCGAAGCCGATCAAGAAGGAGACGCCGGTTTCCACCGGCAGGAAACGCAGCATGAGCCCGGCGTTCGAGCGGCTGCTGCGCGCGGGCGAAGCGCTGCTCGAGCGCATCCGCAAGTCCGAGGGCGCGCCGAACAAGTGGCTCAATGCCTTTGCGGTCGACGTGGAAGCAGTGCTGGAGAAGTGGAAGTAAACCGGAGAAACCGCGCAGACGTCAAGGAGAAGCTTTTCATACCCAAGTATTTATTATATGTCAAGCAAACATTTATAATAGTATTATAATATTTGACCTTGGAGTGAAAAACTATGTTGAATTCCAGATTGCGTGAGTTGCGTACCGCGAGGGGCATATCACAAGTTGAATTAGCCGATGCACTTGGCGTGAAGAAGCAAAGTGTATCTAACTGGGAAAACGACAACATACAGCCCTCCATAGAAATGCTGGTAAAGCTTTCTCACTATTTTTCGGTTAGTACGGACTATTTGCTTGGTCTTGAGAGAGAAAGACGCTTGGACGCCACAGGGCTGACGGACGCACAGATTGCGCACCTACAGTTCATCATTGATGATATCCGACATAAGAAGTAAGTAGAGTTGGCTCTGCTCGCGGCGCCGTCGTGCAAACGGCCTCCGGGATGTTCCGGAGGCCTTTTTTTATAGTTTTTTTCGCAGCTTCCCGATCACAAAAATGATCGAAATCCCGCCGATTGTGAGTCCGAGCGTGAGCGAAGGAACGAGATACAGCGAATAAAACTCCAGATCGAAGGAGTTCGGCGCAAGCAGAAGCCCGCCCGCGAACGCCGCCGCCGCGCACAGCCAGATGAGCGCGCGCCCGTTTTTCAGATTCAGCAGCTTGCTGCTCTCGCCGGGCTTTGGCGGGCAGCCGAACACAGTGCGCAGCCCGCCGGAGGCGAGCATCAGCATCAGGGAGATCAAAATGAAATCCGGCAGCACCCACAGCCCGACTACCAGCGCCTCAAAGCGCTCCACGGCGTGGAAGATGCTGATGTTGCGCAGCATCGTGAAAAACGGGTAGCTCAGGCTGGCGGTCAGCTCCGCGCCGAGCATACCGATGGCAAACACGCTCAGCAGCACAGCCAGCAGGCACACGCGCACCAGCCACTTCGCCGCAGCCTTTCCGCGGCCGGGCGCAATGGGAACCAGCCCTTCCAGAAACGTCGGGTACACCAGCATCCCGGCGCCGATGTTGAGCAGCGGCAGCGAGCCGAGCAGCACCGGGCCGATGTCCGCCGTGGATACAGCCAGCAAACCCTTCACATTCAGCTTCGGCAGCGCAAAGACCAGCGTGAACACCAGCACCACGGTCAGCAGCGGCAGAAAGATCTCCGCAGAGCGAAACAGTGCCTTTGCCCCGCCGAGCGCGGCGACGAGGCACAGCGCCGCCAGCGTCGCCACGAACGGCCAGATGCTGCTGTACGGGTACACCGTCGTCACAAAGCGCTCCGCGCTGCTGCGCAGCAGGAACGCGGCATACAGCAAAAACCAGAGCGCGTAAACGGTCAGCACGATTTTTCCCGCAACCGATCCGAGCGCGCGCATAAACAGATCGCCCATGCCCTCGCCCTCGCGGCGGCAGCTCAACATGGCGTTGACGAGCAGCGCGAACAGCAGCAGCGGCACATACGCCGCGATGCCGCACAGCCACGATGCGCTGCCCGCAATTGCGGTGCCTTCCCGCGGCAGCAGGCGCAGCGCGGGCGACAGCACCGCCATGGAGCTCAGCGCAAAATATTGCCGCCGGGTCAGCTTTTCCGGTTTCATGACGCACCTCCGGTCACACTGATGGAGTCCTGCAGGTCAAAGGTGCGTTCTACCAGCCCGTTCACGGAGATGCGAAATTCCGTTTCCGGCAGAATGCGGTTCCAATCCGGGCGGATTTTGGCCCACTTGTTCGGACTTTGCGTTGCGATCTGCTGCCCGATGCCGAGAAAGTCGGCCTGAAGCGCCTGCGACTGGGACAAAATCGCTTCGGTCCAGCTGCGGAGCGTGTCGGCCAGCGCCTGATCGAGCTGATCCAGATACGCGGGGTCGGTGATCTCCTGCGGCTCGGCCAGCTCCGCGATCGCGGCGTGCGCAGTCAGGGAAACCTCCACGCATTGAAGCGAGCCGTCGTCGTTCCAGACTGGGGTGAACCTGGCTTTCGTGGTGTCGAGCGCTACGGTGACTGCCGCGCCCTGCGCGTCCTGCAGCAGCACGTCGCCGTGGCCGCCCAGATTCAGCAGCACGTTTACGCCGATGGCAAGCTCCCCCGGCAGAAAACCGGCCAGCTTCCCGTCTTTTAAAATTCCGTATCCGTACGGCAGGATCGTTTCGTCGCCTGCGTTCTGCTCCTCCGACGGCACACACACGACGGCGCAGGCAAGCGCGCTGCCGGCGCTGGCCAGCCCCTGCGCGATCTCGCCGCAGGTGAAGGCGTGGCCGTTTCCCTGCCGCGAGACGTCCTGTTCGAGCGCGCTCAGATTTTCCGTGATGTCCGTCTTTTCGCCGCCGGTGTTCAGAATCGCCTGCTGTGCCGTTGCATCATAGACGATGAACAGCGGCGCGCTCAGCCGCATCGCCACGTCGCGCTCCACGAAGTCGAGATAGGGCGCAATCCCGCGCTCCGCCGCGCGCTGACCGATGACGACGTAGCGCGTGTGCGCATAAAACAGCGATGCGTTGGCGGTGTAGTCCTGCAGCTGGTTCATGGCAATCTGCAGCGACGGCGCGGCCTGCGACATGCGCATGGGCGCTTGGCCCTCCATCGGCTTTCCGGTGGAGATGCTCAGGCACACGCCGGCACCATCGCGGTCGATGCCGATCGTCTGGATGAGCTGGAGCTGTTCAAGTTGTCGGTAATTTGCCCAGACCGAGCTGGAACTGCCGCAGCCGGAGCTGCACAGCAGCACCGGCAGGATCAGCAGCAAAAGCAGATGCTTTCGTCGCATGTTGGAAACTTCCTATTATTATATAGTATTCGCGCATCACCGCTGCCGCCGCCGGTTCTGGCGGACGAGCGTGGGGTCGCGGAATTTGTAGTCCTGCTGTGGCTTGCGCAGCAGCGTGTGAAACAGGGGGGAGGCTTCGCTGTCCACGAACGGGGAGAGGTAGGCTACGCCGTCGTTCTCCAGCGTGCACAGGTGCCAGACCAGCAGCGCCAGCGCCGCCGTCAGGCCGAACATCCCGGCCAGAATGGAGGCCAGCACCAGCCCGAAGCGCAGCAGCCGCAGCGTGGCGCCCAGCTCCTGATTCGGGATGTTGTAGCCCGCGATGCCCGCAAGCGCGATGACGATGATGGCGATGGGGCTTGCGACTTTGGCGTTCACTGCGGCCTCGCCCACGAGCAGCGCGCCGATGATCGACACGGTTTGCCCGATCGGGTCCGGCAGGCGGAGTCCCGCCTCCTGCAGCAGCTCGAACGCGACCAGCATACTGAGAATGATGATCGGCGTCGTGAACGGCACCTCCTGCTCCGCCTGAATCACGGACAGCAGCAGCTTTGCCGGGATCATCTCCGGGTGGTACATTGCGATTGTCACATACAGTGCCGGCAGCGTCAGCGACAGCAGCAGCGCCAGATAGCGCAGCAGCGTCAGCGCCGAGCCGACGGCAAAGTGGCGGGCGTTGTCCTCCGGCGCGTGCATCAGAAGCCCCAGTGTGCCCGGCAGGATGAAGCCGAGCGGCAGCCCGTCGGCCAACAGGCCGATGCGCCCGTCCAGCAGCGCGGCGGCAAACTTGTCCGGGCGCTCCGTGTGCCCCATCTGCGGAAACGGCGAGCGTGGGCGGTTCACGAGATACGGCTCCAGATCACCGATGCCGATCACGGCCTCGATGTCGATGGTGTCCAGCCGGTCGAGGATCTTCTGCACGCGCGACTCGTCCGCGATCCCCTCCAGATAGACGACGGCAAGCCCCGTCTCCGACTGGCGCCCGACCACGGTCTGGCGAATCTTCAGCTCCGGCGAGTGGATGCGCCGCCGCACGAGCGAGGTGTTGATGCGCAGCGTCTCGACGAACGCGTCGCGCGCACCCTTGACGGACTTTTCGATGGTCGCCTCGGAGATCTGCCGCACATTTGAGGTGCGCACTTCAAACGTCACGGCCAGCCGCAGCCCGTCGAACACAAGCGCTGCGTGCCCCGCTGTCAGGTCGGAGATCACGTCGTCCATCTCCGTGCGCGTTTTTACGGAGTAGCTGTAGACCGCGCCCTGCTCGATCAGCCGCACCGCCTCGCGCGAGGATTCGATCTGCGCCAGCCGGTCACAGGCCGTCAGCGGCCGCAGGATGTCCTCCGAAATATCCGAGCCGGAGACCACGCCGTCCAGCCAGCAGACCTGTACCGCAATGCGCGACTGCAGTCCCACGCGAATCTGCCGGGTCTCGAAGTCGTCGCAGTCCGAGAAAATTTCTTCAATTTTTTTTGCCTGTACCGGGGCGGAAAAGCGCGGTTCCCTGCGCGGGTGCGGTGTGTCTTCGCCGCGGCGTTTCGAATGAAAGGATAACATGTTGGGTAGTATAACCAGAGAAGACCACAATATTTAGTCGCCCAGAAAAAGGATGAAAAAAAGTCCGAAAAACAGCAAAAAAATTGTTGACAGCCGTCGTCTGGAGTGCTATATTATCAAAGCACCACGAAAGCGGCCGCGATTCACGGGAGGTTAACT
>JABLYK010000045.1 GCA_018265835.1 Oscillospiraceae bacterium | reverse complement strand
TCTTCGCCGTGGAAGAAAAGGCCCGGATATTCTGATCCGTGATCTCGATGTTGGATACGCCGGTGTTATGCTTCATAAGCTGGCGGAGCGTCTGCTTGCCGTGCCGGAGTGGGGGATCATTCTTGTGCTTTTCCATATCCGCCAGCACCTTCTTCATGGCCTGCTGCAAGAGCTGGGCGGTCATTTTACCGGTCTCCACACAAAGCGCAAGGGTTTTCTGCGTGATTTCTTCCTGCAAGGCGTTCACCTCCGATCTCCGCTGCCGTACAGGTCATGGCTGACAAGGGATGTGTAATAGCTGTCCATCGTGACCGGGGCGTTATACAGCGCCGCCAGCAGATATTTCTTGATGTTGCGGACATAGGTGGTGTTCTCCCGCATCCGGTCAAGGACATACTCGATGTGCGAGGCGTTCAGCTTCAGGAACCGTGACCGGACGACCTCCGCAGGGTAGTCGTCCCCGGCGACACGGATCATCTCCCGGTTGGAGCAGACGGTATCCACCATGAGTTCCACCAGCTCGTCCAGCCGGTCCTTGTCAAGCTGCACGTTCTGCGAGAGTACGTCATACTCGATGTTCTCCAAGATCAATGCCCGATAGCTTTCCCGCTTTCGCATCCCGTCCTGTCCGGCCCGTTCCTTGGGGGCTGGGGGACTTGATAGGATAGGACTTGATTCTTGCGTAATTGATAGATCAGTCTTTGATGGATAGTTACTTGATTCTTCTTTATTTAATTGGGCGGGGTTCTCCTGAATTGGAGCATCCAACATTGGATTCACCTGTACGGGATTTTCCCGTATAGGTTTTTCCTGTGTAGGTGATAGCGCTTCAGGCTGTTCCAGAATGGTGTATTCGATAGAGCCGAGCTGTCCGTTTGCACCACGGACACGCGCACGGATCAGATAGCCGTGCGCCTCCAGCTCCCGGATGCCGCCGCTGATGCTGTCAATGCCGTCCTTGCAGATACGGGCAAGACCCTTCATGGTGTAGTCCCAATTCTCCGGCAGGGACAGCATGAGAGATAGAAGCCCTTTCGCTTTCAGCGACAGCGACATATCCCGCAGATGGTAGTTGGACATGACCGTGTAATCTCTGGTCTTTTCGATACGGAATACAGCCATCTTCGCACCTCCTTCCTCTGAAAATGAAAAGTGTTGATTTCGATGAAAAAAGCCTCCGGTTTGCCTCTCGGATGTGATCCATAGGAAAACATCCATGCCCGCCTGCTTGCGGCGGTCAGATCCGCTTCTTTATTATCGTGTCCGGAGCGGGTTTACGCCTGCTCCGTTTCTGCTCCCGCAAAAGAATCATCATCCGCGTTGTATCCCTCCGAGAACAGCTCTTTCAGACTGTCCGACGGCTCGCAGGAAACATACTCAATGGCGACACCCTCACGGATGTCGGCATTGTAGTCCGGATGGCACTGCGTGGGATCAATATCCAGATACCCGACGAACTTGTAGCAGATGACAAGTCGTTGGGTTTTGTTTTTGCCCGTCCCCTGCGTTTCGTACACATCAGATGCTGCTCCTCCTGCATGATCCTTGCAATGGTGTCCTCGCCGTTGCCGTCCAAATACAGCTTGAAAATCTCCCTGACGACCGATGCAGTCTCCGGGTCGATGATCCAGCGCTTCTTGTCCTGCGGGTCTTTCACATATCCGTATGGGGGTTGAGCGAGCGGCTCGCCGGCCCTCCCTCGTGTATTGTGCGCAGACCGTACCTTGCGGCTGATATCCTTGGCATACAGCTCGTTCATGATATTCTTGATGGGGATAAAATCGTCCATGATAAATTAGCCACCCCTCTCCTTAAAGGTTTCGTCACGAAGCTGGTCACCAAATGCTACGACCATTCTCGCAACACCAGCTCATACATTTGCCCCCAGAGAGTCGATATCCCCCTCCCATGTACCAACGCAGAGCCACAAAGTTCGGTCAAGCACTCGGCCTGGTTGGCGATAGCCACTTTGTATTCGGTGCCGAAAATACGTATTTCCTAACAAACCCTTGTCAACCGTACAAGGCTATGTTACTATTCGTCAGTAAATCGCAGGCAAACCCGGCGCAAGCCGGTGACATAAAGCTAAAGGGCCTCACCGGGTCAGCCGGCTGCCGGCAACGGGCCGCCGTCATTTTTGCCGGACCCGCTGCTTTGCGGATTTTTGAAACGCAGGAGCAGACAGGCACGGAGCAATTTGGCGGCAGGATCGATCAAAGCTGCACAGAGACCTCTCTGCGTACTTGCGGTGTCCAAAACCGGATATACTGAGCACAAAACACTTTCGGATGTGGGTGTTCCACGTCCTGAAGGTGTTTTTTTGAGGGCAGAAACAAGCGGGTAGAACTGATTTTTTTGAAGGGACGATGGCCTATGAAAGAAAGAACATGGAGACGTATGGCTGCGCTGCTGCTGACACTGGCGATGAGCGTTTCCCTTCTGGCGGGCTGCGCCGGGAGGACCGCGGAGGATGAGGGGGAACCCATCCGGGTGTATTTGTGGACGGCGAACCTGTATGAAAAGTACGCCCCCTACGTTCAGGCCCAGCTCCCGGACGTGGACGTGGAATTTGTGGTGGGAAACAACGATCTGGATTTCTACAAATTCCTCAATGAAAACGGTGGGCTGCCGGATGTGATCACCTGCTGCCGGTTTTCTCTCCATGACGCACAGCCGCTGAAGGACAGCCTGATGGATCTCTCCACCAGCAACGAGGCGGGTGCCGTTTACAACACCTACCTCTTCGCAGGACGTGGTCTCCAAAATGATCGCGGGAGAGTACAGCGCGGCGCAGGCGTATAAGGCGTTTGACAGCCAGCTCCGTGAGTCCGGAGACGATTCTGAGGCGACCGTCAAAGCCTTTGTGGAGGGCTGTGAGGGCGGCTTTACACCGTTTAACCGGGGCTCTCTGCCGGTAGTCAGCGGCATCGCCATGGAAGTGCAGGAGGATCACGGGACGTATACCCTGACGAAGGTCACGCGGGACGGGGAGGCGGTCCGGGACGAGGATACCTTCACCGTGACCTGTCTGGCTGCGGCGAAGCACATGGCGCCCCTCCTTGCGGATGAAAGCCGCGCGTTTGAAGGCGGAGACGTTCGGGTGCGGAATACCTGGATCGAATACGTCGCACAGGATGACGCTGTTCTTGCGGAGCCTGAGCCCTATATCAGCTTGAGGTAAGGATAGATGGAAGAAACGCATTACCGTGCAAAGAAAATGAGACCGATGGGGAAGCGGAGGGCGGCTGCTTTGGCGGCGGTGCTTGCCCTGCTTTTGGGGATCGCCGCGCTCAGCAGCCTTCTTGCCGGGTAAGCGCGGTTCCTCCCATCGTTCCGCCCGGCGTTGACAAGCGCAGAACAAACAGAAAAAATGCGGCACAGGTCTAACCTGTGCCGCATCAAGCAATCTCTTTTCAGAGCTTTTTTGCATCTTTGTATCACAAATTAGCCTTACTACGAATCCATAGTAAAGTGATAATAGTATGCAAAAACGAAAATGCTCTTCATTGTTGTGGTTCTCCGTTCATAGAACCAGGTTGGCCTCAGTATAAGAGCCTCCATCCCGATTGCCAGCCGCATAATTTTACATTTTCCAGTACGGGGCAAATTTTCGTTGAAAAGTACGCTCTTTCTTCAAAGGCATCCTGGTGAAATTCAGCACTTTTCACCAAGTTCCGCAGATTTTTTCCGCCCCTGCGCCGCCGCAGAAATACGCGCTGCACGGTGCGGCAGGGCAAGGCTGCATACTTTCTCATTTCTTTTTTTCACCGTGTCGTTTTCCCGAAGCTTTTGCTCTTGACATTCGTCAAATTATCCCGTATAATGCACCGAAAACAACACAAGGAGGAAATGAAAATGCGCTATCTTCTGAAGAATGCAAAGTTTTTCTCGCAGGGCGTGTTTCATTTGGCGGACGTGTTTCTTTCGGACGGAAAGATTGTTTCTATTGGTGATGGTGTTTCCCCTTCCGATGATACTATTGTTATTGATATTTCTAATATGGTTTTGTTTCCCGGTTTCGTTGATGTTCATGTTCATCTTCGTGAGCCGGGATTTTTTTATAAGGAAACCATCCGCTCCGGCACACTGGCCGCCGCGCACGGCGGCTTCGCTCACGTTGCCGCCATGCCGAACCTGAACCCCGTGCCCGACTGCGTCGAATCGCTTGCGCTCCAGCGCGCGCTCATCGAGAAGGACGCCCTCGTTCATGTCCATCCCTACGGGGCGATCACGGTCGGTGAAAAGGGCGAGCAGCTTGCAGACCTTGCGGGCATGGCGCCAGACGTCATTGCCTTTTCCGACGACGGGCGCGGCGTGCAGTCCGAGAGCATGATGCGCCAGGCGATGGCCGAGTGCCGCCGTCTCGGCAAGATCCTTGCCGCGCACTGTGAGGACAACGCCCTGCTTCGCGGCGGCTACATCCACGACGGCGCGTATGCCCGCGCCCACGGGCACCGCGGCATCTGCTCCGAGAGCGAATGGGGGCAGATCGCGCGCGACGTGAAGCTTGCCGAGGAAACGGGCTGCGCCTACCACGTCTGCCACGTTTCGACCAAGGAAAGCGTCGAGGTCATCCGCGCGGCCAAGCGCCGCGGCGTGGACGTGACATGCGAAACAGCGCCGCACTATCTCGCCTTCACGCAGGACGATTTGCAGGAGGACGGACGCTTCAAGATGAATCCTCCCCTGCGCGATCAGGCCGACCGCGACGCGCTCATCGAGGGTCTTCTGGACGGGACGATCGACATGCTTATCACCGACCACGCGCCCCACAGCCGCGAGGAAAAGAGCAAAGGCCTTGAAAAGAGCGCCATGGGCGTTGTCGGACTGGAAACCTCCTTTGCCGCAAGCTACACGCATCTTGTGAAAAAGAGGATCCTGCCGCTTGAAAAGCTCGTCGAGCTGATGCACACCTCTCCGATGCGCCGCTTCGGCTGCGGCACGGAGATCGCCGTCGGCCAGCCCGCCGACCTGACCGTATTTGACCTCAACGGAACCTATACCGTCGACCCCGAAACATTTTTGACCATGGGGCGCGCAACGCCCTTCGCCGGCACGTGCCTCACCGGTGTGTGCAAGCTGACGATGATCGGCGGCGAGATCGTCTGGAAGGAGGACATGCTTTGATCGAAGTAACTTACACCATCGCGGAGAACGCCCTCATTGCCTCGGGCGTCTACCGCTTGAAGCTCGAGGGCGACACCTCGGCCATCACCGCGCCGGGCCAGTTCCTCGACCTTCGTCTGCCCGGTTTCTTCCTGCGCAGGCCCATCTCCATCTGCGACTGGGACGAAAAGAGCGTCACGCTCCTTTATAAAGTCGTCGGCAGTGGAACGGACTGGCTCTCCCACTGCACGCCAGGGCAGGCGCTCGATGCGCTCTCGGGTCTCGGCAACGGCTTTGACGTTGCCTCCTGCGGCGAAACGACGCTCCTTGCGGGCGGCGGCATCGGTGCCGCGCCGCTCTTCGGCCTTTCAAAGCGCCTTCTTGCCGCGGGCAAAACGCCCGTCGCCGTTCTGGGTTTCAACACTGCGGAGGATGTTTTTTACGAAAATGAATTCAAGGCGCTCGGCGTGCAGACCGTCATCGCAACGGCGGACGGCAGCCGCGGCACACGCGGCTTTGTGACCGACGCGCTGCCCGAGCGGTTCGACGCCGTCTGCGCCTGCGGGCCGATGCCGATGCTCAAGGCGCTCTGCGCAAAGACGGACAAGCCCGGTCAGATCAGTCTGGAAGCGCGCATGGGCTGCGGCTTCGGCGCGTGCATGGGCTGCACGATCGACACAGTGAACGGCCCCAAGCGCGTCTGCCGTGAAGGCCCCGTATTCGGGAGGGATGAGATCAAATGGTAAAAACGAACGTCACGCTCTGCTCTCTTCCGCTCGATAACCCCATTATTCCCGCGAGCGGTACCTTCGGCTACGGCCACGAGTTCGCAGAGCTCTACGATATCAACTGCCTCGGCACGTTCTCCTTTAAGGGAACGACGCGCGAGCCGCGCCTTGGCAATCCCCAGCCGCGCATCGCTGAGATGCAAAGCGGTATGCTCAACGCCGTGGGCCTTCAGAACCCCGGCGTGGACGCGGTTATCGCCGAGGAGCTTCCCAAGCTCGCGCGCGTTTTCCGCAAGCCTGTCATGGCAAATGTCAGCGGCTTTTCGCTCGATGAATACGTCGAGGTCTGCCAGAAGCTCGACACCTGTCCGCAGGTTGGCTGGCTTGAGGTGAACATCTCCTGCCCCAACGTCCACGGCGGCGGCATGAGCTTCGGCACTGACCCGAAGGCTGCCGCAGCGGTCACGCGCGCGGTGAAGGACGCGGTCAAAAAGCCCGTCATCGTCAAGCTCTCGCCCAACGTCACAAGCATTGCGGACATTGCCAGGGCCTGCGAGGACGCAGGCGCGGACGGCATCAGCCTCATCAACACCGTGATGGGCATGCGGCTCGATCTCAAAACGAGAAAGCCGCTTCTTGCCAACAGCACGGGCGGTATGTCCGGCCCCGCGATCTTCCCGCTCGCCGTGCGCATGGTCTGGCAGGTCTACGAAGCGGTGCGCATCCCCGTCGTCGGTCTCGGCGGCGTGATGAGCGCCGAGGACGTCATCGAGCTGATGCTCGCGGGCGCAACGGCGGTCGAGGTAGGCGCTGCCAACCTTGTCGATCCCTTCGCCTGCCGCCGCATCGTCGAGGACCTGCCCCGCGTCATGCAGAAATACAACATCAACGATTTGAACGACATCATAGGAGGTGCCCACCATGAGTAAGGACGTTATCATTGCGCTGGATTTCGACAGCAAGGAAAAGACCCTCGCGTTTCTTGACCGCTTCACCGGCGAAAAGCCCTTTGTGAAGATCGGCATGGAGCTTTTCTACGCCGAAGGCCCCGCGATCGTGCGCGAGATCAAGGCCCGCGGCCACAAGATCTTCCTCGATCTCAAACTGCACGACATCCCCAATACCGTGAAAAAGGCCATGGCCGTGCTCTCCTCCCTCAATGTGGATATGGTCAACCTCCACGCCGCAGGTACGCGCGCCATGATGAGCGCTGCGCTTGAGGGACTCACCCGCGTGGATGGTACGCGCCCGCTCCTCATCGCTGTCACGCAGCTCACCTCCACCAGCCAGCAGAGCATGGAGGAAGAAATCGGCATTCACGCCCCGCTTGAGAATGTGGTCATCGACTATGCCAAAAACGCAAGACTCGCCGGGCTCGACGGCGTGGTCTGCTCCCCGCTTGAAGCCGGCCGCATCCACGAGACCTGCACGAAGAACTTTCTCACCGTCACCCCCGGCATCCGCTTTGCTGACGCAAAGGCGGACGACCAGGTGCGCATCACCACGCCCGCAAAGGCGCGCGAGATCGGCTCGGACTACATCGTCGTCGGCCGCCCCATCACGCAGGCGGAGGATCCTGTCGCAGCCTATCGCCGCTGCGTCAGCGAGTTCGTGGGCTAAGCCATGCACTGCGACATCATCTTATTTGATTTGGACGGCACGCTGACCGACTCCGGGCCCGGCATCATGAAGGCCGGGCAGTATGCCCTGCGCGCATTTGGCATCGAGCGCGACTGGCGCGAGCTGTCGTTCTTCGTCGGCCCGCCGCTCAGCGAGACCTTCGCACGCTTCGTGCGCGCAGAGAATGTCGACGCCGCGGTCGCAAAATTCCGCGAATACTATCAGCAGGACGGCTGGCTCGACAACGCCCCCTACCCCGGCATTCCCACGCTGCTCGCGCATCTCAAAAGCGAGGGCAAGCGCCTCTTCGTTGCCACGTCGAAGCTCGACATCATGGCTGAGCGCATTCTGGAGCACTTCGGTCTTGCGCCCTACTTCGACGCCATCTGCGGCGCACCCGAGGGCGACAGGGAAGCGGGGAAAAAGGTGAACGTCGTAAAAGCCGCGCTCAAGGCAGCCGGCTGCGACGATCTTTCCCGCGCCGTCATGGTCGGCGACCGCGAGCATGACGTCATCGGCGCGCATCTTGCGGGGCTCGACGTGATCGGCGTGCTTTACGGCTACGGCAGCCGCGAAGAACTCACCACCGCCGGCGCTGACCAAATCGCCGAAACCCCGGAGGCATTGGAAACACTAATTCTGTCAACAAACTGACATTTTGAAAGGAGAAGAGATAGAAATGGAGCATTTGGAACGCAGCATTGCGGAGGGCTTGCTCTCCATCCGCGCAGTATTCTTTCGCCCGAACGAGCCCTTCACCTGGGCCAGCGGCATCAAGAGTCCCGTCTACTGCGACAACCGCCTGATCCTGACCGCACCCGAGGTGCGCACGCAGGTGGAAAGTGCGTTGTGCGAGATCATTCGCGCCGACTATCCCAATGTGGAGGTGCTGATGGGTACGAGCACGGCGGGCATCGCCCACGCCGCCATCGTCGGCCACATGATGGGCCTTCCCATGGGCTATGTGCGCTCTTCCAGCAAGGACCACGGCCGCCAGAACCAGATCGAGGGCCGCCTTGAGCCGGGCCAGAAGGTCGTCGTCATCGAGGACCTCATCTCCACCGGCGGCAGCGTTCTGGACGTTGTGAGCGTCCTGCGCGAAGCGGGCGCGGAGGTGCTGGGCGTTGCGAGCATCTTCACCTACGGTATGCAGAAGGGCCTTGACCGCCTCGCCGCCGCCAACGTGAAGAACCACAGCCTGACCAACTTTGACGTCATCGCCGACGTAGCGGCGAAGCAAAATTATATCCACCCCGAGGACGTTGCGCGTCTCATTCAGTTCCGCAACGACCCGTCGGATGAATCTTGGATCGGAGGAAAGAACTAACATGGAGCATTTGATCGACATTTTGCAGCTGACCACCCAGGAGATCGACGATATGGTCGCCACGGCCAACGACATCATCGACCATCCAGATGCCTACGCACACAAGTGCGACGGCAAGATCCTCGCAACGCTCTTCTTTGAGCCCTCTACCCGCACGCGCCTGAGCTTTGAGTCCGCGATGCTCGGTCTTGGCGGCAAGGTGCTGGGCTTCTCGTCCGCAAGCAGCTCTTCCGCCGCCAAGGGCGAGAGCGTTTCCGACACGGTGCGCACCGTCAGCTGCTATGCTGACATCATCGCCATGCGTCACCCCAAGGAGGGCGCGCCGCTGGTCGCCTCCATGCACTCCGAGGTCCCCGTCATCAACGCGGGCGACGGCGGTCACAACCACCCGACCCAGACGCTGACCGACCTTCTCACCATCAACCGTGAAAAGGGGCGCTTCAACGACCTGACCGTGGGCTTCTGCGGCGACCTCAAGTTCGGCCGCACCGTCCACTCCCTCATCAGCGCCCTGAGCCGCTACACCGGCATCAAGATCGTC
The DNA here is from genome assembly GCA_018265835.1 of Oscillospiraceae bacterium. Taxonomy (GTDB): domain Bacteria; phylum Bacillota; class Clostridia; order Oscillospirales; family Oscillospiraceae; genus CAG-103. The sequence continues at coordinate 7,289 of JABLYK010000045.1, read as the reverse complement.
CTCATTTCCCCCGAGGAGCTCAAGCTCCCCAGCTACGTGAAGAGCGAGGCGCTCAAGAAGAACAACATCCCCTACGAGCAGACGACCGACCTCGAAGCCGTCATGCCCGAGCTCGACATTCTCTACATGACCCGCGTTCAGCGCGAGCGCTTCTTCAACGAGGAGGACTACCTCCGCCTGAAGGACAGCTACATCCTCACCCCGGAGAAGCTGCGCAGCGCCAAGAAGGATCTCTGCATCCTGCACCCGCTGCCGCGCGTGAACGAGATCTCCGTTGCCGTGGACGATGATCCCCGCGCCTGCTACTTCAAGCAGGTCCGCAACGGCCGCTTCATCCGCATGGCGCTCATCCTCAAGCTGCTTGGTATTGAATAAGGGAGGGACTTACACATGATCATCGACGCTATTTCCAACGGTATCGTTATCGACCATATCTCCGCCGGCAAGGCGATGGAGCTCTACAACATCCTCGGCCTTGACAAGCTCGACTGCTCTGTCGCGCTGCTCAAGAACGTTTCCAGCGGCAAGCTCGGCCGCAAGGACATCATCAAGATCGATCAGGTGCTCGACCTTGACTGGGACGTCATCGGCTATGTCGACCCCGGCATCACCGTCAACATCATTAAGGACGGCGAGCGCATCGAAAAGCGCCAGCTCAAGCTGCCCGAGCGCATCACCAACGTCATCCGCTGCAAGAATCCCCGCTGCATCACCTCCGTTGAGCAGGAGCTGCCGCAGGTCTTCACGCTGACCGAAGAGCGCACGCGCACCTACCGCTGCCTGTACTGTGAGACCAAGGCCGAAAACTAAAAGAAGCCGAAAAAGAGGGAACATTACGCAGGAGATTTATGCCAGAAAGAAGCGACACGCGAATGCGTGCCGCTTCTTTGTTATCGCTTTGCTGTCCCACCCGTAAAAAAACCGGCCATGCGCTCATGCGCATGGCCGGTTTTTCATAGTCTGACAGCTTTATTCGCCGATCTGGTTCTCGATCAGGTCGACCAGTGCGTCCACGGCCTCCTTCTCATCGACGCCGTCCGCGATCAGCGTAATGGCAGTGCCCTGCACGATACCCAGGCTCAGCACGCCCAGCAGGCTCTTGGCATTGACGCGGCGCTCCTCCTTCTCCACCCAGATGCCGCTCTTGAACTCGTTGGCCTTCTGGATAAAGTAGGTAGCGGGTCTGGCGTGCAGACCGACTTCATTCTTGACAGTGATTTCCCGTGTATACATGGAATAGCACTCCTTATACCACAATTTTTTCCGAAATGGTGAAAAACATAACTCCCATCATGCTTATTATAGCGAAAATACCGCTCCATTTCAATGGGCATTGATACGAAATTTGTACCACCCCCTGTGGAATTCCCTGAATAATTCGTCGAATTACACAAACTCTCCGCCTTACTTCAGCTCCACCACTGTCACCCCGGCCTCGCCCTCGCCGTAGCGGCCCAGACGGAAGCTCTTAACAGCCCTGTTCTTCTTCAGCATCTGGTGTACGGCGGCACGCAGCGCGCCGGTGCCCTTTCCGTGGATAATGGTGACGGTGCCCAGCTTGGAGCGCTGCGCCGCGTCCAGATAGTTCTCCACCACGCTCTCGGCCTCCAGCGTTTCCAGCCCTCGGATATCCAGCTCGGCGGAGGCCCGTGCGCCTGTAGTGATCTGCACCGTGCCGCCGCTGCCGCCGGCGCGGGACTTGGCCGCCTGCTTTTTCTTCTCGGCGATCTCCTCCGCCGTCTCCAGCAGCCGCACCTGGGACGCCTTCACGGTCATCTTCATTTTCCCCGCCTGCAAAAGCAGGGTGCCGTCGCCGTTGACCGCCAGTACCGCAGCCGCCGTCCGGACACCGGCCAGCTCCACCGTGTCGCCCGCGGCGATGGGGCGGCTGGGCGCGGGGATAGGCTCCGCCGCCTCGTCATGCTGATGCAGCGCCGCCTCCGCCTCCTTCAGGCGGCGGCGCACATCGGCCTTGCCGTCGTTCACGGTCTGATAGTCGGCGCGCTGCTGCTGTTTCCGGAGCTGATCCAGCTCGGCGAACACCTGATCCGCCTGCTGCTGAGCCTGCCGCACAATGCGCCGCGCCTCGGCCTCGCCCTTGGTGCGGGCGTTCTCCTTGGCTTTCTCCATCTGCTCGCGGAAGGTGCGGGCCTTGCGGGCATCCTCCTCCCGCTGCTGCCACAAGCGGTCCGCCTCGTTCTGAGCCTTCTCCAGCCGCTGGCGCTTCTCCTCCAGCTGGGTCAGTACATCCTCGAACCGCACGGATTCGCTGTCCATCTGGGCCTTGGCGGCCTCGATGACGCTCTCGTCCAATCCCAGCCGCCGCGAGATGGCGAAGGCGTTGGACTTGCCCGGAATGCCGATAAGCAGCCGGTACGTGGGCCGCAGGGTCTGCACGTCAAACTCGCAGCTGGCATTCTCCACCCCCGCCGTAGTCATGGCGAAGGTCTTCAGCTCCGCATAGTGGGTGGTAGCCGCCGTCAGCGCCCCCTTGCCCCGCACGTCCTGGATGATGGCGATGGCCAGCGCCGCGCCCTCCACGGGATCTGTACCCGCGCCCAGCTCGTCGAACAGGATCAGGCTCCGGTCATCCGCCTGCTTCAGGATCTCCACAGTGTTGGCCATATGGGCCGAGAACGTGGACAGGCTCTGCTCGATGCTCTGCTCATCGCCCACGTCCGCCAGAATGCGGTCAAACACCTGCACGGCGCTCTGGTCCCCTGCGGGGATGTGGAGGCCGCACTGGGCCATGAGGCTCAGAAGCCCGATGGTCTTAAGCGTCACGGTCTTGCCGCCGGTGTTGGGACCGGTGATGACCAGCGTGTCGAAGCGCCCGCCCAGCTCCACCGTCACCGGCACGGCTCTGGCCTGATCCAGCAGGGGATGCCTCGCCTTTTTCAGGTCGATGCCGCCGCGTTTGCGCACCAGCGGCCGCCCCGCGTTCATGGCGTAGCTCAGCTGTGCTCTGGCAAAAATAGCGTCCAGCTGCACCAGCACATCGTAGTTGTAGAGGATGGTCTCCCGCGCCGCGGCGCACTCACCGCTGAGGACCCGCAGGATGCGATCGATCTCCTTGTCCTCCTTGGCCTCCAGCTCCTTCATCTCGTTGTTGGCCTGCACCACGCCCATGGGCTCCACAAACAGCGTGGCGCCGGAGGAGGACACATCGTGGACAAGGCCCGGCAGACTGCCCTTGCACTCCGCCTTCACCGGCACCACAAATCGGCCGTCCCGCTGGGTGATGAGGGCCTCCTGCAGCACCTTGGCGTAGGATGGCGAGGAGATGATGCGCTGCAGGATCTGGCGGCCCTTGGTGGCCGCCACCCGCATCTGCCGCCGGATGTCCGCCAGCTCGGGGCTGGCAGTGTCGGCGATGGTCTCCTCGTCCAGGATGGCCCCGCGGATGCGGTCCTCCAGATACCTGTTGGGCCGCAGGGCGGAGAACAGCCGGTCGATGGCCGTGGGTTCCCCCTGCCGCTCCGCATCGTAGTCGCTGACCCGCCGCGTGGCTGTCAGCACGCCGGCAATATCCAGCAGCTCCCGTGTGTTCAGCATACCGCCGTGGTCGGCGCGGTTCAGCGGCTGCGCCACATCCTTCACGCCGGTGAAGGACGGGCTGCCGTGGAGCCCCAGCCGCACCTTGGCGGCGTCTGTCTCGTCCAGCAGGCGGCTGACCGCATCCGGCTCCGTGGAGGGCCGCAGCCTGCGGCACCGCTCCTTGGCCTCATCGCTGACGGCCCGCTGAGCCAGCATCTCCAGCACGGCGGGCAGCTCCAGCGTCCGCATGGATTTTTCAAATAAGTCGCTCATATGTATGTCCTCATATCAAAAGGGATTTGTAGTAGTCCAATGTCCGGAAGCTCCGCTCCAGCTGTCCGGCAATAAACGCCTCACCGGCGTGGTCCAGCTCCCGCAGCGCCTCCGATTCCAGCGTAAAGCCGTACAGTCTCCGGCTGTCGCAGTACAGCACGTGCCGCAGCGCCGCCAGACCCGCCGCCGTCAGCGGCATACTCAGGCCGCCCAACCGCTTGCACCCGCCGCAGTGTACCACGCCGTGTACCACGTCCAGCATGGGAGCTTCCGGCTCCTCTCTGCCGCACACGGCGCACCCTGACGCCAGCGGCTCAAACCCCGCCAGCGCCATGAGTCGGAACTGGAACGCCGCCTTCACCAGCCGCGGCTCCTTGTGCAGATAGCACAGGGCGTACAGCGCGTTCAGCAGCAGCGACAGGATCTCCGGCGATGTCGTCTCCTCGGCGCACACCGCCTCCGCCGCCTCCGCGAAGTAGGACGCCAGCGACAAAAGCACGATGTCCTGCCGCACGCCGTCGAACAGCTCCAGTGTGGATGCCTCGTCCAGCATATGCCAGTTTCCCCGCTTATACAGCGTCAGCTCCGAATACGCCAGCAGCTGGCTGGCGGCGGCAATACGGCTGTTTTTCCGCCGCGCGCCCCGTGCGATCAGGGGGATCTTCCCCATGTCCGGCGTCAGCACCGTCAGGATCTTGTCGGCTTCCTTTGTCTCCGTGACCCGCAGCACCAGACCGGTGGTCACTGTTTTTCCGTTTTGCATACTGCCTCCTGTTGGCCGCGCCACAGCAGATACGCCTCCGGCGCACCGGTGTCGCAGAACAGCTCCCAGTAGTCCATGGCCGTCACCTCCCCTGCTCTTAGCATGGAGGTCTGGCCTCAAATTATCGCAGGGAAAGTTTGCCGCACAGAGGTCCTGCCCCGCCCGCGTTCGTTTCGCCGCGGCTCCGTTCCCGCACATTGCAGGGGTCGGCGTCCCCGACGGCCCGCGATTCTTTTTCCGAAGGGAATATTCCGCGCTTCCGAGCGCGGGTCACTTTTGCCCGCAGCGACCTGCCGACTTTTTCCTTGCATGCCTCCGGCGGGGAATGTTCCGCGCCCCCGAGCGCGGGTCACTTTTGGCCGCGTACCCCGCGAAAGCCAAAATATATGCTGATCGTCGTACAACGAATCGCTTGTACGTCTCTCCCCGCTGCCGCTCCCGTGTTCCGCGCGGCGATGCGCTGGTTTATCGGCTTTGCGGCGGCGTGTTGGCATGCCGTTTTACAAAATGCGCTTCGTAGCAGCGCGTATTTTTTATATTCTGCGGCCCAACTGGCCGCACCTGCACTTGCTGCCAGCGGCGGCAAGTGCGCGATTTGATAATCGCCTATATCGGTAGACCCACCGACTTTCCCTGCCCACCACGTCAGCGGCAGCGAGGGTAGACCCATGGTCAATTCCATGCAGAACCTTTTCCCGCCGCATTGAAACCGGCACAAAGGAAATCCAAAAACCATTGGTTTTTGGCGGTACTTTTGCCCACTTTTGCCGCTGTTGGCAAAAGTGGGTCGCTCCGGAGAGCGAAATATCCCCGCGCCCGAGGGCGCGGAACCCTCTCTGCCGGAGGCCCGCAGGCGCGGCCCCCCTCACTCCTCATTATACCCCTGGCTGCGGATAAAATTCACATTGTCCCGCCAGTTTGCCCCACCCGATGTCCCATCGGGCGGGAACCCCGTCATTTCACCGCTTCACGGCGGGAATGAATCCCGCCTGCGGAATTCTGCGAATTCACGCCGCACTCGCGGCGGTCCGCTGCGGCGGACAGGAAAACTGGCCGACAGCATCTGTGCCAAAAGGCTCACTCCTCGTTATACCCCTGGCTGCGGATAAAATTCACATTGTCCCGCCAGTTTTCCTTGACCTTTACCCACGTCTCCATGTACACCTTGGTACCCATGAACTTCTCGATGTCCCGCCGCGCCAGGGAGCTGATGCGCTTGAGCATCTCGCCGCCCTTGCCGATGATAATGCCCTTGTGGCTGGCCTTCTCGCAGTAGATGGTCACGTCCAGGTCGATAATGCCGCTGTCCTCCCGCTCGGAGAACCGCGTCACCTCCACCGCTGTGCCGTGGGGGATCTCCTTGTCCAGACACCGCAGCATCTTCTCCCGCACGATCTCGGCGCACACCTGGCTGTCCGCCTGATCGGTGGTCATGCCATCGGGGAACAGCCGGGGTCCCTCCTGTGCGTACTTGGCCAGCTGGGCCATCAGGTCATCCAGCCCGTCCCCTGTCCGTGCGGAGATGGGGATGATGGCATCGAAGCCGTCATACGCCTCACTGTACGCCGCGATGACCTCCAGCAGCGCCTCCTTCTTCTCCACCGTGTCGATCTTGTTGATACACAGCACGCAGGGCAGATGCTCCTCCTGAATACGCTGGAGCAGCACCCGCTCCGGCTCTCCCACATGGGCGATGGGCTCCACCAGCAGCAGCGCGCACTCCACGTCGCTCAGGCTCTCCCGCACCACCTTCACCATGTAGTCGCCCAGACGGCTGCGGGGCTTGTGCAGGCCCGGGGTGTCCAGCAGCACGTACTGGGTGCCGTCCCGATTCACCACGCCGTAAATGCGGTTGCGGGTGGTCTGGGGCTTGTCCGACACGATGGCGATCTTCTCGCCCACCAGCGCGTTGGTCAGACTGGACTTGCCCACATTGGGCCGTCCGCATACGGTGATCATCGCCGTTTTCGTAATTTTTTCCATCAGGTGATCCTCAACTTTCTTTCATTTGAGCATTTTTGTATATTCATTTCCGTTCCAGACCCAGGACGGCCATGACGGCCTCCTCCCGCGCCCGCATCCGCGCCTTTTGCGGTCCCTCGTCCATGTGGTCGTAGCCCAGCAGGTGCAGCACCGAGTGTACCGCCAGATACGCCAGCTCCCGCCGGTTGCTGTGGCCGTACTCCTTGGCCTGCGCCTTCACCCGCTCCAGCGAGATGGCCATGTCGCCCAGCGGCACGAAGCCGGTGGCCACGTCCGCATCCTCCTCTGCGGGCAGTTCGCCCTCCGCCAGCTCCAGCGCCGGAAAACTCAGCACATCCGTGGGCCTGTCCACCTGCCGCATCTCGCGGTTCAATTCCTGTATGCCCGCATCGCCGGTGACATATACGTCCACCTCGCAGGGCACGTTCACGCCCTGCTCCGTCAGGGCCGTGCGGATGACCTTCCTCAGGAAGCTCTTTGTGCTGTCGCTGACCCCCGGCACGTCCGCCGTCACAGGGATATAGTGTCGTTTCATTTCTTTTTCTCCTCAAATTTCGCGTAAGCCTCGATGATACGCTGCACCATGACGTGGCGCACCACGTCCTCCTTGGTGAGCTTGCAGATGGCCACGCCCTCCACATCCCGCAGCACCTTCATGGCCTCCTTCAGGCCGCTGATCTTGTCGGCGGGCAGGTCGATCTGGGTCACGTCGCCGGTGATGACCACCTTGGAG
>JABLYK010000044.1 GCA_018265835.1 Oscillospiraceae bacterium | reverse complement strand
TCATCGCCGGCATGGGCGAGCTCCATCTGGAGATCATCGTGGACCGCCTGCTGCGCGAGTTCCGGGTTGAGGCCAACGTTGGAAAACCGCAGGTTTCCTACAAGGAGACCATTACCAAAGCCGCGACGGTGGACACGCGCTATGCGCGCCAGACCGGCGGCAAAGGTCAGTTCGCACATGTGAAGCTCACGGTCGAGCCCAACGAACCGGGCAAAGGCTACGAGTTTATCAATCAGATCACGGGCGGTGCGATTCCGAAGGAATTCATCCCCTGCGTGGATCAGGGTATCCAGGGCGCGATGCAGGCGGGTGTGCTCGCCGGCTATCAGGTCGTGGATGTGAAAGTAACTCTGATCGACGGATCTTTCCACGAAGTCGACTCTTCGGAGATGGCGTTCAAGATCTGCGGCAGCATGGCGTTCAAGGAGGCCTGCCAAAAGGCCGGCCCGACGCTGCTGGAGCCCATTATGAAGGTTGTCGTTACGGCGCCGGATGCATATATGGGCGACGTGATGGGCGATATCAACGCCCGCCGCGGACAGATTCAGGGCTCCGATATCCGCAACGGCGCCGCTGTCATCACGGCGAACGTGCCGCTGTCTTCCATGTTCGGCTACGCGACCGACCTGCGCAGCAAAACGCAGGGCCGCGCGACGTACAGCATGGAGCCGAGCCATTTCGTCGAGCTGCCGAAATCGCTGCAGGAGAAGATCGTGCACAAAGGCAACTGATCCGTACAACCGGCATACTGTGCCTGAAAAGTAAGTAACATTTGAACATTTTGAAAAATTAGGAGGATATTCTTATGGCAAAGCAGATGTTTAACAGAAGCAAGCCCCATGTCAATATCGGCACCATCGGTCACATTGACCACGGCAAGACTACCCTGACTGCTGCGATCACCAAGGTTCTGTCTCTGGGCGATCCGAACTCGGCTGAGTTCACCGCTTACGACCAGATCGATAAGGCTCCGGAAGAGAAGGCTCGCGGCATCACGATCAACACCGCTCACGTTGAGTATCAGACCGACGACCGTACCGGCCTGAACGGCGAGCAGATTCAGGGCCGCCACTATGCGCACGTTGACTGCCCGGGTCACGCCGACTATATTAAGAACATGATCACCGGCGCTGCTCAGATGGACGGCGGCATCCTCGTTATCGCTGCTTCCGACGGCCCGATGGCCCAGACCCGCGAGCACCTGCTGCTGGCCCGTCAGGTTAACGTTCCGTACGTCCTCGTCTTCCTGAACAAGGTTGACCAGGTTGACGACCCCGAGCTGCTTGAGCTGGTCGAAATGGAAGTCCGTGAGCTGCTCGATTCCTACGAGTTCCCGGGCGACGACACCCCGATCATCAAGGGCTCCGCTCTGAACGCTCTGATTTCCGAGTCCAAAGATCCTCAGGCTCCGGAATACCAGTGCATCTGGGAGCTGATGGACGCTGTTGACACTTGGATCAAGACCCCGGACCGTGCTGCTGATAAGCCGTTCCTGATGCCCATCGAGGACGTGTTCACCATCTCCGGCCGCGGCACCGTTGTTACCGGTCGTGTCGAGCGTGGTACCGTCAAGGTTGGCGATAAGGTTGAGATCGTCGGCATCAAGGACACCATCGAGTCCACCGTTACCGGCACCGAGATGTTCCACAAGACCCTCGAGTACGCCGAGGCTGGCGACAACGTCGGCTGCCTGCTTCGCGGCATTGCGAAGAAGGACGTCGAGCGTGGTCAGGTTCTGGCTGCTCCGAAGAGCATTCACCCCCACACCAAGTTCACCGGCCAGGTTTACGTTCTGTCCAAGGACGAAGGCGGCCGTCACACCCCGTTCTTCAACAACTATCGTCCTCAGTTCTACTTCCGTACCACCGACGTGACCGGCGTCATCACCCTTCCCGAAGGCGTTGAGATGTGCATGCCCGGCGATAACGTCGACATGAACGTGGAACTGATTACCCCCATCGCAATCGAAGTTGGCCTGCGTTTCGCTATCCGCGAAGGCGGCCGTACCGTCGGTTCCGGCGTTGTCATTGCGATCAACGAGTAATTTCACCCACCGATAAAAAAATTCCCCGGTTCGCCGGGGAATTTTTTTGCTTATTCAAAAGCCTCGCAGAGTTTCGACGCCATCAGGCGGCGAAAGAAGCTTGAATGATTTTTTTCGGCGACATGTGCGGCGGAAAAAATACTGCTCAGCCCGCAAACGTGCGAGCGCAGCGAGTGCGCTGCGGCGGGCTGCATCTCTGTCGAAAAACAGGTTTTTCGACAGGTTTAAAAAATTCCCCGGTTCGTCGGGGAATTTTTTTGCTTATTCCATGAAAATGCCGTGCATAAAGCCATCCAGCGCAGTGGAGTGGATGTCGCCGGCGACGACACGGTTTTTGTAGATATAAAGCTGCGCGAGGACGGTGTCGTCCGTGCCCGGATAGTTCAGGATGCGGTAGGTGTATGTGGTGCAGTCCATGCCGGCGTAGGTGGACAGGTCAAAGCCCTGCTGGCGCTGCAGCTTGTTGTAGTCCGCAAATACGCCGCTGAAGATGCGGGGAATGACAACCTCCTGCGCCTGCTCAGTCTGCGGATCGGCCTCCCAGCCGAGCGCGGCGAGGTACGCGATGCGGCCGTTGGTCGTCGTGACGTTGTAGTGTGCGGACAGAATGCCCCGGCCACTGCATACAAGCACCAGTACGGCCAGAAGAACTGCAAGCAGAAGAATCAGAACGGTTGCGCGCCGGGAAGTCCAATGGATTGTTTTCAGCTTCATAATCACACCTCTCACCGTCAGCCTATTCCATTCTTGTCCCCAATATGTTATAATCAAAACAAATCTGATGGGAAAAAGGGAGGCGAACGGCCGTTGATCCGTCTGGATAAGTATCTGTCCGATACCGGCGCCGCAACCCGGCGTGAGGCAAAGCTGCTCATCCGGGCGGGGCGGGTGACAGTCAACGGCGTGGCCGCAGCCGGCCCGGAAATGAAGGTCGATCCGGCGTCTGTGCGCATCTGCGTGGACGGAACACAGCTGCGCTATCGCCGGTATCACTATTATATGATGGACAAACCGCCTGGCGTCCTCACGGCGACGGAGGATCGGGATCAGAAGACGGTGCTCGATCTGCTGCCGCCGGAGCTGCGGCATTTCGATCTGGGCCCTGCCGGACGGCTGGATAAGGACACGACCGGATTGCTGCTGCTGACGGACGACGGTGATTATGTGCACCGGGTCATTTCACCGAAGAATCACGTGCCGAAGGTCTACCTCGCGCGGACGGACGGGATGCCGGTGCAGGCCGACGTGGAGCGTTTTGCACAGGGCGTCACGCTGGGCGACGGCATGCGGTGTATGCCCGCAAGGCTGGAGCTGCTGCCGGAGCTGTCGTCGTGCCGGGTTACTGTGTTTGAGGGGAAATACCACATGGTCAAACGGATGCTGGCCGGCTGCGGCACGCCGGTTTTGGCGCTGCGGCGACTGTCAATCGGCGGGCTGAAGTTGGACGAAACGCTGGGCATGGGGGGCTTTCGGGAGCTTTCTGAGGAAGAAGCGGGCCGTGTTTTCCTGACGAAATTGTTGTAAAAACTTACAATATTTTGGGCCTTTTTATAGCTAAGTACCCAAAATTCTAAAATTGTTCACAAAAAACGCCCAATTTTCTATTGAAAAATGCACATGCATCGTCTATTATGTAAAATAGCTATGACCAAGAGTCTGCGTAGCGCGAAGCTGCGCCGCCTGCAATGCAAATCCGTTGCATTTGGGCGAGAAACCGCTTGCAATTTGGAACCGGTTTCTTTGGGAAGCCATGCGCTTCCGGGTGTGAAACTATAAGAAAGGCACGGCTGATAGAGGAGAAGACTGTGCTTGGGAGGAAGTACTATGTCGAGCAGAATTTTTCAGGGCGTCATCGTACAGATGAAGGACGCGACCGAGCGCTGCATCGGAGTCGTGGATGAGCAGGGATTCGTGATCGCCTGCAGCGAGCTTTCCATGATCGGCTCCCGGCTGGATGATTTTCAGGCGGCGGTTGGCGAGGTGCAGGAGCCGCTGTTTACGACGTCTGAACGTACATATAAGATCCTATCCGGCAGCACGGCACGGTTTGAATATGCCGTTTTTGTCGAGGGCAACAATCAGGCCGCGCGCAGCATCTGCATTCTGGCTGCTGTCGGCATGACAGAGGCCAGCACCAATTTTGAAGAAAAGCACAATAAGGCGGCATTCGTCAAAAACATCATTTCCGACAACATTCTGCCCGGCGATGTGTATGTGCGCGCCAAGGAACTGCACTTCACGACGGATGTGCCGCGCGCTGTGCTGCTCATCCGCCAGCAGGAGGTTACGGACATTGCCGTGCTGGAGCTGGTGCAGAACATGTTCCCGGACCGCCAGCACGATTTTGTGCTCAGCGTGAGCGAATCGGACATCGTGGTGATTAAGGAACTGACGGCGGACGAGCAGTCCGAGCAGGTCTGTGCGCTGGCGGAGACCATCGAGCAGAACATTTATAATGAGCTGCACATCAAAACGGTCATCGGTATCGGCACGACCGCGCGGCATCTGCGCGAGCTGGCCGACCGTTACAAGGAAGCGCAGGTCGCCATTGAGGTCGGCAAGGTCTTCGAAAACGAAAAGCCGGTCATCCACTATGAAAATCTCGGCATTGGCCGAATCATTTATCAGCTCCCGGTTACGCTGTGCGAGATGTTCCTGTCCGAAGCGTTCAAGAAAAATCCGATCGAGGCGCTTGACGAGGATACGCTCGACACCATCAATAAGTTCTTTGAGAACAACCTGAACGTTTCGGAAACGGCGCGCAAGCTGTATGTCCACAGAAATACGCTGGTCTACCGGCTGGAAAAGGTCAAGAAGATCACCGGCCTGGATCTGCGCGAGTTTGAGGACGCGATTCTGTTCAAGGTTGCCGTCATGGTCAAAAAGTACCTGAACTCGCAAAACGGCAACAAGTATTGAGAAGCCCGCGCCTGCGGGCGCGGATTTCCGGAATTCCCGCACAATTGGAGGACATCTTATGGTTCAGATGAACGATGTAAAGATGGTCTACGAAAATACGGACGCGGTCGCGCTTGACGGGATCGACTTCACCATCAACGAAGGGGAGTTCGTATTTTTGGTTGGGCCGTCCGGCTCCGGAAAAACGACGATCATCAAGCTCATCACCGGGGAACTCGCCGCGACCAGCGGCGAAATCTCTGTCAACGGATTTGATCTCGGCTCCATCAAGCGCCGCAAGCTCCCGAAGCTGCGCCGCACGCTGGGCGTCATTTTTCAGGATTTCCGTCTCATCGACAAAATGACCGTCTATGAAAACGTCGCGTTTGCGATGCGCATTGTGGGCGCGTCGAATAAGGAGATCAAAAAGCGCGTTCCGCAGATGCTGGAGCTGGTCGGCCTGGCCGACCGGGAAAAGCGTTTTCCGGCGGAGCTTTCCGGCGGCGAGCAGCAGCGCGTCGCCATCGCACGGGCGCTGGTCAACAATCCGCGCATGATTATCGCGGACGAGCCGACCGGCAACCTTGACCCGGTGCGCAGTCTGGAGCTGATGCTCCTGCTGGAGAAAATCAACGAGCTGGGCACCACCGTACTGGTGGTCACCCACGAAAAGGAACTGGTCAACGCATTTTCCAAACGCGTGATTGCCATTGATTCCGGCAAGGTGATCAGTGACGGAATGGATGGGTATTACGGCCATGAATAGATTTTGCTATTTGCTCAAGCAGGGCGTAAAGAACATCTTCACGCACGGCTTTATGTCGTTTGCCTCGATCACCATTACCATCGCGTGCCTGCTGATTATGGGCTGCTTCTCCCTGCTGACGCTGAACATCGACGCAATGATCGACAAAATGCAAAACCAGAACAACGTCCTTGCTTATATTGACGAGTCGCTTTCCGAGAGCGAGGCGCGCGCGATGGAGAGCAGGATCCTTGCGGTGGACAACGTCGCCACGGCGGAGTTTGTGACCCGTGAGGAGGCGATGGAAAGCTTCGAATCGGATTACGATGAGAATCTGTTTGAAAACATTGACCCGACCGTATTCCGTCACCGCTTTGTAATCACGCTGGACGACCTGTCTCTCATGAAGCAGACGCAGTCTGCACTGCGCAACGTGCAAGGCGTCGCTTCGGTTACGGCGCATGCGGACTATGCGGAAAAATTCATCAGCTTCCGCAACATTGTCAGCATCGTTTCGCTGATTTTGATCGTGATCCTGATTATTGTTTCGCTGTTCATTATGACGAATACCATCAAGCTGGCGACCTTCGGCCGCCGGGAAGAGATCGCAATCATGAAAATGGTCGGTGCGACCAATGCGTTTATCCGGCTGCCGTTTGTGATAGAGGGTCTTGTCCTTGGTGCAGTGGGCGGCGGCATCGCCTACCTGCTGCAGTGGGGACTCTACAGCGTCCTGACGGGCAAGATTATGTCCGGTATGGCGTCTGGCATTATTGACGTGCTTCCGTTCTCCACGGTTGCGCTGCCGGTGCTGATTGTCTTTTTGGCGGTGGGCATTCTGGTCGGCGTGTTCGGCGGTCTGAACGCGATTCGGAATTACCTGAAGGTGTAAGGAGGTTATCATGAAGCGAAAAACTGCAAGATCGGTACTGTGCATTATACTGGTTCTGATTCTGGTGCTGTCTCTGGTGTCTGTGCTGGCGCCGATGCGTGTCGGCGCGGTGTCCCAGTCAGAGATTGATGCACTGGAGGCGAAGCGTGACCAGCTGCAGGCACAGCAGAAAACACAGCAGCAGAGTGTCAAAAACCTGCAGTCCAAGCAGGCCAGCATTGTCGAGCAAAAAGAAGCGCTCGACCAGGAAAACGAGCTGGCCCGGCAGGAAATTGCAGTCGTGGAAGAGCAGATCGTAGCCTATGATGGCCTGATCGACGACAAGACGGCAGAGCTGGATACCGCCAAGGCTGAGGAGGAAGAACAGGCTGTCCTCTTCCGCAGCCGCGTGCGCGAGCTGGAGGAGAACGGCAAGATCTCTTATATCGCCATTTTGCTCGAATCCAAGAGCCTGTCTGATTTGCTGTCGCGGATAGACATGATCGGCGAGATTATTGCATATGATAAGAAGGTTGAAGACGAGCTGATCGCCGCGCGCGAAAAGGTGGAAGAAGCCAAGCAGGAGCTGGAGGACGCCCGCTCTGAGCAGGAGGACAAAAAAGCAGAGCTGGAGACGCAGAAGGCCGAGCTGGAGCAGAAGATCGCGTCTGCTTCCGCGCTGATTGCGGATCTGCAGTCGGATATTGATGCTGCCAAAAAGGCGGCTGACGAATTTGAAGCGGCCGAAAGATCTGTGCAGGCACAGATCGACCAGCAGGTTGCGGCCCTGCGCCAGCAGGAGGAACAGCAACAGCAGAAGGATCCGAGCTACGACCCGGGCGCTGCGAATGGCGCAACCGGCAGCATGATGTGGCCCTGCCCGTCCACCCACTACGTTACATCCAAGTTTGGCTGGCGGTATCACCCGATCTTTCATGAAAACCGCTACCACTCCGGCGTGGATATCGGCGCAGGCTATGGCGCGACGATTGTCGCCGCAGACGGCGGTACGGTTATCACGGCCGGCAGTGTCTCCGGCTATGGCAACTGTGTTGTTATTAACCATGGCAATGGGCTGACGACGCTGTATGGTCACATGAGCTCCATTGCCGTGTCCGTCGGACAGCGCGTGTCCAAGGGACAGACGATCGGCTATGTCGGTTCAACCGGCAACTCGACCGGCCCGCATCTGCACTGGGAGGTCTCGGTCAACGGTCAGCGTGTCAATCCACTGAACTATGCAACCTGAGCGGTGGTACGCCGTCACTTTGAAGTACTGCCGGGCAGTCAGTTTTGACTGCCCGGCTCCTCTGCTGTATTGCAGCAGGAAGATATTTTGATCGGAGGGCAGCATGGAACCGGAAAAATCGCGTGAAAATCGTTCGAGACGCAGACGTTTCGACCCAAAAATCAGCGTCAAATCGCTGATAATAGCATGTGTCGTCTGCATTGCGCTGACCGCCGCTGTGGCATGTCTGCTGGTGTTTGGCCGCTTTGGCGGCGTTTCAAACTATAAGCTGGCGCTCAAATACGCGGACGTCAAAAATGTCGTGGACAAATACTACATCGGCGACGGCGACAATACTGCCATCAGCAATGCGTCGTCCGCTGCAATGATTACGGCGCTGGGCGACAAATGGAGCTACTATATGACGGCGGAGGAATATCAGGCCTACCAGATGTATTCCGCCAATGAATATGCCGGCATCGGCGTGACCATTCAGCTGGACGAGAAGACGAAGGGCTTCCAGATCACGTCTGTCACGGCGCAGTCGCCGGCGGAGAAGGCGGGACTTTCAGCCGGCGATATCATCACGGCCGTGGATGGCGAGAGCGTGACCGGAAAGAGCCTTTCGGACGTGCAGAGTCTGATTCGCGCCAAACTCAATGAGACGCTGAAGTTTACCGTTCAAAATGCCGGTGGAGACTCCCGTACCGTTTCAGTCGACTGCAAGGTGCTCTATACCGATCCCGTCAGCTCGAAGATGCTGGACAATCATGTCGGCTACGTGAAGATTCGCAACTTTGAGAGCGGCAGCGGAACCGGCGCGATACAGGCGGTGGATCGGCTTCTGGCCGACGGCGCGCAGTCTCTGGTGTTCGATGTGCGCGACAATCCGGGTGGTATGCTGTCGGAGCTGATTACCGTTCTGGATCACCTTTTGCCGGAGGGCGACGTTTTTGTGAGCGTGGACAAATCCGGTAAGGAGGATGTTACCCGATCAGACAATGTTTGCGTCAAGGTGCCGATGACGGTTCTTGTCAACGGAAATACCTACAGTGCGGCAGAGTATTTTGCGGGGGCGCTGCGGGAATATAACTGGGCGACCATCGTTGGCGAAAATACCACCGGTAAGGGCAGGAGCCAGACCACGATTGTGCTGGACGACGGCAGCGCTGTGCATATCTCCAGCAAAAAGTATCTGACGCCGAACCGTGTGGACCTGTCCGAGCAGGGCGGTCTCGTGCCGGACGTTGTAGTCGCGCCCGCAACCGAGGGCGACGTGGACACGCAGCTGGAAGCGGCAATCCGCGCTTTGGGTTGACAGTGACGGGAAACACCACTATAATGACGTGAATACGGATAGCATGGAACCTATTTTTAATATCTGAATGACCAGGAAAGAGGAGACTGTTATGGCGATCGAAACCCGATATAAAATGAGCCAGGAGCGCCTGGACGCCCTGAAGGATGAACTCAATTATCTGGAAACGACCCGTGAAAAGGAAGTTGCAGAGCTCATCAAGGAAGCACGTTCGTTCGGAGACCTGTCTGAAAACAGCGAATATGACGAAGCGAAGACCGAGCAGGGGAAGCTCTACTCCAAGATCGCGGAGCTGAAAAATCTCATTGAAAACGCCCAGATTGTCGAGAAAGCGGAGTCCAGTGCGGATGCCATCGTCATCGGCAGCCGTGTCAAGGTGCTGGACATTGATGAGGATTCTGAGGAAGAATATCAGATTGTCGGCTCTCAGGAGGCAAACCCCATGGAGGGGTGCATCTCGGACGACAGCCCCTTTGGATTTGCGCTCAAGGGACACAAGGCGGGCGATACCGTCACGGTGGAAGCGCCGGCAGGCGAGCTGCAGTTCAAGATCCTTTCCGTGGAAAACGACTGATTGAGGGAACGATATGAGCGACGAAAGAAAGAATGCCGCCCCGGAGGTAGAACAGGATCTGTCCGAAATTCTGCAGGTGCGCCGGGATAAGCTGCAGACGCTGCAGGACGAGGGGCGCGACCCCTTCCAGCAGACCCGATTTGTCCGCAGTGCGTGGTCTGCGGAGATTAAGAACGATTACGACGGCTTCGAGGGGAAGACTGTTCAGGTGGCAGGGCGTATCATGTCCAAGCGCGGCATGGGGAAGGCTATTTTCTGCCACATCAAGGACGACCGCGGCCAGATTCAGCTTTATATCCGGTCTGACGCGGTGACGGCGCAGGAGTTTGCAGACTTCCGCAAGTACGACATTGGCGATATCATCGGTGTGTCGGGTTACGTGTTCAAAACCAAGACAGAGGAAATCTCCGTCCATGTGGAGCAGGTGACGCTACTGTCGAAGTCGCTGCGTCCGCTGCCGGAGAAGTTCCACGGCATGACGAGTACGGAGCTGAAATACCGCCAGCGCTATGTCGATCTCATCATGAGCGAAGACAGCCGCCGCAACTTTGAGATTCGCAGCGCCTTTATCCGCCACGTGCGCACGTATCTGGACAGCCGCGGCTTTATGGAAGTGGAGACGCCGGTGCTCAATACGATCTCCGGCGGCGCGACGGCGCGCCCGTTTATCACGCATCACAACACGCTCGATATCAATATGTATCTGCGCATCGCCACGGAACTGAATCTCAAGCGTCTGATCGTCGGCGGGATCGAGCGTGTGTATGAGATCGGGCGAATCTTCCGCAACGAGGGCATGGACACCAAGCACAACCCGGAGTTTACCACGGTGGAGCTGTACCAGGCCTATGCGGATTTCAACGATATGATGGATCTGTTTGAGGAGCTGCTTTCGTCGGCAGCGATGAAGATCCTCGGTACGTATGATGTGACGTGGCAGGGCGAGGAGATTCATCTGGCCCCCGGCTGGCCGCGCCTGACGATGGCGGAGGCGGTCCAGCAGTACCTCGGCGTGGACTTCATGGCCATTACAGACGACGCTGCGGCGGTCGCCGCTGCCAAAGCCATCGGCGTGGATATGGACAAGGTTGAACCGACATGGGGCCATGCGCTCTATGAGTGCTTTGATCAGAAGGTGGAGGGACAGCTCGTCCAGCCGACGTTTATCACCATGCATCCCGTGGATGTGTCGCCGCTGGCCAAGCGCAGTCCGGCCGATCCGCGTCTGACCGAACGCTTTGAGCTGTTCATCTGCCGCAGCGAGATGGGCAACGCCTTCTCGGAGTTGAACGACCCGATCGACCAGCGCCAGCGCTTCCAGAAGCAGGTGGAGCTGCGCGCCAAGGGCGACGATGAGGCCGGCATGATGGACGAGGACTTCATCAATGCGCTGGAATACGGGATGCCGCCTACGGGCGGACTCGGCATCGGCATTGACCGCTGCGTCATGCTGCTGTGCGGCGCGTCGTCCATCCGCGACGTGATTTTGTTCCCGACGATGAAGCCGATTGAGACTTGATCGACCGATTCTGTACCAGAAGAAAAAACATCACTGTTTTTGACAGTGATGTTTTTTCGTTTGCGGCAGGGCGCGGATTGAAAAGCACCGTGTTTCTGCTATCATTGTTCTAATCGGTGGCGCGCCGGACGTTTTGACTTTGGTGTTGTGTGTTGCCTTTTTATTTATCTGGACGAGAATTGCAGCGACGATCGCCAATTGGGCACAGCCGAAGACGCTGAACCGCGTAACCGGCGTTGTCCTGCTTGCACTGGGCGTGGCCGTACTCGGCGTTCATTTCCTGTGAAACTTTAGATGTTTGTCTGCCTGTGCCTTCTGGAATGCAGTTCTGAAAATTGTGGAAATCTAAAAAAATCTTAAAAATGTGCATCGGGTGTGAAATCTTCGCATTTGCTGCCCATTTTACAAAAGCGCAATGTAAAAAAATGTAAAGTTAAATTGACAAGTATTCGGGATGTGCTTATAATAAAAAAATACGACAAAAGGAGAAAAACATATGCGGTTTTACATAGATCCCGGAACGGGGAGTATGCTGTTTACGATTCTGATTGGGGTTTTGGGCGCCGCGATCTATGCCCTGCGCAATGCGTTTATGAAAATCCGCTTCTATTTTAGCGGCGGGAAAAAGGAGAAGGGGAGCGATGCCAATATCCCCATTGCGATTTTTACCGATAGCAAGCGCTATTGGAACGTGTTCGAACCCATCTGCGACGAGCTGGAAAAACGCGCCCAGAAGGCGGTCTACCTGACGGCCTCTCCGGACGATCCTGCGCTGGCGCGGGATTATGAATATGTGCAGTGCGAATTTGTCGGCGAGGGCAACAAAGCCTTTGCCAAGCTGAACATGCTGAAGGCGGACATTGTGCTTTCCAGTACGCCCGGTCTGGATGTATACCAGTGGAAGCGCTCCCGGGACGTGAAATGGTACGTGCACATTCCGCATGCGGTCAGCGACATCACTGCCTACAGAATGTTCGGGATCGACTATTACGACGCGATCCTCCTGTCCGGGGAATACCAGATCCATCAGGTGCGGCAGCTGGAAGCACTGCGGGAGCTGCCGGAAAAGGAGTTGTCCATTGTAGGACAGCCGTATATGGACGCTATGGAAGCGCGTCTGGAGCATACAGAACCGCTCGCGGAGCATTCGACCACAGTGCTGCTTGCCCCGTCGTGGGGCACAAGCGCGATTTTCAGCCGCTATGGCGGAAAGATCATCGAGGCGCTGCTTCGGACGGGCTATCATGTGATTGTGCGTCCGCATCCGCAATCCTATACCTCGGAAAAGGATATGCTGGACGCGATCATGCAGGAATATCCGGCGAGCGAACAGCTGGAGTGGAACCGGGACAACGACAACTTTGAAGTGCTCCGACGCTCGGATATTTTGATTTCAGATTTCTCCGGCGTGATTTTTGACTTTGCACTCGTATTTGACAAGCCTGTGATCTATGCGGACACCGCGTTTGACAAATCGCCCTATGACGCCTGCTGGCTGGAAGAGGAGCTGTGGGCCTTTTCCACGCTGCCCAAGATCGGGCGACAGCTCACCATGGAGAATCTGGACGACATCCGCGCCTTGATTGACGACTGTCTGAACGCTCCGGGCTATCAGGCGGCGCGCGAGGCTGCCCGGCAGGAGACCTGGGCGTGCATTGGAGAGGGCGCGACCCGTACAGTGGACTATTTGTTGCAAAAACGAAAGCAGATTCTGGAAGATACCGGGTCAGCTGACCCGGTTCCGGCTCCATCCGAGATGGAGCCGGATGATGCGGCTCTGGCGCAGAAATGAAAAAGCATGGCGGCGAATTGCCACTTCTGCAGTGGTGCTCCGTGCTGCTCCCGGTGCTGCTGTATTTGCTGCTCGGTCTGGGGACGCAGACGCTGCTGCTCCGGGCGGGATTGACCATTGAGACAGCAAAGGCGGCGAGCGCCTGTGTGTTCCCGCTGCCGGCTGTGCTTTGGTATTTTTTCAGGAAGGACAGGCCGCCGCGGCAGCCCCGGAACCGGGCGGCGGTTTCGCTGTGCATGGCGGCGGAACTGGCCGGCGTGATCCTCTGTCTGGCGGTGGTGACGGCGTGGGTGAATCAGCACCTGAGCGCATCTGCGGATGCTTTGCCGGTTTCTCTGCTTTCCATCCTCGCCTTCGGCATCGCGGGGCCGGTCACGGAGGAGATTTTGTATCGCGGCGTTGTGTTTCAGCGGTGTGCGCGCAGCTTTGGCTCCGGGTGGGCTGTTTTGCTGAGTACGATGCTGTTTGCCGCCGCACATCAGACGCTTTTGCAGGCTTGCATGTCGCTGGTGGCCGGCGCTGTGTTCTGCCTGATTGATCTGCGCTGGCGCACACTGCTTGCGCCGATCGCTGTGCACATCGGCGTGAATTTATGTTCGTTTTTCCCATCCATAAAGTATGTACCGGCGGGCGCTTCCGTTCTGGGAATGCTCGCACTGACAGGCTATCTGGTCTGGGTGGCACGGATGCTGTCCGGACGCAAAAAGAGACAAGACAAAGGAGAAAGATATGACGATCGGGACCGCACTGTATAACTTGCTGATTGGCCCGCTGGAGCTGTTTTTTGAGGTGGTATTCTCAATTGCGTACCGCATCCTCAATCATCCGGGCCTGTCGATTATCTTCCTGAGTCTGGCGATGAATTTTCTGGTGCTCCCCCTGTACCGGCGGGCGGACGCTTTGCAGGCCGAGCAGAGAACTGTAGAGGCGAAGCTGCAGCCGTGGGTGACGCACATCAAAAAGACGTTCAAGGGCGACGAACGCTTCATGATGCTGCAGACTTATTACCGGCAGAATCACTATAAGCCGACCTATGCGCTGAAAGGGTCGATCTCTCTGCTGCTGGAGATTCCGTTTTTCATTGCGGCCTATCGCTTCCTTTCTGGCCTGCAGCTGCTGCGCGGCGTGTCGTTCGGCCCAATTCACGATCTGGGCGCACCGGATGCGCTGCTTACAGTAGCGGGGCTTACCATCAATGTGCTGCCGATCCTGATGACGGCCATCAATGTGATCTCCGCCGCCATCTATATGAAGGGCTTCCCGTTCAAAAGCAAGCTGCAGATGTACGGGATGGCGCTGATCTTTCTGGTGTTTCTGTACAATTCTCCGGCCGGATTGGTGTTCTACTGGACGCTGAACAACGTGTTCTCCCTGCTGAAGAATATCTTCTACAAGCTCAGAAATCCGCGGCTGGTGCTGAGCGTCAGCGCCTCCGTTGCGGGGCTGGCGCTGCTTGCGGTAGTCTTGTTTGTGCACCCCATGGATACAACGCGAAAGCAGATCCTGCTCATCCTCCTGCTTCTGATGCTCCAGCTCCCGCTGGTGCTGACCCTGGTAAAGAAGGGCGCAAAAAAGAGCGAGGCTCCCACGCTGACGAAAGCGGACGGAAAGATTTTTGTGTTTAGCTGCGTGTTTCTTACGATCCTGACCGGCGTTCTGATTCCGTCGGCAGTCATCAAGGCGTCTCCGGCGGAATTCGTTGATATCATGGCGTACAAATCCCCGCTGTGGTATGTGCTCAATTCGCTGCTGCTGGCGGGTGGTACGTTCCTGATCTGGTTCGGCATCTTCTACAAGCTGGCCAGCCCGGCAGGCAAAAAGACCATGGGCTTTGTCATGCTGGCGCTGTCCGGTGTGGCCGTCGTGGACTATATGTTCTTTGGAACCAACTTCGGCAACCTCTCCTCCATGCTCAAATACGACGCCTATCCGAACATCACATCCGGACAGATGCTGGTGAACTTGGCGATTTTGTTGGCGCTGGTGGCGCTGCTGTATTTGATCTGGAAGAAGAAAGCGGCGATCGTACAGGCAGCGTATCTGGCGCTGTGTCTGGCGGTGGTCGGCATGTCCGTTGTGAATGTGGCGGGCATCCGGACGAATCTTTCCGAGATGACAGACAATCTGGAGACCACAGCGCAGGATATGCCCAGGATCCCCTTGAGCAAGCACGGGAAAAACGTGGTCGTGCTGATGATGGACCGCGCCGTGAATGGGTTTGTACCGTTTTTGCTTGAGGAAAAACCAGAGTTGCAGGAGCAGTTTGCTGGCTTTACCTACTACCCGAATACGATCAGCTTCGGCGTTTGCACCAACGAGGGCGCGCCTGCGATTTACGGCGGGTATGAGTACACGCCGGAGGCGGTGAACCAGCGCGTGAATGAGTCGCTGGAAAGCAAGAATAACGAGGCGCTGAAGGTCATGCCGGTGCTCTTTGACAAAAATGATTTCGAAGTGACGGTGTGCGACCCCACTTATGCGGGCTACCGGTGGATTCCGGATCTGAGCATCTACGATGAATATCCGGACATCCATAAATATATTACAATGGGGAAATTTCAGCACGAAACAGCCGAGGAGAAGCATGTATCCGCCAAGAGCGCGGAGGCGGTCGAGCACGCCCGCAGCCGCAACTTCTTCTGCTACAGCCTGTTTAAGATTTCTCCGCTGTTCTGCCAGCCGAGCCTTTACAATCAGGGCCTGTACAACGAGGCGGACGCTATGGCGGAGCAGAAGGAAGCAACCTCTGCCGCCGTACAAAGCCAGAACGGCGTGTCAAAGGCCAGTGGCATGGATACCGGCTTTTTGAACGCCTACGCTGTGTTGGAAAATTTGACCGCCATGACAGAAATTCAGGATTCGGCTGAAAACACCTTCCTGATGATGAGCAACGACACGACGCACGACGCGATGCTGCTGCAGGAGCCGGAGTACGTGCCAGCTGCCGTCGTGGACAATACCGAGTATGACGCGGCACACGCAGAACGCCGGTCGATCGACGGACGGAGCATTCAGCTGACGGACGAATACACGATGATCCACTACCACGCGAATATGGCGAGCCTGATCCAGATCGGCAACTGGCTGGACTATCTCCGCGCGAATGATGTGTATGACAATACCCGAATCATCATCGTGGCCGATCACGCTTGCCCGCTGCCGGAGTTTGAGAAGATGGCTTTTGGGAGCAACGTCAGGGAAGGCGTGACGTTTTTCAACCCGCTGCTGCTGGTCAAGGACTTTAACAGTACGACGTTTACGACGGACAACCAGTTTATGACGAACGGGGATGTGCCGACGCTGGCGCTTCAGGGGCTGGTCGAGAACCCGGTCAATCCGTTCACGGGTAAGGCCATTAACAGTGACGCAAAGAACAAGCCGGAACAGCACGTTTCGTACACCAATACGCATGACGTGACTGTGGATAATGGGAACACGCATCTGCCGAGTGAATGGTACGCCGTGCATGATAATATCTTTGATGCGAACAACTGGAGATCTCTTGGCACGTATTGAGACATCCAGGGAGTAGTCTCCTTAGCCACATCCGGCTGCGGAAGCCGAAAAAATCCCCCAGAACACAGAGCTTGAATTGCACCCCATTTGTTAGACAGTATGATATACTATCTAACAAGTGGGGTG
>JABLYK010000043.1 GCA_018265835.1 Oscillospiraceae bacterium | reverse complement strand
AGTATATCATACTGTCTAACAAATGGGGTGCAATTCATTTGGAGCGGCAGGGGGTAATTTTAATGTTCGACCACGGGGTAATCTGTGGAATCGGAGTAGTGCCACCACTCGCCGCTGTAGCCCTCGAAGCCGCTTTGCGCCATCGCCTGTTCCAAAATCTCCGCGTTGCGTGCCGCTTCTGCAGAAACGTCGCTGTAATCCCGGTCCGCAAGTGCGGAAAAATCGTCAAATCCCGACGGCATCGGTACTTCCGTTCCGTCCGCGCACACCAGCGTCACATCCACGGTGTTGCCTTTGCTGTGTCTGGAGTGCCCGGTATTGGGATTCGCCACGTACACCGGGTTGGGGCAAATCTCCCACAGCCGGAACTGCGCGCGCACAGGACGATAGGCGTCCCAGATTTTCAGGCTGTACCCCTGCTGCAAAAGCGTCTCCTGCGCCGCAGCGAGCTTTTTCACCGTGCCATAGCGCAGGGATGCAGCCGTAAAGTCGTAGATCACACTTCCGGTGAAATTATCTGTCGTGGCATACTTCAAATCCACGAAAACAGACGGCAGATACGTCTGCAGCAGCACCAGTTCCTCGTCCGCAGGCTCCGGTGTCGGCGTCGGCGCCGGGTTTGGCGTCACAACCGCCGGTGGTTCCGCCCGGCTCGCCGGCTCCGGCGCCTGCTCGCATCCAACCAGCGTCAGCGCCAGAAGCAAACACGCCGCAGCGCCCGTCAACCGTCGTTTCATCTTTGTACTGTCCCGCCATTCCCTTACGTCAATTGAATTCCAAAAATCTTCTGTGACCGATGGCCGACGACAACCGTGTTGTTGAATACCGCAGCAGACGCCTCGATGTTGCCGTCGAGGTCGATCGCGTCCAGCTTCTCGCCGGTCGCGCCGTCGAGCAGGTACATGTACCCGCCGGACGTGCAGTAGATCAAATAGCCGTTGCCTTCGGAATCGTAGAAATCCACGGGCGAGCTCCAGCTATACACCGCGGTCGGGAACTCCCAGACCGCCTTACCGGTTTGCTTATCCAGCGCAACGAGCTTCCCCGCGCCAGCATTGCTTCCCGTGCGCGCCACAGGGACGAAGATCAGGTTCGAAAGCTTGTTTTTGCCCAGCGCAATGGTGCCCTGCACGCCGCCGGAAACGCCGGACTGCGTGTAGCAGGTATAGTCCGTCTGCCAGACAATCGCGCCGTTCACGGCGTCAATCTTCCAGACCGGGATGGTGGCCGTGGCGTTTTCTGCCGCGCGCCAGCCCGCGTGGAACGAGGTGCTGACATAGACGTACGGATGCCCGTCCTCCAGCTCCAGCACCGGTGTACAGTTCGTATCGTCAAGCACGTCCTGCACCCAGACAAGCTGAAGCGTATTGAGGTTCAGGCACATGAGGTTGCCGCCGTTGTCGCCAATGATAAGATGCTCCCGCCAGATGACCGGAGAAGCCTCCATACCGACCCAGTATTTCTGCCCCGTGCGCGTACCGGAATAGCGCCAGCGTACCGGCTCATCCGGTGCCATCTTGAGCGTGCCGGCCGTCTCGTCATACTGCGTGTTCAGCTTTACGATATACAGCACGCCGTTTTCGCCCGGATAAATCAATTGATCGGTTTCCGCATCCACGAGCGGGGACGCATCGTACATCGACCACGCGCGCAGCGCAAAGCCGTCGTTCGCGCCGAATTCATACAGCACCGAGCCGTCGATCAGGCTCACGGCCATGGCGCGCCCCGCGCCTTTTGCGCTGTTGTAGCCCGCGCCGACGTACAAAATCGGATAGCCGCGCGGGTCGAGCGCACCGGCTCCCTTGAACGTGAAGCCCAGAAACAGCGCTTCGCGCGTGGCCTTTCCCGTTTCCAGCTCCAGAAAATACACATGCCCATCCATCGTTGCATAGACAACCTCGGTGAGCGTCTCCTGCGTTTTGGCCCAGTCCTTCAGGTTCATCACCTGTCGGGTCGCCTTCGGCCACGTGACGATCAAAGGCTGCCCCGTCCAGCCGCTGCCGGTCCAGACCTCGCCGTCCGGCGCCTGCAGGGACGAGGAACTGATCGTCCATTTCTGCCCGAATTTCTTCTCTGCCAGCGCAGCGGTACCGTAGGCCGCGCCGCTGCGGAAGTTGTTGCCGCGGAACGTCACAATGCCTGCCAGATCCGTATATGCGTCACCCGTTCCGAACGTGATTGGCTCCGCCGCCTGATACGTCTCACACAGCGCCCCGTTCAGGAGCACCTCCTCGGACGCGATCAGGTTCGCCGGGTTCGTCTGCTCGGTGCAGACAGGCGTAAATTCTGCGTCCGCCCCGCCAGACTGATTCTGAAGGAACGCATCCATGCCCGGCAACGCATCCTCCGGAAGGGTGTACAGCTTCACCACGATCGTCAGCAGCACCACGCACAGTGCCGTCAGAATTGCCCCTTCCGCCAGCAGACGCGGCGGAATGCCGAGTTTCCGTTTTCCGGCCTGCGCCGCGCCAGTTCCGAACAATCTCATGGGTGTGTCCCCCGTAAAAATGAAAGTGAATCACTCCGTAAAATGGATGTGATTGTTGATGTGATCCTGGCAGAAGCAGTGATAGCCCGCGCAGCGGGAGCAGTAGCGAAACTCCAGCTCCGGATGATCCGCATCCGTGCGGCCGCAGACCGCGCACTTGTGATGGTACGGCTTGCTGTTCTGTTCGCGGTTGATGCGCCGCGCCTCGCGCTTGAAGTTGACGGTCTTCTGCCGCTGGCGGATCCGGCTGGGACGGAAAAAATCAAACAGCCAGTCGCCGCAGAACACCAGATAGTTCAGCACCGCCACCACCGGCAGCAGGTCAATCGGGAACGGCAGCGTAATCACTCCGAGTACAAACAGAACCGCATCAATATAGGCCAGCCATCTGATCTTGATGGGAATGATGAAAAACAGCAGCACCTGCACATCCGGAAACAGCGTCGCAAACGCAAAGAACATCGACAGGTTCAGGTATGTGGCGTTGACGACCACGTCCCGGCCGAGGATCAGGGACAGCAGCACGCCAAAGATGGCCGTGAGCAGCATGCCGCTGAGGTAGTAGATCGTGAACTTGCCGGTACCCCACTCCCGCTCGAGCGAGGAGCCGATCCAATAGTAAAAATAGAGCGAAATGAGAAACCAGATCAGGTTGGATTCCCCCGGAAGGAACACAAAGGTGAGGATGCGCCAGACCTGCCCATGCAGCACTGCCTGCCCGGACATGCACAGGAGCTGATAGATCCTGCCGGTCGTATCCATCTGCATGAACACCCAGACCGCGATGGTGCCAATGGCGATCACCATCATCAGGTTCGGGATGCCAAAGCGCGGGTGCTGGAAGCAAAAGCGCTCAATTCGATTCATCAGTTTTCTCATAAAGGGCCTCCAGAGCATTCAATTGTTTTCATGATACCCGTTTCCAGCCGCAAAGTCTACAAAAAAATTGCGAAGAATTCAAGATTTGTACTTTCTTAATAGGAGAAGCTGTGGTATGATATTATTTGTATTATTATGTCACGAGGAATTCATTTTATGGAACGATCTGAAAACCGGGAAGATTTGATTGAAGGCCGCAACGCCGTGATGGAGGCGCTGCGCGCAGGCCGCACAATCGACAAAATTTATATTGCCAAGGGCGATGTGGATCAGACGCTGGGGCACATCGCCTCCAAGGCACGCAGCGCAGGCATCGTCGTGGTCGAGGCCGACCGCCGCAAGCTCGACGCCATGAGTCAGACGCACGCGCATCAAGGCGTAATCGCGCTGTGCGCCGTGAAGGAATACTGTACGGTGGCGGACATTCTCGCCATTGCACAGGCGCGCGGCGAGCCGCCATTCGTCATCGTGTGCGACGAGATTTCTGACCCGCACAACCTCGGCGCCATCATCCGCTCGGCGGAATGTGCGGGCGCGCACGGCGTCATCATCCCGAAACGGCGCAGTGCCGGGCTGACCGCCGTGGTGGACAAGGCTTCCGCCGGCGCGGTGGAGCACGTCGCCATCGCCCGGGTGCCGAACCTCTCCGCCGCGATCGGCGAGCTGAAAAAAAGCGGCATTTGGGTCTACGGTGCGGCGGCTGAGGGCGCAAGCCCCCTGTGGCAGACCGACCTGACCGGCCCTGCGTGTCTCGTCATCGGCTCGGAGGGTGACGGTATTGGCCGTCTGGTGCGCGAAAACTGCGACTTTCTGGTCAGCATCCCGCTCAGAGGGCAGATCTCGTCCCTGAACGCGTCGGCTGCCGCCGCAGTGCTGATGTATGAGGTTCTGCGCCAGAGAAGCTGAAACAATGATCTGATTTCCCCCAACCGCAGAAGGAGTTGAGCCGTATGAGCCAATTTGAGCATTCCAACGACGACTACACGTTTGATCTGGACGCGGAGGAATTTTTGCTCGAATCCATATTGGATGAATATAAAGATTACGACCCGTCCAAGCCCGATCCGGTGCCGAAGCCGCAGTCCGGCTTTGCTTCCCGGCCGGTGGACGCCGCGCTGATCGACGAGGACGCGGAGGGTGACTTCGCTGAAGATGAGGCCGATGCAGGTGAAGACTGGGCCGAAGCGGAAGACGAAGACTGGGTCGATGCAGATGAAGACTGGGCCGATGACGAAGCCCCTGATGAGGACGAAGGCGAGCCGGAAGCGCCCGACGAGGACGCGGACGTGCGCGAATACAAGCCGGAGCGCGACCATTTCACTGACGCCGAGCGGCAGAAGTGGAACGAAGCCAAGGATAGCGCCAGACGGTTCGCGCAAAAGGGCTTCAACGGCCTGAAAAACTGGGTCAGCAAAGTAACCGAACAGCCGGAGGAAGCGGACGATCCGTTCGAAGAGGAATCGTCCATCCCAGTGTCCGAGCCGCCCGTCGTGCCAGAGGGACTGTACCCCGACGACGAGCCGGAGCCGGTGGACGAGCCGACGCTCATTTTCCGCGCGGTTTCCGGTGAAACGGCGGCCGGCGGCTTCGACGATGGCGAAGCTACGCAGTATGCGTCCGCAGACGCGGGCGGCGAGCCTTCCGATGCTGCCGCCGCGCCCGCACATCGCAGCTTCCGGGAGGCCGTGGTCAATCCCGTCGTTTCCGCACTGGCCGTGGTCGCCTTCCGCATCCGGCAGCACCGCACCGAGGTGCGCGCTTCCGCCGTTGAGGAGGAAGAACTCGGCCCGGAGCCGGACGCCGAAACCGCGTCGAAATACTACGGCGTTCAGATTCGCTCGCTGCGCTTCCGCTGCCGCGTCGCCATGCTCGTGTGCGCCGTGCTCGCCTACATATCGTTCGGCTTGCCGGTGTTCGGCCTGCTGAAAAGCACCCCCGCCGCAGCCGCGCTTGTGTGCCTGATCCTGCAGCTCACCGTCATGGTCATCGGGCTGGACGTGGTCACATCCGGCATTCTGTCGCTGGTACGCAGGCGGCCGGGGCTGGAATCGCTGGTCGTCATCAGCTGCGTGTTCTCCATTCTGGATGCCGTTGTAATCGCCGTGCGCGGCACGGGCGAGAGCGGTCTCCCCTTCTGCGGCGTGTCTGCATTCGCCGTCGCTTGCTGTCTCTGGAGCGCACTGCTCACCTGCCGCGGCTATAAAATGACGTTCCGCGCACTCGCTTCAGCCAAGGACCCCTACGCCGTCTCCGCTGACAGCGACGTTTCCAAAGACGGCATCACAATTTTGAAATCCAGGCGGGACACGGCAGGCTTTATCCACCGCAGCGAGGAGTCCGGCCCGGCGGAAGCGATTTACTCCGTCATCGCCCCGTATCTCATCGGCATTTCCCTTGTACTCGGCCTGCTCGCCACGATTCTGAGCAAGCGCTACGCCGACATTGCGCACATTTTCGCCGCCGTCACCGCGCCCTGCGCGCCGTTTGCGGCCATCATCGCCTTCGCGCTGCCGTACCGGACGGTCGCGCGCCGCCTGTGCCAGAGCGGCTCTGCCATCGCGGGCTGGTCCGGTGTGAGCGACATTGGCAAGAGCAAGCACCTAATCGTCACGGACAAGGATATTTTCCCGCCGCGCAACATCTCCATTGAGAGCATCCGCATTCTGGAGGGCGCATACCCGGACAAGGTTATCTCTTATGCAGGCAGCGTCATCGTCGCCTCCGGCAATTGTCTCGCGCCCGTATTTTCCGAGCTGATGCGCAAAAACAACTGCGCGCTCATGGGCGTGGAGGAATTCACCTGCAACGAGAGCGGCGGTCTCATCGCGCTGGTCAACGGCGAGGAAGTGCTCGTCGGCAACTCCGGCTTCATGTCGCTCAAGGGCATCCATCTGCCGCAGAAGCTCAACTCCAAAAATGCGGTGTTTGTGTCCATCAACGGCGTGTTCGTCGCCATCTTTACGATCAAATATGTCGCAGTCACCTCCGTGCAGAGCGCATTGTTCAGCCTGCTGCACTCCAGTCTGGAACCGATCTTCGCCGTGCGCGACTTCAACATCACGCCGCTGATGCTCCGGCAGAAGTTCAAAATGTCCACCGAGGGCTTCGACTTCCCCGCTTACTCCAAGCGCTATGCCATGTCCGCCGCCGAGCCGGGCGATTATACGCAGATCGCCGGCATCGTCTCGCGAGATGGGCTTGGGCCGTTTGTGACGATTTCGAGTCTTGGCAAGCGGCTGTACACGGCTGTACAGATCTGCGTGATACTGGCGCTGCTGTGCGCGGCGATCGGCATGGGCCTGATGTTTGTGCTGTGCTCGATGGGCGCGTTCGATTCCGCCACGGTCGGCAACCTCCTCACATACCTTCTGCTGTGGCTGGTTCCGGTCATTTTGCTCAATTTTGGGCTGCGGCACTGAGGAAAGAATATTTATGATTGCCAACAGATTTGAAATAGTGTATACTTGACGGGTATCTGAATTTTCACGAACATTTCGGATTTATTTTCGATATAAGGAGAGGTACAAATTCATGAGCTACGAAACCAAAACCATCCGCAACGTATGCCTGCTGGGGCACGGCGGCAGCGGCAAAACCACGCTCGCCGAAAGCATGCTGTACATGACCGGCGCCATCGACCGTCAGGGCAAGGTTGCCGACGGCAATACCGTCTGTGACTACGACGCGGAAGAAATCAAGCGCCAGATCACCATTTCCACCGGCATCGCCCCGGTGAACTACGGCGGCTGCAAGATCAACGTGCTCGACTGCCCCGGCTTCTTTGACTTTGCCGGCGAGGTCATGTGCGCGCTGCGCGCAGTGGAGGCGGGCATCATCTTCTGCAGCGCGAAGGACGGCATCTCCGTCGGCGCCGAGCGCAGCTGGAAGTATCTGAAGAACGCCAACATGCCCACCATGTTCTACATTTCCAAGACCGACGAAGACCACGGCGACTTTGACGCCGTTCTTGCCGCGCTGCAGGAAAAGTACGGCAGCACCGTCTGCGCCGTGACTGCGCCGATGAGCGACGGCACGGGCGTGATTGATCTGGTGCACAACGTGGCTTACCAGACTCAGGGCAACAAGACCGTCAAGGTGGACGTGCCCGCTGCGGACGCCGATAAGGTGGAAGCTCTGCGCGAGACCCTGTTCGAGACGGCCGCAGGCGCGGACGAAGAGCTGATGGAGAAGTTCTTTGAAGACATGATGCTCTCCGAGGAAGACACCATCAAGGGCATCCGCCTCGGTCTGAAGGATCGCAGCGTCATTCCCGTCCTGTGCGGCAGCGCCGCGGGCGGCATCGGCACCGAGGCCGTGCTGCAGGCGATTGTAGACTATGTTCCCAACCCGGCTGAGATGCCCGCCGTTCCCACTGCGGACGAGAAAACGCTCACCATTGATCCGAACGGCGCCCCCTGCGCATTCGTGTTCAAGACCATTTCCGATCAGTTCGGCAAATACTCCTTCATCAAGGTGCTCTCCGGCACGGTCACTTCGGATCTGTCCCTGCGCAATACCCGCGCCAGAAGCACAGACAAGCTTGGCCGTATGTACACCATCTGCGGCAAGAAGACCACGGAAGTCAAGGAAGTCTGCTGTGGCGACATCGTCGCCATCGGCAAGATGGACTGGAAGACCGGCGACACCGTGTGCGACGCCAAGAACGAGGTCGAGCTGCCCGCGATCGAGTTGCCCGAACCCTGCTATTCCATGGCCATCAGCCCGAAAACGAAGGGACAGGACGACAAGGTCGCGTCCGGTCTTTCCCGTCTGAACGAGGAGGACATCTCCTTCACGCTCGTAAACAACGCCGAGACCCACCAGATGGTCATCTCCGGTGCCGGCGATATTCAGGTTGACGTTCTGTGCTCCAAGCTCAAGAGCCGCTTCGGCGTTGAGACCGAGCTGAAGCCCGCCCGCGTCGCTTACCGCGAGAAGATCAAGGGCAAGGTCGAAGCGCACGGCCGCCACAAGAAGCAGTCCGGCGGTTCCGGCCAGTTTGGCGACGTGTGGGTTCGCTTTGAGCCGCAGGACGAGTCCGACGACATGATCTTTGCCGAGGAAGTCTTCGGCGGTTCCGTGCCGAAAAACTTCTTCCCCTCCGTGGAAAAGGGCCTGCGCAACGCCGTGACCAAGGGCGTGCTCGCCGGCTACCCGCTCGTCGGCCTGAAGGCCACGCTGTACGATGGCTCTTATCACCCGGTTGACTCCAACGATATGGCGTTCCAGACGGCCGCCCGCCTTGCCTATCAGGATGGCATTCCGAAAGCAAAGCCGACCATCCTTGAGCCGATCGGCCTGCTGAAGGTCACGATCCCGGACGCGAACCTTGGCGACATCATGTCCGACATTTCGTCCAAGCGCCGCGGTACCGTGCTCGGCATGACCGCCGAGGACGGTATGCAGACGGTCGAGGCGGAAGTCCCGATGGCAGAGATGAGCTCTTACACCATCGACCTGCGCTCCATGACGCAGGGCCGTGGCTCCTTCTCCTGCAAGTTTGTCCGCTATGAAGAAGCGCCCGGCAACGTGCAGCAGAAGGTCATTGAAGAGGCCAAGGCAGAGCAGGAATAAGATTGCACATTTTTACAAAAGAAGCCCGGATGGGCTTCTTTTGTTCAATCATTCAAATTACAGGTAGTTCCGTGAGAGGAGGATGATTTATGAAGAAAATGAATCGAAATTCCATGTATTCCTTGTGGTCGGGTGCGATCATCGTCTGCCTGGTTCTGGCGGTGTTCGCCGTGATTTTCGCATCCGCATCCGGAAACAGCGGCAAGGCTCAAACGCCGGTCGAGACGGCGCCGGTCGCGGAGGCCACCCCCACGCCGACGGTGCCGGCAAATCCGATCGTCCCCAGCACGTCAAGCGCCGCGCTCGCGCAGACGGAGGACGCGGGGACAGCCTATGTGGATCAAATTTTCTTCCTCGGCGATTCCTCCATCGCGCTGCTCAAGTCCGAATCGCTGCTCACCGGCAGCGACAGCAGCAAGCAGGTCTGGGTGCCGGAGAGCAATGCGCTGCCGCTCGCAACGCTGGACACCACCAAATACAAATCCCCGGTGACCGGCAACAACGTCCCCGCTTCGGAAATTGTTGAGGTGAACAAGCCAAAGTACCTCGTCATCTTCCCCAGCCCGGACAATGCAAACATGCTCACGGAAGAGCAGGTCAAGACGGCTTACAGTACGCTGCTGGCCGGTATCAAGGAGAAAAGCCCGGATACCAAAATCATTTGCAGCTCGCTCACGCCGATTGCATCCAATTACGCTTATGAGGATGTGACGAACGAAATCCTCAACAAGGTCAACGGCTGGATCGCGGCCGCGGCAGAAGCCGCCGGCGTAAAATATCTCGACGCCGCAGCCGGGCTCGTCGGCGAAGACGGCTTCTTGCCGGAGGCCTATCAAAACGGCGACGGTGTCCATCTGAGCGCCGACGGCATCAAGGCGTGGCTCGATTATTTGAAGACACACGCATACCCGTGACATGCATAACCGGGACGGTTCCCTGAAACCGTCCCGGTTATGATTTTTATTTTCGCTTTACCGGATAGCAAACCTCTGTCACATAGGCATCCGGATCTGCGGTATCCTTCGGCGTTACATGGTAGAGGTTGAACGACAGCCCGTCCATCTCGTAGCCATTGTCCGCGATCCATTGCGCCACTGCCGCATTTACGGCGCCGATCTGCTCATAACCGTCCTGGAAAACCGCGCTTGCAAACTGCACGGCAGGGGCCTTTTTGAACCGGACGTGCTCTGTGTCCGTGTAAGTGCCGATGACCGCCTTCTGCGCCTCTGCATCCACATTGCTTTCCTTGTACTCTCCGTCATGGTAAATCACCATCGTATAAGGCGGATTCGCATCCTGCATGTGCAGCGCGTCCGGCTCCGCACACAGGATACGCCACAGCATGCCCTCGTCCGCGTAGCTCGGCAGCGTCATACGCACGCTGGCAACATACCGCTCCGGTACTGTTTTCAAATTGACTTCATATCCCATAATAGAACCTTCCTTTCGCAGTCGTTCGATCGTGCTGTCAATCGTCCGCAGCCGCTGCAGCAGCGCTTGCTTCTGCTCCAGCATTTCCTGTTTCCGCACATGCAAAAAGCGCTCCAGCTGCTGCGCATCCGCATACTGCTCCAGAATCTGACCGACCATGGCAACGCCAAACCCCATTTGCCGCAGCGCCTGAATGCGTCCGGCACGCACCAGCTGCTGTTCGCTGTAATACCGGTAACCCGTAAACGAATCAACTGTGTCCGGCTTGAGCAGGTTCAGATCGTCATAGTAGCGCAGCATGCGGATGCTGATTTTTGACAGCCTGGAAAAATCTCCGATCTTCAGCATCGTTTGTACCTCACACGTGTGTTTTTTCTTGAGCTCAGGTTCAGGGTACAGCATGACACCATGTCAGAGTCAACCCCCAACCATCAAAAAAACGGCACGGTACGCCGCATGGGCATACCGCGCCGTCAGAACGAACCCGCTTCGCTGGGATTCGGTTCGAGAACGCGAGTGCAAGCATCTTCTGCCGCCGTCACTGCGGCGAAACGCTTGCGAGGCTTCTTCGCATACTGGCACTCTGTTTCTATCGAATAATCGCCTTAATGAACGACCCCAGCTCCGGCGGCTCCGGCGCAATCGTGTAGCACGCCAGAAGCTCCTGCACCGCCGCATGGGCGCTCGCCTCGTCCGCCGCATGGATCGTCGCAAGAGACTCCCCCGCCGCGACGCTGTCGCCGACCTTCTTGTGCAGCACAACGCCGACGGAGAGGTCGATCTCGCTGTCCTTCGTCGCGCGTCCGCCGCCGAGGTGCATCGACACCATACCGACGTCGCTCGCCGCGATGTGGCTGACATAGCCGTCCGCCGGAGCGGGCACCTCCATCTGCACGGGCGCCGCCGGCAGCAGCGACGTGTCGTACACCGACTGCGGGTCACCATCCTGCGCCGCAACGAATTCGGCGAGCTTTTTCAGCGCCGAGCCGTCCGCAATCGTTCCCTCCAGCATGGCGCGGGCAGCAGCGTCGTCCGGTGCCATTCCGGCAGCTGTAAGGATGCAGGCGCCAAGCGTTATGCACAGCTCCACCAGCTCGCCCGGATGTTCGCCCCGGAGCGCAGCGATGGCCTCCTTGACTTCCAAAGCGTTGCCGACTGCGTTGCCGAGTGGTTCGTCCATATCCGTAATGACGGCGACCGTCTTCTTCCCGGCCAGCTTGCCGATCTCGACCATCTCCGTCGCAAGCTCCTTCGCGTCATCCTCCGTTTTCATGAACGAGCCGCTTCCGCACTTTACGTCGAGCACGATGACATCCGCGCCCGCCGCCAGCTTCTTGGACATGATGCTGCTGACGATCAGCGGGATGCTCGGCACCGTGCCGGTCACATCGCGCAGCGCATAGAGCTTTTTGTCCGCCGGGTCAAGGTCTGCCGTCTGCCCGGCGATCACCATGCCCACGGTCTCGACATTGCGGAGGAATTCCTCCATCGGAATGTGGATGTTGAAGCCCGGAAAGCTTTCGAGCTTGTCCAGCGTGCCGCCCGTATGCCCCAGCCCCCGGCCGGACATTTTCGCCATTTTGACGCCCAGGCTCGCCACCATCGGCACCAGCACCAGCGATGTTTTGTCGCCCACGCCGCCGGTGGAATGCTTGTCTGCCTTCACGCCGGAGATGCCGGAAAGGTCGAGCGTCTCCCCGCTGTGCATCATCGCCATGGTCAGATCCAGCGTTTCCCGGCGATCCATACCGCGAAAATAAATGGCCATCGTCATGGCGGACATCTGGTAGTCCGGAATGCTCCCGTCCGTGAACCCCGCTATCAGAAAGCGGATCTCCTCGGTGGTCAGCGTGCCGCCGTCCCGCTTTTTGACGATCAAATCGCTCATTCTCATAACCAGCGCATCTCCTTCGTTGGAATAAGCCGAGTATACCACATGCGCGCCTCGATTTCAATTCATCTCGGAAAAACAAGGTATTGCCGCCCGTTGATCTCGCGCCGCAGCCCGTCTGCGCCCCGGGGAAGCTGCGGTGCGTCCGCTGGGATGGCGATCAGGCTGCGGTGCCCGTCGAACGTGGAGAGCGTGCCGTCAGGCGCGGAAAACCAGAGCACATCCAGCGCGTCGTCCGGCTCCGGCTGCGCGCGCGCCGGCTCCGGCTTCAAAGCGGGCGGCGTTTCGGGGATTTCCCAGGAACGATCCGCCGCAAACAGGATCGGATCCGGCAGGCGCCTCCGCTCCAGCCGGGTCAGCCGCCTGCACAAATGCAATTTCCCGTCCTCGCCGGGCAGCATCACGCCCAGATACGCTTTGTCCGTCTCGCCGTAGACCGCCAGACGCAGCATGTCGCCGCACACGGCTTCACACTGCGCGGTAAACACGGTCATCAGCCCCTCCTGCTCCGTTTCCAGCGTGCCGATGGGCTTGTTCTCATACAAAATCGGATAGCTTGCACCCATAAAAAATCACTCCCGCTCCAGTCTATGAGCGGGAGTGATGCGTTATTCCGTTCAACCGATCGAATAGCTGCCGCGCACCATGAGCGCCGCGCCGACATCGGCGCGAACCGCCGGGCCAGCCGCCTGAACCAGATACAGATGGTTCGCTGTCAGGCTGTCGCCGGTGGCGAGGGTACTGCCGCCAGTGGAGTCCACCAGCACGCTGCTCGCGTTGGCCGAGCCGGAGCGCAGTAAAATCTCCGTCCCGGATTCGCCGTGCAGCGTCTGTCCTGCGGCGAGCATCACAGTCTGATATGCACCAGCCGCAGACGAAAGCGATTCGGAAAACTCCGTTTCCGCCGTGTCCACTGCGCGATTCAGCGCACCCTCGTACTGATCCATCATCGTCGGCTGCACCACGTCGCGCAGGTAGCTCATGGCGACCAGCGGGTCGGACGTCGTGCCGTAATTCGCCGCGGCATAGACCGCCACGCCCGCGAGCATGGCAATGACGACGGCAAGCAGTACAATGACGGTTGTTTTTTTCTTCATGTTGCTCCTCCTGTTCCGGGAGGCACAGCAGTTACTGGGTCAAACCGAAGCTGACGGCAATCGCGCCGTCCACCTGGCTCATCATCGGTTCGTCCAGCCTTCCCATGCGCTCGCGCAGGCGCGACTTGTCAATCGTGCGCACCTGCTCCAGCAGAATGACGCTGTCTCTCGACAAACCGCAGCTCTTTGCGGAAAGGGAAATGTGGGTCGGCAGGCGCGCCTTCCCGGTCTGGGAAGTAATCGCCGCCGCGATCACAGTCGGGCTGTGCCGGTTTCCGGTGTCGTTCTGGATGATGAGCACGGGGCGCATACCGCCCTGCTCACTGCCGACGACCGGGCTTAAATCTGCAAAGTAAATGTCTCCGCGTTTTACGGTGTTCATGAAGTTCATCTCCAATGATGGATAGTCCCCCATACATGTTATGTAGGGCAATTCTATTCTCACACATTGAAGCGAAAGTTATACATGCATCGCAGGATTAATCCACATAAACCCGCGGCACGCGCTGCGACACAGCGCACAGCAGCTCATACGGAATGGTGTCCGCCTTGTGCGCCTGCTCGGACGCGGAAAGCGCGCGGCCAAACACCGTCGCCACGTCGCCCGGGCGGATTTCGGGATAATCCGTCACGTCAACCATACACATATCCATGCAAATACGGCCGACCTGACGGACACGGTGCCCGCGAATGAGCACATCCACCTTGCCGGAAAGCGACCGCAGCAGCCCGTCGGCATAGCCGACCGGCAGCACGGCCAGGCGCAGATTCCGGTCGCAGGTAAACGTCCGGCCATAGCTGATGGTGTCCCCCGCACAGTGCTGCGTGATGTCGCATACGCGGCTGCGCAGCTCCATCGCCGGGCGCAGATCGAGCCCTGCAGTTTCCGCCCCGGGAAACAGTCCGTACAGCAGCAGGCCAGGCCGCACCATGTCCAGATATGTCTGAGGATAGTTTATCACAGCGCCGCTGTTCGCGCAATGGCGGATTTTGAATTTCCATCCGCTGCGCGCCTCCATCTCGCCGATCGCCGCCGTAAAGCGCGCAAACTGCAGCTCGTTATACGGATTGTCCGCCTCGTCGGACACGGCAAAGTGCGTGAACACGCCGGTGATGTCCAGATTCGGCAGCGCAAGCGTTTCGAGCATCTCGTCCATATGCGCGCCGCTCGACGCGTCAAAGCCTGTGCGGCCCATGCCGGTCTCCAGCTTCATGTGCGCCTTCAGGCGCAGGCCGGTCCCCTCCAGATACCGGTTCAGCTCCTTTGCATAAGCAAGCGATCCGATCGTCTGCGTCGCGTCCAGATTCGCCACGTCCACCGCGATGTTCGCGGGCTGCGGGCCGAGAATCAGGATCTCCATGCCGACGCCGGCAGCGCGCAGTTCCTCTGCCTCGTCGTAGCAGTTGACAGCCACCCAATGGCAGCCCGCCTGCTGCAGCCGCTGCGCCACGCGCACCGCGCCGTGGCCATAGCTGTTGGCCTTGCAGATGCCGAGCATCTGGCACCCCTCCGGCAGACGGCTGCAAATTTCATGATAGTTATGTTCCAGATTGTTGAGACTGATCTCCACCCAGGTTCGGATCGTCCGATTCATATTGAGTCCCTCTTTCGTTCTGTTGCCAGGTTATGATGCTGCATTGTATGACCGTCGCATCCTCCACCGCGACCTCCGCGGACACGGGCGTGAGCGCGTCGTTCAGATACAGACGCACCGTGGTAGTATCGTCCAGCACAAGCTGCGCCGTGAGCCGGCCGCTCTCCGTCCAGACCAGATCCGCATAGCCGCTGCGCGCCGCTTCCAGAATGCGCGGCAGCGCCGTCAGCGGGGACAGGCCGTTATCGTTCAGCGAGCCCATGGGAATCACGATGTTGTCGAACTCCAGCGTAGCGTCGTTCTGCCGCAGGTGCGCCCGCACGCCGGAGAGCAGCTCCGGCTCGGTCACAGCAATGTCGTATCCGTCCTCGACCTCTGCGCAAGAGAGTGTATAGCTCAGCACTTCCTCATCCGACACCGCCGTGACCTCCGCTGTAACGGTGACGCTGCCGGAAGCCTCCAGCGATTTCCGGAAACGCTCCAATTGTTCCTCCGCCCCGCCGGAGCCGCAGCCAGCCAGCAGCAGAGCGCTTATCGTCAGTGCGGCAATCCATCCTCGCCGCATACTGCCTCCTATCGAATCAATGGTTTTGTGACCTCCGGCAGCGCCTCGATCAGGTCTGCCGGCGTCATTGCATATTCGCCAAACTTCGCTGCACAACAGTCGCCCGCCGCGCCATGTACCCACACCGCCGTCTGCACCGCGCGCTTCATGGGAAGCTGGCACACGAAAGCGCCAAGAATCCCGGCGAGCACGTCGCCGCTGCCGCCTTTCGCCATGCCGGGGTTTCCTACGCGCAGGCGCACCGTCTCCCCGTCCGGAAAGGCACAGACCGTCTCCGGCCCCTTGCGCACAACCGTACAGCCGTGCTCCACAGCAAACCGGGACGCTTCCGCCGCGCGGTCGCCGCCGCGCTCCCCGTACAGCCGACGGAACTCGCCCTCGTGCGGCGTCAGAATGACCGGCGCACGCGCGCAATCCAGCACCGCCGTATTCTGTGCGAGCGCAAACAGCGCGTCCGCATCCGCGACGACGGGAATTTCAGACTCCCGCACCACGCGCTGAACAAGCGCCGTCAGTGCATCGTTCCTGCCAAGGCCGGGGCCGATCACGCACACGTCGCACGTCCCCAGCCGCTCCAGAATCTCGTCCAGCGCCGCGGCGGAGAGCTTCCCGTCCTCACATGCGAGCGGAAACGGCATCGCCTCGTCGTTTTTCACCGCCGTGATGGCGTAGATATCCGACGGGACGCCCAGATACACCAGCCCCGCTCCGCTGCGCACAGCGGCTCTGGCGCAGAGCGTCGGCGCGCCGGTATAGCCCACGCTGCCGCCAATGATGAGCAGACGGCCATAGTCGCCCTTATGCGTGTCGAGCCGGCGCTTCGGGAGAAAAAGCTCCCCTTGTCCCCTGTCATTCATGGCGCTCGCCCCCGAAAACACAAATGTCGTTGATGAACCATTATAACTTTTCTGTCGCCATGCGTCAAATTTTATTCACCTTTTTCATTGATTTCGCCGAAGAAATGTGATATAAGTATAGCGTTGTTATCAATTGTATTGCGTTGATCGGGAAAATAGCACCAAGATTCCGCAGCAGAGAGGGACGTCGCCGGCTGAAAGCGTCCTGCGAGAAACGTGCTTTGTTCGCCCGTGAGCGCCGGCCAATCCCCGGCGGGTCTGCCCGTTACAGCAGGAAGAGTGCGGCGCCTGGCGCCGAATTCGGGTGGTACCGCGGAAGAATGCCTTTCGTCCCTGTGTTCGGGATGAGAGGATTTTTTTTGCGGTTCTGACGTTATAATTCATCAACGAAGGAGTTGTTCGCATGAAAAAAATGCTGCAGGAGCTTCGGGAGGTTTCTGTCAGCGCCATTTTGCAGGCGCAGGACGCGGAAGCGCTCGAAAGTCTTCGGATCAAATACCTCGGGAAAAAGGGGGAGCTGACCAAGCTCCTCAAGCAGATGGGCAAGCTGTCTGCCGAGGAACGCCCCGCGATGGGACTGCTCGCCAATCAGGTGCGCGCAGAGCTGGAGGAGGCCATCGACACCCGCCGCAAGGCGCTGAGCGACCTCATGATGGAGCGCCGCCTCAAAGCCGAGACACTCGACGTGACGATGCCCGGTGCGCACAGTGAGATCGGTCACAAGCACCCGATGTACGTGGTGCTGGACGAGATCAAGGAAATCTTCATCGGCATGGGCTTTGAGATTCTTGAAGGCCCCGAAATCGAAAAGGCCGATTATAACTTCACCAAGCTGAACACGGACGAGGGCCACCCCGCCCGCGAATGGTCGGATACGTTCTATCTCACCGAGGACAGCAGCATCCTGCTGCGCACGCAGACCTCGCCGATTCAGGTGCGCGCAATGGAGACGAAACCGCTCCCGATCCGCATGGTCGCGCCCGGCCGCGTCTACCGCAAGGACGAGGTGGACGCCACGCACTCGCCCATGTTCC
>JABLYK010000006.1 GCA_018265835.1 Oscillospiraceae bacterium | reverse complement strand
GGCGGACGGCGAGTGCGCTGCAGTCAGGCCGCTTTCCCCTCTGTCAAAAAAGCTTCGCTTTTTTGACAGTCTCCCGCCCCGGCATTCGCCGGGGCGTTTTGCTGTATGTGGTTACCGGAACAGGCGCATCAGCTTGGTCATGTCCGAGCGGTTGCCGGCGGCGAGGATGCGCTCGCCGGGCCGGAAAACGTAATCCGGGTCGGAAAACGGGATAACCTGCTCTTCCTCCATCAGGCCGATGATGCTGATGCGGAATTTGCGCCGCAGATCCAGCTCGCGCGGCGTTTTGCCCGCCCATGCGTCCGGCATGGGCATTTCAAAGATGGCATAGTCCTCCGTCAGCTCCACGTATTCGAGCGCGCCGTTGGTGGAGTAGCGCACCGCCGTGCGCTGCGCCATGTCGCGCTCTGGATAGATCACGTCGTCTGCGCCGATCTTGTGCAGCAGCTTTGCGTGGATGGCGCGGTCGGCCTTGGCGACCACGACCGGCGCGCCCAGCTCCTTGAGCAGGGAGGTGATCTCCATGGAAGACTGAAAATCGTCGCTAATGCACACAAAGCACACGTCAAAGTTGTCCGCGCCGATTTCGCGCAGCACGTCGATGTCCATACAATCGCCGATCTGCGAGGCGGTGACGAGCGGTGCGACGGGGTCAACTGCGCTCTCGTCGCGGTCGATGACCATGACCTCGTTTCCCAGCTCCGAAAGCCGCTGCGCCAGATTCGCGCCGAAGCGGCCAAGGCCGATTACCAGCATGGAATACATGATTGTTCCTCCTTATCCGATGACGACTTTGCCGACCGGGCAGCGCGTTTTTCCGCTGCGCCGCGGCCGGATGAACGCCAGAAATACCGTAATACTGCCGATGCGCCCGGCATACATGAGCAGGATCAACACGAGCTTTGGCCCGGCTTCGAGCGACGCCGTGATGCCGGTGCTCATGCCGACCGTGCCGATGGCGGACAGGCACTCGAACGCCGCGGCCGTGAGCGGAAGCGGCTGGAAGGCAAGCACGAGAAACGTGCCGGCCAGCGCCATACCGAGAAACAGCAGCGTGTTGCAGAAGGCGCTGCGCACGAGCGGCGCATCGACGCGCGCGCCCCAGATCTGGACGTCCTTGTGTCCGCGCATGTGGCTGATCACAGCCAGCGCCATCACGGCGAAGGTGGATACCTTGATGCCGCCGCCGGTGGAGCCGGAGCCGGCGCCGATGGCCATGAGCGTCTGGGTCAGCACCGTGCCCGCGCCGCTGAGCGAAGCGGTGTCCACCGTGCTGAAACCCGCAGTGCGCGGCGTCACGGCGGAAAACAGCGCTGCCAGTACCCGATCTCCGGCGGACAGCCCGGCAAAAGCCGCGTTGCGCTCCGTGATGAAAAACAGCACCGCCGGCACGACGATCAGCACGATAGAAAAGCTCAGTACGAGCTTGCTGTGCAGCAGATACCGGCGCACGTGCAGCCCGTTTTCGTAGATGTCGTTCCAGATGAGAAAGCCCAGCCCGCCCGCGAGGATCAGCGCCATGACGGTACAGTTCACGAGCGGGTCGCCGACGAAGGCCGCCAGCGACTGTCCCGGTGCGAGCTGGCCCATCAGATCGAACCCGGCGTTGCAGAAAGCGGAGACCGCGTGAAACACGCTGTACCACAGGCCCTCCCAGAAGCCGAACAGCGGCACGAACCGGATCGCCAGCAGCACCGCGCCCGCGCCCTCCAGCACGAACGTGCCGGTCAGCGCCAGACGCACCATGCGCACGACGCCGCCGAGCTGCCCCGACGCAATCGCGTCGGAAAGCTCCATGCGCTCCTTCAGCCCGATGCGCCGCCCGGCGGCGAGCGCGATGAGCGCGGCGAAGGACATGAACCCCAGCCCGCCGAGCTGGATCAGCAGCAGAATCACGGCCTGGCCGAACCCGGCAAACTGCGTCCATACGTCGTATACGGAAAGCCCGGTCACGCATGTGGCGGAGCACGCGGTGAACAGCGCGTTCAGAAACGGGATACTGTGCCCATCCCGGCTTGCAAAGGGCAGCGCCAGCGCCGCCGCGCCCAGCAGGATGATCAGGGCAAAGCCGCATGCAAAAAGCTGCGGCGTGGTGATGCGAATCTTTCGTTTCACAGCAAAAACCTCTTGAGATGTCGTAACCTTCACTATAACACGTTCCGGCGCGGTTCGCAACCGGTCGTGGAAAAAGACGATAGCCGCAAAAAACCGGGACCGGGACGCCGCAGCGCGGCGTCCCGGTCCCGGACTTTAGTATTGCATTTGTTTCAGCATCTCGCTGCGCAGCCGCGCGATGATGCGTTTTTCCAGGCGGCTGATGTAGCTTTGCGAGATGCCAAGCGCGTCGGCCACCTCCTTCTGCGTGGCCTCCTGCTCCTGGCCGATGCCGAAGCGCAGGAGAATGATCTCGCGGTCGCGGTCGTTGAGCGAAGCGATGGCGCGCATGAGCATAGCGCGATCTGCGTCGTCCTCCAGCGGACGGCTGACCTCGTCCTCGTCGGTGCCGAGAATGTCGGACAGCAGCAGCTCGTTGCCGTCCCAGTCGGTGTTGAGCGGCTCGTCGATGGACACCTCCGTCTTCTGCGAGTTGATCTTGCGCAGATGCATGAGGATTTCGTTTTCAATGCAGCGCGAGGCGTAGGTGGCGAGCTTGATGTTCTTCCCGGCGTTGAAGGTGTTGATGGCCTTGATGAGTCCGATC
Organism: Oscillospiraceae bacterium; assembly: GCA_018265835.1. Classification (GTDB taxonomy): domain Bacteria; phylum Bacillota; class Clostridia; order Oscillospirales; family Oscillospiraceae; genus CAG-103. The sequence goes on along the minus strand of JABLYK010000006.1, from coordinate 67,462 downwards.
GTGCCGATGGAGATCAGGTCTTCGATGCCGACGCCGGTGTTTTCAAACCGCCGCGCGATGTATACGACGAGCCGCAGGTTGTGCTCAATCAGCAGGGAGGCGGCCTCTGCGCTTCCCTCGGACAGAGCCTGAATGGCAGCCTGCTCCTGCACGCGGTCAAGCGGAGCCGGCATGGTGTCGCTCCCGCCGATGTAAAATACCTCCGGCGGCGCGCACAGGCCGAGCCTTTGCAGCAGCCGCAGCAGGGAATGATGGATGGTATGCAGGAATAACATGAAGCAAATCCCTCCTTTGCAGATTTCACGGCTTTGGCGGCAGAACCGCCTCAAACTCGCCCGTGGCGCTCAGCGGCGTCGGGGAGAGTGCGATGAGCAGCGCCTCCGGCGCGCCGGAGACGGTGACGCGCTCCGGCCGGAAGGCGACGAGCAGCGCCCCGGATACGCCCACGGCGGCGTAGGGCAGCAGCCGGAACCGGCCGGCACAGCCCGGCAAGTCGTTGAGCGCCTCCAGCGCGCCGATGGCGTCGTCCGGCAGCGACAGCGCCCCGGCGCCGGCAAACAGCGGCAAGACCGCCGCGCGGTCGGCCACGGCGGCGCAGCAGCCGGTTACGGGGTCGTGCAGGGCGTTGCCGCTGTCACGCAGGCCGCGCAGTGTCACCGTGCGGCCGCCGTCCATGATGACGACGGGCTGAATCTCCCGGTCGGCTGCTTTGGCTCGTCGCCGGAACACCAGGGATACGACCGCATAGCACACCGCGAACGACAGCACCAGCACCCGCCCGGATACGGACACGAGCGCGCCGCCGGCGCTGTCCGCCCCCGCGAGCAGGGACGCGGCAAACACCGCGCCGCCGAATCCGGCGCTCACGGCCAGAAACACCACCGCGCACCGCAGCAAATGCGTCTCGCCGCCGAACGCGATCAGCGCCATTGCTGCGCCGAGCGCGAGCTTCATGGGCGTCTGCGCGAGAAAGCCCAGCCCCGGCAGTACGATTGCCGCGGCATAGAGCGCGCCCACCAGCGCCGCAAGCAGATACCGCCAGCGCCGCAGCACCACGCCGCATACCCGCGCCGAGGCGAGCAGGATGCAGTAATCAATCAGAAAATTCAGCGCAAACAGGCTGTCTATGTAGATGACTTCCATGGCGGTATCCTATCACGGCGCGCGCGCGAAACCGGTCAAAGGCGACCCTTTGACGAATCCGACAACTTGCACCGTGTGTTCGCGCTGCGGGCAGGCCTGCATGATCTTGCGGCAGCTGCAACAGAAAACCATCCCCTGATGCATCGCATCAGGGGATGATTTTACTGCGTTTTGGGTTTGTATTACTGGAAGCTGAGCACGTCGCGGTTCTTATAGAAATACTCACAGCCGGAATACACCGTGGTTGCCACGATCAGCACCCAGCAGAGAATGTTGAGCCAGTGCACGTTCCACAGCATCATCAGGCAGATACACACCATGGTGGTGGCGGTTTTGATCTTGCCGGACCACGCGGCGGCGATCACGCGGCCGTTGTCCACGGCGACGAGGCGCAGACCCGTCACGGCGAATTCGCGCGCCACGACGATCAGCAGCGCCCACGCGGGCATCGTGCCCCACGAGACGAACATCAGCATGGCCGAGATGACCAGCAGCTTGTCCGCCAGCGGGTCCATGAACTTGCCGAAGTCGGACACCTGATTGTAGTGCCGGGCGATGTAGCCGTCGGCAAAGTCGCTCACGCTGGCCAGAATGAACACGGCGAGCGACCAGTACATATGTCCGGGGAAATCCCAGTACATCAGCACCAGCAGTACCGGAACAAGGACGACGCGGAAAATGGTGATTTTATTTGCAGTTGTCATGTAAAATACCTCATTTCAAATCTGTACGCCGATCAGTTCGCCGTCCTCCGTGCCGGTGATGCGCACGGTGGCGAAGGAGCCCGGCTTTGCGCTGCCTTCAAAATAGACCTTGCCGTCAATCTCCGGCGAGTCGGCAAAGGTCCGGCCGGAGCAGATGCCGCTTTTCGCGGCGGCCTCGCACAAAACGGTCATGGTCTTGCCGATGCAGGACTCATTGTAATCGTCCATAATCTGCGCCTGCAGGTCGAGAATCAGGTCTGCGCGGCGCTGCGCCTCCTCGGCGTCGCAGCGGTCGGGCATTTTGGCCGCCGGGGTTCCCTCCTCCGGCGAGAAGGGGAACACGCCAACACGCTCCAGCCGCGCTTCGCGCAGCCACGCGCACAGCTCCTCAAATTCATCCTCGCCCTCGCCGGGAAGCCCTGCGATCAGACTCGTGCGCAGCACCACACCGGGGATGCGTTCCCGGAGCTTTGCGATCAGGGTGCGAATTTCCGCGCCCGTGCCGCGGCGGTTCATGCGGCGGAGAATGGTGTCGTTGATGTGCTGGAGCGGGATGTCCAGATATTTGACGATCTTGTCCTCACGCGCAATGACGTCGATCAGTTCGTCGTCAAACGCGTCGGGGTAGAGGTAGTGCAGGCGGATCCATTCCACGCCGTCGATCTGCACAAGCTGCTTCAGCAGTCCCGCGAGACTCGGCTTGCCGTACAAATCCACGCCGTAGCGCGTAATGTCCTGCGCAATGACGATCAGCTCCTTCACGCCCTGTGCCGCCAGCGCGCGCGCTTCGGCGAGAATGGCCTCCGGCTTGCGGCTGCGGTATTTGCCCCGGATGGCCGGGATCGCGCAGAACGCGCACCAGTTGTCGCACCCTTCGGCGATGCGCAGATACGCCCAGCCCGGCCCGGTGGACACGACGCGGTCAATCTCCTCGATCGGGCCGTTTTTGTCGCCGAACAGCAGCGGCTGCTCGCCCTGCATGACGGCGTCCACGGCAGTGCAAATCTGTCCGAAGCTGCCGGTGCCGAGCATCCCGTCCACCTCCGGGAGACTTTCGAGAATGTCGGCTTCGTACCGCTGTGACAGGCAGCCGGCGACGAGAATCTTTTTCAGTTGTCCGGCCTTTTTCAGCTCGGCCAACGCAAGAATGTGGTCGATCGCCTCGCTCTTGGCGCTGTCGATGAAGCCGCAGGTGTTCACGATGGCCACATCGCACCCGGCGGGATCGCCCACCAGCTCGTGCCCGGCCTGATCGAGCAGATACAGCATCTGCTCGCTGTTCACCTGATTTTTCGGACAGCCGAGCGAGATGAGCGCAATTCGGTATCCCATAGATCAATCCTCCTCGGAAAGCTCGCTGTAGCGCGCGAGCGCCGCGTGAATTTCGTCCCGGCCAAAGCCCCGGCGGTAGAGATAGTCTGCCGCCTTGCGCAGCTCTGCGCGGTCGGGCGTGTCGGATTTCAGCTTCCGGCGCAGCAGCGCGTCGATACGCTCGTCCTGCTCCGGCAGTTCCTCCAGCGCCTCGTCCCACAGCTCCCGCGCGATGCCGCGGCGGTAAAGCTCATTGCGGATTTTGCCGGGGCCATAGCCCTTGGCGGCGTAGTGCCGCACGCACATGGCGGCGTACTGCGCGTCGTCCAACAGGCGCATGTCCAGCAGCCACTGCGCGGCGTCTTCGGCGTTTTCCGGTGATTCGCCCTTCTCCTTCAGCCGGTCGGTCAGCTCCCTGACGGACATGGCGCGCGCGCCGATGATGCGCAGTGCCCGCTGCCTGCACCGGGAGCGGGCGGAGGCGTTGCGCACGGCGGACAGCTCGTCTTCCGTGAACGCCCGGCCGGAATAAAGCGACAGCTCCGTCACCACGGCGAGCGTGGTGCGCAGCTCCTCGCCATTGTCAAACCGGGCGAGGAATCGTTCCGGCCCGGTTTGTTTGAGTTCGGTCAGTGTAATCATAGTCCCTGATAAAAGAAGTCTCACAGCGTTTCGCCTCCGCAGAAGCGAAATAAAATCGAATTTGGTTAGCCCTCAAAGTCCTCTGCGGAGACGTCCACGGCGCGGCCTGCGGCAATGGCGGCCTTGCGCGCCTGCGGGGTCATGAGCTTGTGCGCGTTGGCGCGGATCTCGGCTTCAATGGCGTCGGCAGCCTCCGGATGCTCGCGGAAGTATTCCTTCATGCTGTCGCGGCCCTGGATGCGTGTGTCGCCATAGGTGAACCACGCGCCGGCCTTGTCGATGATCTCCAGCTTGACGCCGAGATCGACCAGCTCGCCGATCTTGGAGATGCCCTCGCCGTAGATGATGTCGAACTCGGCTTCCTTGAACGGGGGCGCGACCTTGTTCTTGACGATCTTGGCGCGCGTGCGGTTGCCGATCATCTCGCCGCCGACCTTCAGCGTCTCGATGCGGCGCACATCGATGCGCACGCTGGAGAAATACTTCAGCGCGCGGCCGCCGGGCGTCGTCTCGGGGTTGCCGTACATGACGCCGATCTTCTCGCGCAGCTGGTTGATGAACACGACGATGCAGTTCGTGCGGCTGACGGTGCCGGCCAGCTTGCGCAGGGCCTGGCTCATCAGGCGCGCGATCACGCCGACGGACGACTCGCCCATCTCGCCCTCGAGCTCGCTGCGCGGCAGCAGCGCCGCCACGGAGTCGACGACCACGACGTCGAGCGCGCCGGAGCGCACGAGCTGCTCCGTGATCTCGAGCGCCTGCTCGCCGGTGTCCGGCTGGGAGATGAGCAGGCTGTCGATGTCCACGCCGAGGGCGCGGGCGTAGGCGGGCTCGAGCGCGTGCTCCACGTCGATGAACGCGACCTCGCCGCCCTTCTTCTGGGCGCTGGCGAGGATGTGCAGCGCGAGCGTCGTCTTACCGGACGACTCGGGCCCGTAGATCTCGACGATGCGGCCGCGGGGCACGCCGCCGATGCCGAGCGCGAGGTCGAGCGACAGGGAACCGGTGGAGATGGCCTCCACGTTCACGGGGATGTCGTCGCCGAGGCGCATGATGGCGCCCTTGCCGAAGTTCTTTTCGATCTGGGCGAGCGCGGTCTCGAGCGCTTTTTTCTTATCCTCCGGCTTGACGGGGCCGGTGGAAACGGGTGCGGATTTTTTCTTTTCTGCCATAGTGATTCACCTCTGAGTATCAGATGCGGCCGACGACGACGCGCCGGATGCCGGCGGTGTCCTCAAGGGCGGTCACATCGGTGTATTTTTCTTCTGTCATCAGCGCCATGACGGCGTCCGCCTGATCCTCGCCGACCTCGAACATGAGCCAGCCGCCGGGGCGGAGGATCTGCGTCCAGTGGCGCACGATCGCGCGGTAGAACATCAGCCCGTCCTCGCCGCCGTCGAGCGCGCCGAGCGGCTCATAGTCGCGCACGGAGCTGTCAAGCGTGAGAATCTCAAAGCTCGGCACATACGGCGGGTTTGATACGATCAGGTCGAAGGTGCCGATGCTCATGGGGGGCTTTGCCAGCGCGTCCGCCTTCAGGCAGATGGTGCGGTTCTGGCGGTTCAGGCGCAGGTTCTGTTTGCTGATCTCCAGCGCGCGGTCGCTGATGTCCACCATCACCAGCCGCGCGGCGGGCAGCTCGTGCGAAATGGCGCAGCCGATGCACCCGCTGCCGGAGCAGAGATCGAGGATGCGCGCGTCCATCTTGCGTCCGACGAGGGCGCTCACGGCTGTTTCCACAAGAACCTCCGTGTCCATCCGCGGGATCAGCACGTCGGGCGTGACCTTGATCGGCAGACCGTAGAACTCCCACTCGCCGATGAGATACGCCAGCGGCTCTCCGGCGAGCCTGCGCTGCAGCAGCGCGTTGATCTTCTGCTCGTTTTCCGTGGAGGTGTAGAGCCGCAGATCGCGCAAAAACGCCTCCTTGCTCTTGCCCACGGCGTGCGAGACGAGAAGCCTCGCTTCCAGGGAATACGCCTCCACCCCGGCGCGCTTGAGTGCGGCGCGGGTGGAAATATACAGTTCGTTGTATGTTTTCGGCATAGCGGCCGCTCCTTTGTCTGTTGCGCCTTACCAGGCGTCGCTGCCCTGCTTCTCGGGAATGACCAGCTCCAGCGCGCGGATGGCGCATTCGATCATGCTGTCGTCCGGCTCGTTCGTGGTCAGGTGCTGGAGCCATTTGCCGGGGGCGGAGAGAATGCGCGAGCAGAGATTGTCGTGCCGCCCGACCCAGCGGTTGATTTCGTAGCTGATGGACACGACGAGCGGCAGCAGCAGCAGCCGCAGCCCCACGCGTACCCAGACATTGTCCCACAGCGCGACCTTCAGGCTCACGAGCGAGAATACGAGAATGCTGATGATGACGACGACGAACAGAAAGCTCGTGCCGCAGCGGGGATGAAACCGGGACTGCGGCCGCACGTTTTCCACCGTCAGCGGCAGGCCCTTTTCATAGCAGAAGATGGTCTTGTGCTCCGCACCGTGGTACGAGAACATCCGCGCGACGTCCGGCATCCGCGTCACGCCCCACAGGTACAGCAGGAAGATGACGATGCGCAGCAGCCCCTCCACAAGGTTGCGAACCACGGGGCTGTGGATGAAGCTGTCCGTCAATCCGGCGAGCAGCGTCGGCAGCAGGATGAACAGCACCACGGACAGCGCGATGCCGAGCACCACGGCCACACCGATGATGATGTCCTTGGCCTTCTCCTCGCTGAAGTGCTTTTCGATCCACTGATCGAACTTGTCCGGCTCGCCCTGTTCTTCCAGCGGCAGCAGGTCGGCGGAGTAGGTGAGCGCCTGCATACCCTTGACCATGGAATCGACGAACGTCACCACGCCGCGGATCAGGGGCCAGCCCAGAATGGGGTGCTTGTCCTTGACCATGTGCAGCTCGTCGATCTTTTCAACGAGTCCGTCCGGCGTGCGGCAGACGATGGCCTGCTTTTGCGGGCCGCGCATCAGAATGCCCTCCATCAGCGCCTGCCCGCCGATGGACGTGCGGAAGCGGACGTCCGTATCGGGAGATTGCTTTTGTTGTTTGCTCATTCGTTGACCTCGGAATTATGGGATTTTGTGTTCTGCCCCTCCGGCGTGTAGGGCAGGCGCACGGTCACGGCGGTGCCGCCGCCGGGCGCGTTTTTGATCTCCAGCTTTCCGCCGGAACGGGTGACAATCTCCTCGCACACGGCGAGACCGATTCCGCTGCCTCGCTCCTTGGAGCTGCTGCCCTTGTAGAACTTTTCGGTCACGTGCGGCAGCTCGTTTTCCGGGATGCCGGGGCCGTGATCGCGGAAGCGGATGGTTGCGGCTTCGGTATCCGCGTAGACGGACACTTCGATGGTCTTGCCGTCGCGTCCGTATTTTGCGGCGTTGTCGAGAATGTTCAAAAACACCTGCTTGAGCCGCTCCGGGTCGCCGGGCAGAAGCGGGATTTCCGTGTCGGACGGGCTGTAGCGCAGCTCCAGATTGTCCTGCCGCAGCAGCTCCTGATAGGTGAAGATCGTGTCTTCCAGCTCGCTTTCGATGTCGAGCAGCTCAATGTTCAGCTTGAAGCGCCCGTCCTGAATGCGGGTGAATTCCAAAAGCTCCTCCACCATGCCGGTCAGCCGGGCCGCTTCCTTGGAGATGATCTGGATGCCGCGGCGCGAGTCGGACTGGATGGCGTCGTCGAACATGAGCGTTTCGCTCCAGCCGGTGATGGCTGTCAGCGGGGTGCGCAGCTCGTGCGAGATGGAGGAGATGAACTCCGACTGCATTTTTTCCGTCTTGCTGATCTCCTGCGACAGCTCGTTGATCGCCACGGCAAGCTCGCTCAGCTCGTCCTTGCGCTGGATGGGGATTTCGGTGCCGTAGCTTCCGCCCGCAATGCGGCGGGTGGCCTCGGTCATTTCCTCCACGGGCTTTGCCACGCGCACGCGAAACCACGCGCCGCACATCAGCGCGGAGACCGCAGAGAGCACCAGCGCGATCAGCACAATCAGCACGGGGCTGAGCTTGTGCACCGCGACGCCGATGGCGATGCCGGCGGCGCCGGCAATTGCCGCGTGGATGCACTGACCAATGGACATGCGGGAGAACAGCTCCCTGCGCCAGAAGCGGAGCGTGTCGCGCAGCGCTTCGCCGCGTTTGGTCGGTTCGCTCATGCGCTCAGTAACCCCACTTGTAGCCGTAGCCCCAGACGGTGGTGATGTACTCCGGCTCGGTCGGCTTATCCTCGATCTTGATGCGCAGGCGGCGGATGTTCACATCCACGATCTTCACCTCGCCGGTGTAGTCCTCGCCCCAGACGGCGCGCAGGATCTCCTCGCGCGACAGGGCGCGGCCGGGGTTGTTCATAAAGAGCTTCATGATGGTGAATTCCGTCTGCGTCAGGCGGATGTGTTCGCCGTTTTTGTCCAGCGTGCGGGAATGCAGATGCAGCAGAAACGGCCCGCTGGCCAGCCCGTCCTCGCCGTTGTCGCTGCCGCCGATGCGCCGGTAGAGCGCATCCACGCGCGCGAGCAGCTCGGCGGGGGAGAAGGGCTTCGTCACATAATCGTCCGCACCGGTCATCAGACCGGTGATTTTGTCCATTTCCTGGCTCTTGGCGCTGAGCATGATGATGCCCATTTTCGAACCGGTGGCGCGGATGCGGCGGCAGACCTCAAAGCCGTCAATGTCCGGCAGCATCACGTCCAGCAGCGCAACCAGAATATCCGGGTGCTGCTTGAGTTTTTCCAGTGCTTCCTCGCCGGTGCCAGCCTCGATCGGCTCATACCCGCTGCGGCGCAGATTGATGACGACAAAACTGCGGATGCTGGATTCGTCTTCGAGAACCAGAATTTTTTTCATAACGTTTCGTTTCCTTTCGGCAAGGTATCTTGTAACCAAAAATACAATTCGGGAATCAGATTCAAACTAATAATGTAGTATAGCATACTTTTTTGAATAATGGTAGTCAAAGATTGTAGTTTATGGTATGGTGTTTGTAAGAATCGGAGGTGTACGAAATGGAGGTTTTCTGGACAGAGATCACCGGACTGGATGAGGCGCGCGCGCGGCGTCCGGGGCGGAGCCGTGCGCAGGGGAGTGCGTTCGGCATGTCGATGCTGGCGTGGGCGGCGCAGGCGGTCTGGGGCATTGACCTGCCGGAGATTGGCGTGCTCGAAAATGGCAAGCCGTATTTTCCCGCGCATCCGGAGCTGCATTTTTCGATCAGCCATACAAAAACCGCCGTGCTCGCGGCGCTTGCGGCAGATCCGATTGGTGCGGATGTGGAGCTGCGGCGCGCCGTTCGCCCTGCAACGGAGCGGCGGCTGAAGGAGACGGCCTGCGGCGATTTGGAACTGTTCGAGCTGTGGACGCTGCGGGAGAGCTATTATAAGCTCACGGGGCGCGGCGATCTGCGCACGATCCCGTTTTCCCGCGAAAACGGAGTGCTCTTCCCGCCGGAGCCGGACGTGCGCTGCCGGGTGTACGACGAGATACCGGGGTGCGCCGCCGCCGTGTGCAGCAAGGCGGAGCAGCCGCCGGAGCGGCTGCGGTTTGTGGAAGCCGCGTGGATTTGCACTTGAAAAGCGCCGCAAGGTGTTGTATAATCAGATGCACATGCCGGTGTGATGGAATTGGTAGACGTGCTTGACTCAAAATCAAGTGCCGCAAGGCGTGCCGGTTCGAGTCCGGCCACCGGCACCACGTTGGAGTATCATTAAAGGATCTGAAAAGTTCTTTTGATGATACTCTGCATTTTTTGCGCTCAATTCTATATGGCAATCTGTGCGGGGGCGTAGCTTAATGCTACACCTTTTCTCGTTTCCAACAGGATGTCCTGCTCCGGGATCTTCCGGCGATCCGGCACTTCAAAGGCACCGATGCAGTTGTAGAAGATCACGACACGCTGATTGGTAACGCCGTTCTCCTTGATCGCAGGATAAACGTCAATATGGTTGATTAGCTTCCCGACCATGCGCTTGGTGATCGTGGTGGCGTCAGTATAGCGCCGGATTGTTTCAAGAAAGAAATCCATATCCATTTGATTGCCGTCTGACTTTTTCAGTTCCAACCGCGGCGCCTTGATTTTCCCGGACGCCTCGCCCTGCTCCTGCTCATACCGCTTCGCCATCTTCGCAAACCTGGCATCGTCAATCTTGCCGGACACGTTGTCCTCATACAGCAACAATTCCTGGTGTATTATGACTATGAGTTTCTATACCGGATGAAATGCTCCTTGTGCGAAATGAGGATGCGCACAAAAAGCAGTTTGCTCATGACGGCACATTGTGTAAGGGAAGAATTGCTCATCTATTTTTGTAATGAAGAGGCATTTGCCCTGATTGAGCTTAGTGGCGGGAGCTGTGGGATTGAAGATAGCGATGCCGTAGATTCCAAAGAGTGGGTGTTTGATCTGCTCGGCGATATGGATATCATTGGCTTTTTGTATTCCAATGTATACTTGAATTCGGATCATCCATATCATTTTTCTCACTGGGCAGACCAGCTGCTTTATACAGATTGATTCTGGGGGTGGAAATAAATAGAATCCAAAAAATACAAAATAAGAATGGAGGAAGTTTATGTTTGAACAGATGAAGTGGGAAAACGCCTATGAACTCTGGCAGAGAGGCAGCTGTTACTTTCCACAGGCACTTACTGCCCCTGTGTCCGCTGAAACGGTATTTGTAGAATATAAGCAAAATGGTTACATCTATGGATACGATTGGCTTGAAGCTGAGGATGCTCAGAAAAGAAAACAACTAATCGAAAATAATCCCATAGAGTTTCTGTATTTCACAAAACCCTCTAATAAGGGAACGATCCAAACAGCTGAAATGTTGATGGAGGCTCAAAACGAAGAGGAACTTGCTGCCGTCTGGATAGCTGCTACAGCCAAAGAGTTGTCTGAATATATGATTGGAAATGGTGTTGGACATTATGCAAATATGCTTCATATGGCCGCATGCGAATTCTTAAGAACTCGGTATGTTTTGTGGCATCACGCAATGAAAAGGCTGGTTCCGGATATCACGATTCCTTCGTCCGTTCTAGAGAATATTGTCTGTAAAGATGCAGAACCGGTTATGGGGCTTATTCAAATGAATACCGTATTACTGAAAAGCACTTGGAGTATTCTGAGATATTCCTCTTTGAAAGACGGAGAATTGCAAGAATTTCACTTCCGTATAAGCCCTGAATGATTTAAAACAAGCGAAAAAGGTGGCAATACGGTGTTTTAGCATATTTAACAGACGCTGCCTGTTAAATGGAAGAAGACCGTGATAGCCGTAAAGCTATTAAAATGCCAGCGACAGGCTGGCATTTCTGCTTTATTGGCAGTTTGGGATTTCTGCTTTCTCAGAAATATATGTTTTGTCATGGCTTGACATACTGGTGGCGTACGTCATGAAATCTTGCATGCTTACACCCGGGTGTTCCAGAATGAGCTGGAGTCCCCCCTGAAATGGTAAAAAGATAGTAGACACGAGTCTACTATCTTTTTGTATAGAGGTGAAAAATATGGGACATCCAACCGGAAAAAAGAATCGTTATTATTCAAAAGATGAAAAGATAAGGATTGCAAAAGGGACGCTGGCAGGAAAAAGCGGCAAAGAGGTCAGCGATGAAACGGGTATCGGGAGTCAGCTAATCCGTAGCCGGGTTCCTCTGTATCTGGGGCAGGGAGAGAATTCGCTTGAAAACAAACGCATGCCGGCAATCCTCTATGCCGGCATGCAAACAAATCAACAATGAGATCCTTGAGTGGAATGTCCGAATAGATGAAACTATGCAGCTCAGCCTTGCATAATTGTGAGTTGAATATTATTTAAGTAATACCATCGCACTGGAATAATGTATGGGTGTATGATATAGTTAAAAATATAAGCATTCCAGGTAATGTTACGGAGGTGTTTTGCGCATGAGCGAATACATTCACGAGGTTGTTTTGCAAGATTACATTGTTGAAAATATATTACGCCTTAACCTTTCAGTTCAATTTAGATGTTTTTCTAGGATGAAATTAATAGAAGCTTCGCTCAATAATAAAAAAACATTTTGGGATTTATCAGGTAAATTGGAAAATGGAGAATGGATACCAATTGAAGTAGAATGGACCACCCAAAACTTTATCCTTCATAAACATGATCGGGATGCAGATTTCAATAAATTTAAAAATGAAAATGGGATATTATTAGTTCTAAGGAAAACCAAAGAACTGCCTAATATACAGCAAATATCCATTTTTGATAGTCTATCGGAATCACAATTCAAACGAGAATTTAAAGCATGGTTTAAAAGAAAAGCCCCCGAATATATTGATAGAACTTTGCAAGAGTATATGGTTGGCGCTTATAAGCGAGAACTTCCTCGGATCATATTGTATCCTCTAAGCCAGCACGCACGAGGAAATTATTTTCCCAATGATATCCTCTATCGAAAAAATGATGTAGGTCCGTCCTTAATTGGGTTTAAGCCAGCTGGTTATGACAAAAATGCATTTATCCGTGACTTACAACCTAACGATGTCATTTTATTCATTGCCTCGGATGGTACCAGATGTAAGCGTAACGAGTTTATTAATGCAATTAAAAATGGCCGGTTACATCTTGATAGACTTGAAGGCTATAAAATAAAGCGGGGAATCATAGATAAATGTACAAATGATACCGGGATCGATATGGAATATTGGCCAGATGAAATACAATCCCACCAAATGATTTATCGGTATATTTGCGCCATTGATGACAACCCCTTTATCGCGAAAAACAATATTACATTTCCTTTTCTTAAAACTTATTCAGATAGCACATGGGAAGCATTCAGAAGTTGTATACAATATGGAGAATACCGCGAAATTAGCCCTTTAGATTTTACAGTTTTCATTTCAAATCTTTAAGCTGCAAAATAGACTATCGTTCATTTCAAATTATATTTAGGTTTGGATAAGTATCTCTTACTGGCGGTGGCTTATTATAACTTGTGAATTGGACAAACCCCATAACTCCACTCGAACCAAATTTATGGGAAAATCGCCTTTTCAGGCGGTTTTTCTGCGTTAAAAGTCTAGTTTTCAAGCAGCACTTGACCACATATCGACTGTGGCCAGAGCGCTAAAATGGCGGCTGCGACCTTGGCGCAGAATCGTGCCGAAAATCGTAAAATCTCTAACCCATGCAACTTTGCAAATACGCCTTTTGCGTTAGTGGTTCTCCTTCTGAAAAGCCAAAAGGGTTTCTTTTTTCAATCCAAGATGCTCCAGACGGCTCTCGATCGCGCCATAAGTACGACCATGCTCTTTCGCCATATCGGAAATCTTTCGATGTGAAAGATACTCATCGCGTAATTTATCATCTTCGACATTTGTCCATGGTTTCCCAGCGTTTCGCAAAGGGTCTTCAGGTGCTCCGCCATTCACTTGTTCTAATAACGCGAATAACGCACGAATAACCTCTGGGGAGTTATATACGCTCTCGGCAGGAAGAACTTCACCTGTGGTTGGGTCAACACCGTCAGCCAAAGTCCGGATCATCTTTTTTGCTCGATTAATATCCATAGAACCCTCCTATTGTCAACAAATCCATTAAAAGCGCTCCGGCACCATCACGATAACTGACAGCCACAAACCGCATCCATACCGATATACAAAATTGCTCTGCCGGGCGACAGAGCAATTGATCTATTGCAGCTATACTGCCAAGGCCTATACCAACACTGACAGTGTTGTGTTTTATATTAGCAGATTCTGACGAAAATGGCAAGAAAACAATACAATTGCACAATGATTCTTTCGGATAGCAGTTGTATACATCTCGCCCTCTTGCGCAGGACGAACAAAATTGGTAAACTAAGCGCAAAAATGCAGCGGTGCAGGAGGAACGATATGATCTGTGAAATCTGCAAAGACAAGGCATTTCTCGCCCAGAAGGCTGAGACTGCCACAATAAACGATCTCGGTGTGGCGCAAAATCTGCTGGACACCCTCATCGCCCACAAAGATGGCTGCGTAGGAATGGCGGCAAACATGATCGGCGTGGGCAAGCGCATCATTGCCTTTGACAACGAGGGCGAATACATGCTCATGTTCAATCCAGTCATCGTCAAGCAGTCCGGGCCATACGATGCCGAGGAGGGGTGCCTGTCCCTCACCGGCACACGGCACACGAAGCGTTTCCAGACCATCAAGGTGCAGTGGCAGAACGAGAAGTTCCAGACGCGGCTCAAGACCTTCACCGGCTGGACGGCGGAGATCATCCAGCACGAAATCGACCACTGCGAGGGAGTGTTGATCTGATATGGACTTCGACGCCTGTATCGCCCGCCTGACAGGAAAAGACGCCAAGGACGCATATGCCTTCACCCAACGGATCGTAGAGGAAAGCAGAGCGTCCGACACTTGGTATCCCGGTTTTGACCGCTTTGCCGCACTTTTGAAGCATAAAAACGCTCTGGTCCGCAATCGGGCCATTTCCATCCTCGCGGCCAATGCCCGCTGGGACGAGGAGGGAAAGTTTGACGCGCTGCTGGACGAATTCCTATCCCATTTGGCCGATGCGAAGCCCATTACGGGCCGTCAGTGCGTAGCGGCGCTCCCGGAGATTGCGGAGGCTAAGCCCGAGTTGATCCCACGCATCCGGGTGGCGTTGGAGCAGGCCGACTGGATCGGATACCCGGACAGCATACGGCCTCTGATCCTGAAAGACAGCATAACGGCGCTGGGAAAAATAAGCGGGCTAGAACATTAGAAAGGCCCGTATATCATTTTGAGACGCTTTAAAAAAGTTGAAAAGGCCTCTTGACTCTCACGTTGCGTCATAGCGTACACTCAGCTCACACGGAGGAGGGATACCCATGATGACCATTCACGAAGTCAGCAAGCTGGCGGGAGCCAGCGTCCGGACGCTGCACCATTATGACGCCATTGGGCTGCTGCCGCCCACAAAGCTCACAGAAGCAGGCTACCGGCTGTATGACGATACAGCGCTGGCACGGCTGCAATCCATCCTGCTGTTTCGTGAACTGGAATTCCCACTGCGGACGATTCGCCGCATTCTGGATGACCCAGGCTTCGATCAAGCTGCCGCACTGGAAGACCAGATCAAACTGTTGGAGCTGCGGCAGGAGCAGCTGGGACGGCTTATCTCCCTCGCCCGTGAGACCTTAAAAACAGGAGTGGCACCTATGAAATTTGACGCATTTGACAAGACCGAATTGGAGCAGTACGCCGCCGAGGTCAAGAAAAAGTGGGGCGGCACCGCCGCCTATCAGGAGTATGTGCAGCGCGAACATGGCGGCGTCACGGGCGATCCCGCCGGTCTGATGGCGCAGTTCGCCGAACTGGGCAAGATGAAGCAGCTCGATCCTGCTGCGCCCGAGGTACTGGCTGCCATCCGGGAATTGCAGCAGTTTATCACCGACCATTTCTACACCTGTACGCCTGAAATCCTGGCAGGCTTAGGCGAGATGTATACCGCCGATGACCGCTTCCGCCGGAACATTGATGCAGCAGGAGGCGAGGGCACGGCAGGATTCGTGGGGCAGGCGATTCAGGCGTATTGCAAAAAGTAACGTTTCTTTGCTGACTACCCCGCAAACTTTGCGCTGCTGCGAAATAAGAAAACGCTTCCTCCAGGGCGGTGATGTCGCCAACTCGGGGGGAAGCGTTTTTGTGTTTTATGATCTCAGGTCGCTCAACACCTTACCAATATCAGCGTCGAGCAGAACGGACTGCTTTTCAAGATCTCTCATGGAGATGGCCTCGCCCAGATTGACGCAGGCATAGGTGGCTCTGGGATTCTGCGCTGCCATGCGCAGGAACGGCACTTTGATGATGCCGGGAGTATTGCCGCCGACACCAAGCTCCAAGAACAGAATGCGGCCATTCCCATACCGGCGCAGAAATGCCTCATACCGGTGCGCCGCGGCGTACCAGCCTTCATCCTGTACGAAAGTATCGTCGCAGCGCAGATTCATGGTCATGGGCTTGCCGCACTTGGGGCAGCGGGGGATCAACGCAGACGGGACACGCATATCTGCTTACTCTGCGATCATCCGCCGGACAACATCTTCGTTATCATAAGTCGCCTGATGGCATGGCTCACTGCACTGCCAGAGGCCGTAATCGCCCTGGGTGTAGAACAGCCGCGCCTGATCAAATCCGGCCAGCTGAAACTGATGGTCCACATTGGTGGTCAGAACGAAGTAATTCCTGTCCCTGACCAGCGCCAGCAGGTCTGCATAAGGCTTACCGGGCGTCACATCGTAGCGGTTATAGTAGATGTGCCGGCTCCACCATGCCCAGGATTCCTCCGGAGAGGGAAACGGATAGAAACCGCCGGAATACATGTCCGTGATGCCGTACTTTTCATGGAAGTCGGAGAAATATTTCAGAAAACGCTCGCCGCCATAGGTCAGACCAGCCGAGGTGGAAAGGCCGGCGCCTGCGCCGATGAGGATGGCGTCCGCGCCTTGAATCTCAGCCTTCAGCCGCTCGATTTTCTGCGAGTAGTCTTCTGTAGATTTCGAGATCCAGGTCTTTGAAAACATTGAAAATCACCTTCATTTCGCTTCCGGTCTCCGCCTTGTAGGTTCGCACAGTCTCCACGGCGATCTCAGCCGCCCGCTGGTTGGGGAACTGGAACACGCCGGTGGAGATGCAGCAGAACGCAATGCTCGTAACAAGATTCTGCTCGGCCAGCTCCAGACAGGAACGGTAGCAGGATGCCAGCCGGCGCTCGTCCTCCGGAGTTACACGATCCTCGATGATGGGGCCAACGGTGTGCAGCACATAGTCGCAGGGCAGATTGTAAGCGGGCGTGATTTTGGCCTGTCCGGTGGGCTCCTCATGGCCCTGACGCTGCATGAGCTCGGCGCAATCCAAGCGAAGCTGGATGCCCGCAAAAGTGTGGATGCAGTTGTCGATGCAGGCGTGGCACGGCACATAGCAGCCCGTCATGCCGCTGTTTGCGGCGTTGACGATGGCGCCGCACTGCAGCCGGGTGATGTCGCCCTGCCATAGGTAGAAATCACCGCAAACCGGCTCCAAATCGGCCAAACGGGTGATGCCTGCGGCTTCCAGCTCCCGTCGCAGGTATTCGTCCTGCACGGTCAGGAACGCGGCGTCGATGGCTTTGGGGCGGCGGATGTTCATCAGAGAGCGCAGCATGCGCTTCTGCGCATAGGCATCCGCCGGGACTTCCACGCCGCGATAACGCCTGTCCTCATCCAGCAGCCGCCTGATGAGAAATGCTCTTTTTTCAGCCTGGTTCATATCATCACCCCAAGTTATCGTACCATCTTTGTTTCTCGGTTTCAAATGAATACCGCAATACCCCGCAACAGCTTGCAGGGTATTGCGGTATCGGTGATCAAAACTCGTAGGGAGGATTGCCGGAGAAGTCGGCGATCACACCGTGGGGCTCCTCCAGATAAAACACCTCAAAGATGGGATTGTCGGCTGTCTGGTACTGACCCTTGACGATGGGGTTGTTCAAGCAGCCCTCCTTGATGGCCATGTTGTTCTCAAACACCGCCTTGCCGTGCAGACGGATCCAGGCATAGCTGGGGCTGGACACGGAAACCTCCACATAGGGGTTGGCCTGCATATCCTTGTAGACATCTTTCTGATTGTTGGTGCAGAACCACAGCTTACCGTCCTGCTCAAAGCAGAACATAAAGGGGCGGCACTTGGCTTTTCCATCACGGCCCACAGTGGCCAGATACTGAACGGGGTTGGCAGTCAGAAATTCAACGACTTTTTTCATGAGAATACCTCCAATGTTATTACAGCTTGACTTGTGCCTTGCTTGCTTTTAGAATAGAGACAAAAGTATCAACTGTAAAGTAAGCACAATATTGTGCCGTAGTTACCCAAAAGAAACGATTGGAGGTTTTGCGATGGAACTGCCTGCGTGCCCGGTGGAGACTACCCTGATGCTCATCGGGGACAAGTGGAAGGTGCTGATCCTGCGGGATCTGATGGACGGTACCAAGCGTTTTGGCGAATTGAAACGCTCCATCGGCACGGTGTCCCAGAAGGTGCTGACCGCCCAGCTCCGAGACATGGAGGAGAAGGGACTGCTGACCCGCAAGGTCTATGCCGAGGTGCCGCCGCGGGTGGAGTATACCCTCACCGAGACCGGCTACAGCCTGAAGCTGGTTCTGGACGCGATGAAGGCCTGGGGCGCTGGTTATCAGGCACAGAATGGATAAGGAGCACAGCCATGGTTCGGGAAATTTGCGCAGCCGATTGGAGGGGGTGCGCCATGAGCCGATTGATCTTCCATATTGATGTGAACAGCGCCTTTCTGTCTTGGGAGGCCGCCCGGCGCGTTTCCCGGGGTGAGAAGGATATCCGTATGATTCCCGCTGCGATTGGCGGCGATCGGGAAAAGCGCACCGGCGTCATTCTGGCGAAGTCCATCCCCGCCAAGAAATTCGGGATCAAAACTGGAGAGCCGGTTGCCATGGCGCTTCGAAAATGCCCGGGACTGTTCCTGGCCCGCCCTGATTTCCGGCTTTACGAACAGTCCTCAAAGGCGTTCATGGACATGGTACGTTCCTATGCCCCTGTCGTGGAGAAGTATTCCATCGACGAGTGCTTCGCCGATTTTACCGGGACGCAGCACACCTACCCGGATCCCATTGCGTTGGCCCGTACCATCAAGGACAGAATCCGGGATGAACTGGGCTTCACGGTGAACGTGGGGGTCGGGGACTGCAAGCTTCTGGCGAAGATGGCCAGCGACTTTGAGAAGCCGGACAAAGTCCATACGCTCTTCCGGCGTGAGATCCCCAAGAAGCTGTGGCCGCTCCCGGTTCGGGATCTGTTTTCGGTTGGGGCTTCCACCGCAGGGAAGCTGGAAAAGGCGGGGATCCGGACGATCGGCGACCTCGCCAACGCCGATCTGCCCAGAGTTCAGAGACTCGTGGGCGTGAAGCTGGGGCAGCAGATCCATGATTATGCCAACGGCATCGACCCATCGCCTGTCCTGCCGGCGCCCGAAGAGGCCAAGGGCTACAGCGTCTCTACCACCTTGGAAGAAGACGCGGTCACGGCGGAACAAGCCTGCACCGTTCTTCTGGCTCTGTCAGACAGCGTCACCGCCCGGATGCGGGCAGATGGGGCGAAAGCGTACTGCGTTGCCGTTTCCATTCGTTCCAACGATTTCAAGACCCGCTCCCATCAAAAAAAGCTGGCAGACCCCACCGATATTTCACGGGAGGTCTACCAGCTAAGCAGACAACTGTTTTCGGAGCTTTGGGACGGGCATACGCCCTTGCGGCTTCTGGGCGTTGCGCTGACGGACATCACCCGCGAGGACGGCGCCCAGCTTTCGCTGTTCCCGGACGAAGCAAGAGAGCGGGCCAGACGGCTGGACCAGGCCACCGATGCCATCAACGGCAAGTATGGCGCTGCCACAATCGTCCGCGGCGCCAGCGTTCAGTCCGGCCTTGACGTCGGGAAGAAGTACCGCGCGCAGATGGAACTGAAAAAGAAAGAGGAATGAGCCTGGGAATCCACAGGGCGGCCAGCCGCTTTTTCGCAACGAACCGGGTTATGGCTCCAGCTCCGCGCCGTCCTGAAAGGCGTTTCCGACTTTTTCGGACACCAGCAGGTAATCGTTGTGCACCGCGTCATAGGCGATGGCTTGCAGCTTGGCGGGATCAATGAGACCATCCGTGCCCAAAACGCACGCATCGGCACTGATATTTACGATTTGCCCAATGAGATTGCCGTCCTCATTCACCTTCAGCAGCCGGCATTCCAGGGCCAAGGGTAGTTCGTCAATGACGGGCGCTTCCACAAAGGCGCTTTTCGTGGCATGGAACCCGACCCGTGCCAATTTGTCAGGCGTGTTCTTGCCGGATACCAGCCCCACATAGTCGCACTGCGCCATGCGGGACCGGGTGCCGAAGTGCAGCGTAAACGCGCCGGTACGCTTGATGTTTTCCGTAGTCTTGTGCTCATCGCTGAGACACAGAATGACTTGATTGTAGTCATAAATTCCACCCCATGCGGCGTTCATGGCGTTGGGGGTACCGTCCTCGTTGTAGCTGCCGATAATCAGCACCGGCATGGGATAGAACCATGTTTTCGGTCCAAAATCTTTTCTCATATGTAGATCCTCCTTATTTACTGATAATCTGCGTACCGCCAAACACGGCGGACATAGGCATTTTCTCCAGCGCATCGTCCAGGGCCTTGACCGCTTCCGATGCTGGTATAATATTATAAACAAAACGGGACTTCTGCGGAAGTCCCGTTTTGTTTTTCAGTATCAACCCTGTGGTAATCATTCAAACACGGTCTTGACTGCATCCAGAAACCGCTGTACTGTCTCCGACGGTTCCGGGGCGTGGAGCAGACCGAAAGAAACGGTATAGTCCCAATCCACCGGGATCAGCTTGAGCATCGGATGGACATGGTTCCAGCTGCTGATCGCAATCATGATATCCTCGGAATCCTCGCACTGGTTGAACACATGAATGGTGAACTGCTCAAAATCCACGATGTGGATGTCCGGGTATTTCCCAAGCAGATCGTCCCGCATCCGGTCCAAATCCCCGTTCCAGTTCCGGCGGATGAACATCAGGTTTTCCCCCTGCAGGTCCGATGGGTGCAGGCAATCCTTCTGCGCAAGGGGATGCCGGATGGAAACCGCGCATAAAATCGGCTCCCGGGAAAGCTCCAGCGCAGCACAGCCCCGGTTCGCCAGAAAGCCGTCGTCAAAAATGCCCGCCACGATATCAATTTTCTGCCCCATGTTCTTCAAAATTTCCCGGGAATTTTCCGGCGTGTTGTCATAGGGCAGCAGCTGGAATTTGATATCCGGGCATTGCGCGTGTATTCTGGGCCACAGGTCGAGGAGAAACTGCCCCGGCGTCATGGGGGAGGTTCCGATCCGGATGATGTGGTCGCTGCCCAGGGCGGCATTTTTGGCTCTGACCTCGGAATCCTTGCAATATTGAATGATGTACTTGGCGTCCCGATAGATGGATGCGCCGGCCTCCGTGAGGGTCAGACCGCGATGGCTGCGGTCAAACAGGCGCAGATTCAGGCTGCTTTCCAGAGATGTGATCTGCTTGATGACCGCAGGGGGCGTGATGAACAGCTCTTCCGCAGCTTTGTTGAAGCTGCCGGCATCCGCCACGTGGATGAATGTCTCAAGCTGGGGATTGTACATGGGGCGCCTCCATTCTGCAGGATGAGAAAATTATACCAGAGACGCTCCGAAAATGCAAACACGCCCGAAACAGGGCGTGCTTGTATGGATTCTACAGGCTGTAAAAACGCTGGAGGCTGCCGATTTGCCTGAGAGTCCTTACAGATACTTTCCGAAAAACTCCACCAGCTTGTCAGAGGCCTGCCGGACATAGTCCGGTTTCCAGTAGGTTTCAATATGGGTCGCGCCGGGAATGAGGAACAGTTCTTTGTCACGGGTTCCCACCGCTGCAGCAAAGACCCGCTCGGTCATGTAGAAGGTGTCCGCTTTGCTGCCCGCCATCATCAGCAGGGGCTGGTCGATGAGATCCGCACCGGACGCCGCGTCAAAGCACATCAGCTCCAGATTGCTGGAAACGGTATAGCTGAAGGTGGACCTGGGATGGGCATGGGTTTTGCCATAGTAATAGTAGCCGTCCCGGTAGAGGTCGTAGGCCAGCTTGTCGGCTTCCTCCTCGGGCATCTCGCACATATTCGGCGTGTACTGCACCTTCCCGCCCTCGGCCTCCTGCTGCCGGGCTTCACAGGCCTGGCGGAGACGCTCCTGAATGGTAGCGGTCTGGCCGTCCAGAAAGCCGTTTCTGCGTACCACGCCGGTGTTGAACATGGACAGCGTGGCGACCGCCTGGAAGCGCTTATCGCTCTGGGCAGCCTTGATGGTGTATCCGCCGCCGCCGCAGATGCCTAAAACGCCCATGCGCGAGCGATCCACGCCGGGGAAGGTTGCAAGGATGTCCGCCGCCCGGTGGATATCCTCCACCCGGTTGGCGGGCTGATCCGTGTTCCGGGGCATCCCCTCGCTGCCGCCCTGATAGGCCGCGTCAAAAGCGAGGGCAATGTAGCCGTGCTCCGCCAGAATCTGGGCATATTTGCCTGCCACCTGTTCTTTCACCCCGCCATTGGGATGGGCAACCACGATGCCGGGATACGCGTTCGTTTCGGCATATCCTGCCGGGACGTACACATTGGCGGCGATTTTCAGACCGTTCAGGTCGTAAGAAATGGGAAGCAGGTTCACTTCGCCCGGTCGATTTTCGGTGATCGCGCCTTCATACACCAGACCAAACAGGTTGTCATTGTGGCTGTTTTCGGCTTTGATCTCCTCAATGGTTTTATATTGAAACAGTGCCATGTTGCTTCCTCCTTTATTTTTGCCCGTCCACGTCCGGAACCATCTCTGCATAGGACCGGAGCAGCTCGGGCGTACTGACGTAATAACGCTTGTCCTGATTGATTTCTGCGATTTCGGCCATTTCCGCATCGGTCAGCGCAAAGTCGAACAGGTCAAAGTTTGCCCGGATGTGGTCGGGATTTTTGGAACCGGGGATGACGATGGTCCCGGACTGGATGTGCCAGCGCAAAATGATCTGGGCGGTGCCCTTGCCGTATTTCTGCGCCAGCTTGGCGAACACGGGCTCCTGCTGCAAAGCCGGGTCGCCGTGACCCAGAGGATACCAGGCCTGAATTGCCATTTGCTCGCTCTTCAGGAATTCCCGCAGCGTCAGCTCCTGAGAATAGGGATGGATTTCCGTCTGCAAAATGGTGGGGCGCACCTCGCAGATCCGGAGAATCTCCCTGATCTGCTCCATGTTGAAGTTGGACAAACCGATCGCCCGGACTTTACCCGCGCGATAAGCTTTCTCCATCTGCCGGTAGCCGGCAATGTAATTGCCCGCCGGCTGATGAATGAGCAGCAGGTCGATATAGTCTGTATCCAAACGCGCCAGCGTCTTCTCCACGGCGTCATCCTGTTCGTAGAACGCCGGCCACAGCTTGGTCTCCAGAAACATCTCCCCGCGGGCTACGCCGGAGCGTTTCATCGCCCGGCCGACGGCCTTTTCATTCACATAAGCGTTGGCCGTATCCACCAGCCGGTATCCGGATTGCAGTGCGGAAAGAACAGAGGCCTCCGCCTCGTCCGGTGTGAACAGGAAGGTGCCGCAGCCCAGCATGGGCATCTGCACACCGTTATTCAGAGTCGTATAAGTTTGTGCCATTCGAACCGCTCCTTTTGCTGTAAATTTGTCTTCATTATAGCCCCTGCTTTTCTCCGGGAGAAGAAGCGGTTCGTTTCGCAGTATTAACCCATTGGTTCACAGATCGGCAGGCCATATCCATCAGTCGGATTTTGTCGAAAATAGGCTTGTGATGTAAAATGGAATCGTCTATAATACAGGAAGCGGCGGAGCACGAACACGCATGGGACGTCACGGAGCTGACGGCCGGATGCAATTTGCGGGAAATCGTCCCGCTGCGGAAGAGAGGGAAACGTGTGGCATTGAATCCGGAGCAGGAAAGCTGGATGGAGCAGCTTTATGGAGAGGTCTACTCGTCCCTGCTCATTTACGCACAGTGCGCGCTGAAAGACGACCCGCTGGCGGAGGAAGCGGTACAGGACACCTTCCGGATCGCCTGTTCGAGCATAGAGGAGCTGATGCGCAGCGCCAATCCCGCCGGGTGGCTGATGAATGCACTGAAGAATGTGATCCAAAATGTCCGCCGCCGACGTGCGCGGCTGAACAAGCTTGTGGTCACTGCGTTCTCGGTGGAGCAGGTTACGGTCCCGCCGCAGACCGGCGGGGTGGAGCTTGCGCTCGCGTGCGAGCAGGCACTGGGAGAAGACGAGTACAAGCTGCTGAAAATGGTTGCGATCGACCACCATACCATGCTGGAAGCAGCCAACGAATTTGGAATTTCGGTGGAAACATGCAGAAAACGCCTTCTGCGGGTCAAAAAGAAGCTGAAAAAAGCACTGGAAATTGAAAATTAAAAAAATTTTTGTCCCAAAAACGGCCTGTGCGTACATATATAGGGTGAAAGGAGGGGCCAAGATGTCCAAACCAGATAAGCAGATGCACCGGGATTTCTCAAAATTTGATGCGATGCGAACGGAAGAACTTGAGGAAATTCTGTTTCAGGATTCGCAGCTTCCGGAGGAAGCTTCGGACGTGAGCGCGATCTTATACATTGCGGACGTGCTCGCCAAGCGGAAAGAGAATCACCCGGATGTGGACGCAGCATGGGCATCGTTCCGGGAGCACTACCTGCCTGACGCCGACGGCGTGTCTCTGTATGAGGACGAGGAAGATGCTGCGAAGTCGCGCACAAAAAAGAAGCGCGGGAGGTTCTTCCACACGGCTGCCGCAGCCGCTGCGGTCGTTCTGGTTCTGTTTGTGGGGGCGCTCACTGCGCGTGCGGATGGCTACGATTTTTGGAGCTCGGTGGCGAGCTGGTCAAAAAACACGTTCAGCTTCGGACCGGCGGGTACGGCGTCGACCGAGGAACAAGCGGACAAGGAACCGAAAAACGAGCTGCAGCTTGCGCTGGATCAGGACGGTGTCACGGAAGTGAAGGCGCCCACCTATATTCCGGAGGGCTATGAGTTCTACACGCTTACGAAAACCGGCACGAGCGGGGACAGAAGCTATAGCGTTTCCTATATGCGCATGATGGGCGCCGATCCGCCGGTGTTGCTCTCGATCGACTTTAGCGGGCAGGTGGGGGGACAATATTCCAAGGGCGCGGGAGACCCGGAAATTTATAAGCGCAATGGTACGGAGTATTATATTATGACGTGCTATGGGGGGTATATGGCCGTGTGGAGAGCCGAACCCTATGAATGCAGCATTTCCGTCGTCCCAACCCGAGAGGACCTCATTCGAATGATCGATTCTATGGAGGAAGCAAAATGAAAAAGAGTATGAGAAGAACGCTGGCTTTGGTTCTGGCATTTGCATTGTGCCTTTCCGTTGCGGCGCTTGCAGTGGAGCAACGCGACGGCACTTACATTAAAAATAAATACGCAACGGCCAAGAGCGGCAATGGCATCACGGTGGAGTTTACGGTTATAGCGTTCAGCACGATGACGGATCTCGGCGCAACCAAGGTCGAAATCAAGACTGCTTCCGGCACGACGGTGAAGACCTATAACTATACCGACGCCGGCTATTCCGACCTGATGGGGCACAACTGTTCGAGCTATAAGATGACGGTGTCGTATCCCGGCGTCCCCGGCAACCAGTACTATGCCGTGGCGTATCTCAAGGCGGTCAACAGCGAGGGTTACGCGGTAACCACCTGTACAAGCGACCTGGTTACGGCCGTCAGAAGTTCCTGATACCAAGCGAACCACCCGCCAAGCGGCGAAGCGCTACATTTTTTTGACACACAAAACGAATCACCCGCCATTTGGCGGGTGATTCGTTTTGCGTGAGGGATGCTTAGATTTTGACCAGCTCGTACTCCGCACTGCCGAGTCCGATGGCTTCGCCGTGTTCGACGGCGGCGCGCCAGTTCGTGTCCGGGTGCATCGCGGAAAAATGATCGTGCGTGTGGTCGTGGTCGTCGGCGATGAGGCTGCCCGGATTCGCAGGCTGTGCATTGATCGCGTCGGCGCAGGCAGCGTCGAGCGCCACAGGGTCGAACGAGGCGAACATGCCCACGTTGGGCACGATCGGCACGTCGTTGTATGCATGGCAGTCGCACTCCGGCGACACATCAACCGCCAGCGAAATGTGGAAGTTCGGCCGCCCGTCGCACACGGCCTTGGCATATTCGGCGATCTTGCAGTTGAGCACGTCGTTTGCGGTGTCGAACTCCGCGTGGATCGCCTCAACCGGGCATACGCCCACGCAGCGGCCGCAGCCGGTGCATTTTGCCTTGAGGATGGTGCACTTGCCGTTTTCAATGTGCGGCGCACCGTGCGCGCAGTTCTTGATGCATTTGCCGCAGCCGATGCAGCGATTCTGATTGACGACCGGCTTGCCGGAGCTGTGCATGTCCATTTTGCCGGCGCGCGAGCCGGAGCCCATGCCGAGGTTCTTCAGCGCGCCGCCGAAGCCGGCGCTGACGTGACCCTTTGCATGGCTGAGCGACACGATGATATCCGCGTCCATGATGGCGCGGCCGATTTTTGCCGCGCGCAGGTATTTGCCGCCGCGGATCGGCACAAGATCATAGTCCGTACCCTTGAGCCCGTCGGCAATGATGCACTGCACGCCGGTCTGCAGGGGCGTGTAGCCGTTGCACATGGCGCTGTCGAGATGATCGAGCGCGTTGGCGCGGCCGCCGACATACAGGGTGTTGCAGTCGGTCAAAAACGGCTTTCCGCCAAGCTCCTTGATATAGTCGCACACGACCCGCGCCCAGTTCGGGCGCAGATAGGCCATGTTGCCGGGCTCGCCGAAGTGGATTTTCACCGCGACGTATTTTCCCTGAAAGTCGATCTGCTCAAAGCCGGACGCTTTCATCAGGCGCTTGAGCTTATCCAGCGTGCTGATCTCGTCCGTGCGCAGATCCGAAAAATAGACCTTTGATTTTTCCATGCTGTAACATGCCTCCGTTTCGTCAGGACATAAATTTTTCGATCGCCGCGTTCAGATCCTCAATCGACTGCTGGTCGCCGGTTTCCACGGCGTCGGCCAGGCAGTGTTCAATGTGGTCTTTGAGGATAACCTTGGCGGTGTTGTTCAGAGCGGAGCGCACTGCCGCAAGCTGCACCAGCACCTCCGTGCAGTCGCGCCCGTCCTCCACCATGCGCTTGACCGATTCCAGATGGCCGATTGCGCGGGACAGGCGGTTGAGCACCGACTTGGTCTGCGTGTGGCTGTGTGTGTGCGGATGGGTATCGCCCTCGCCGTGAACATGTGTGTAAACATGACCGTCTGCATCCGTGTGCGTATGCTCGTGCACATGGTTTTGACTGTGTTCCTGCTGTGACATCTTCTCGCCCCCTATGGCAAGAATTTTACTCATTTTTTTGAAGCCTGTCAATATTCAGATCCATGATACGGTGGCCGGAAGCGGAGCGCCTGCCAGGCGCTCCGCGCCGCTGCGGCTCACATGTCCTCCCCGAAGGCCTCCCGCAGCTTCTCAATCGCCCGCTTTTCAATGCGGGATACATAGGAGCGGCTGATGCCGCAGCTTTCGGCGACCTCTCGCTGCGTCAGCGGTTTCCCGCCGCCGAGCCCGTAGCGCATACGGATGATGTCCGCCTCGCGCGGGTCGAGCGCGGTGTCAACGTATTGCCGCAGCGCACGGCAGGTTTCAGAGTGCTGCAGGCGTTCATCCAGATCCTCCTCCTCGGCCAGAATGTCCATCAGTGACAGCGTGTTTCCGTCGCCGTCCGTGTCGATGGCGTCGGACAGGGAAAGCTCAGCGGCGTTTTTGCGCGCGCTGCGAAAGTGCATCAGGATCTCATTTTCGGTGCATTTGCTCGCGTAGGTTGCGAGCCGCACGCCCTTGTCGGGGCGATAGGTGTTGATCCCTTTGATAAGCCCGATCGTGCCGATGGAAATGAGATCATCCGCGTCCTCGGCCTGCGTATAATATTTTTTGATAATGTGCGCGACGAGGCGGAGATTGTGCTCGATCAGCACATTGCGCGCTTCCAGATCGCCCTGCATCCATGCATCAATGTATTTGCGTTCCTCCTGCGCCGAGAGCGGCCGCGGGAACGACCCGCCCGGCGACAGCCGCAGCATCAGAAATGCGCTGCTCATCATCAGCAAAAGTGTACTGTACAGCATTTGCAAGACCTCCGTTCGATGATATTGGATTCTATTCGCCACCTGCCAGTACACTTTCCAATGGGCAAATTAATGAACAATGTGTTTATTAATAGAACGAAAGTTGTGAACGATATGGAAAAAGTGCTGGACAAACCAGAAAATTCAGCGTTTTACTTGACAAATATGCCAATATGCGTTAATCTTTGGACAGCAAGTGTGTACTCAATCAGATCGGCCGCAGATCTAGGAGCGGAAAAAGGAAAGGAGAACTTCAACATGGATATCAACACTGTTACTGTTAAGACGTTTATCGAGGACATGAATGGCAAAGCCGTTATGGAAAAGTCGGTTCCTTCTCTGACGAAGTACCCCCTCAAGCTCTTCTATAAGAAGACCGTTGCCGATATCGTTGATCTGGTCCGCAGCAAGAAGCTGGTTCCGGAAGAAGCTGTTCAGGCTTTCCTGAAGGATGTCGAAGCCCTCTAATTGCGCTTAGAACATAGAAACTCCCGCCCATTGTGGCGGGAGTTTTTTTGCAGGTGGCTCTCATTGCGTTCGTCGGAAAAAAGACCTTGCAGAATTAAATCTGCAAGGTCAATTTTGATTGGATTTTTTCGAATGAGGGTGTCAGATCCCGTCCTTGATAGCTGCCTGTGCCGCGGCCAGACGGGCGATGGGGACGCGGAAGGGGCTGCAGGAGACATAGTCGAGGCCGACTTTGTGGCAGAATTCAACGGAGCTGGGATCGCCGCCGTGCTCACCGCAGATGCCGAGATGCAGATCGGGACGGGTGGCCCGGCCAAGGCGGCACGCCATATCCACGAGCTTGCCGACGCCGACCTGGTCAAGCTTTGCAAACGGGTCGTTTTCGTAGATCTTCTTATCGTAGTAGGCGCCGAGGAACTTGCCTGCGTCGTCACGGCTGAAGCCGAACGTCATCTGGGTCAGGTCGTTGGTGCCAAAGGAGAAGAACTCTGCCTCCTTGGCGATCTCGTCGGCGGTGAGTGCCGCTCTGGGGATCTCAATCATCGTACCGACCAGGTACTTCATGTCAATGCCGCTTGCCTGGATGATCGCATCTGCGTTTTTGACGACGATGTCCTTCACATACTTGAGCTCCTTGACTTCGCCGACCAGCGGGATCATGATTTCGGGAACCATCGTCCACTCGGGGTGGCGCTTCTGGACGCTGATCGCCGCGTTTATGACCGCGCGGGTCTGCATTGCGGCAAT
Source organism: Oscillospiraceae bacterium (assembly GCA_018265835.1). Classification (GTDB taxonomy): domain Bacteria; phylum Bacillota; class Clostridia; order Oscillospirales; family Oscillospiraceae; genus CAG-103. The sequence continues at coordinate 38,720 of JABLYK010000006.1, read as the reverse complement.
TTCGGGATAGGTGACGGCCAGACGGCAGCCACGGTGCCCCATCATCGGGTTGAACTCATGCAGGGACGAGATGAGCGCTTTGATGGACTCAACGGACTTGCCCTGTGCCTTTGCAAGCGCCGCAATGTCGGCCTCCTCGGTGGGAACGAACTCGTGGAGCGGCGGATCGAGGAAACGGATGGTTACGGGGCAGCCCTCCATGGCCTCATAGATGCCCTCAAAGTCCGCCTGCTGCATCGGCTGGAGCTTTGCTAGCGCGGCTTCGCGCTCTTCCAGCGTGTCGGCGCAGATCATCTCGCGGAAAGCCGCAATTCTGTCGGAATCGAAGAACATGTGCTCGGTGCGGGTAAGGCCGATGCCCTGCGCGCCAAGCTCGCGCGCCTTGCGGGCGTCGGCGGGCGTGTCGGCATTGGTGCGAACCTTCAGGCGGCGGTACTTGTCTGCCCACGCCATGATGCGGCCAAACTCGCCGGAGATGGAGGCGTCTACCGTGGGGATCGCCTCGCCATAAATGTTGCCGGTGGAGCCGTCCAGACTGATCCAGTCCCCCTCGTGATAGACCTTGCCGGCCAGCTCAAACTGCTTGTTGGCCTCGTCCATCTGGATGGCGCCGCAGCCGGAGACGCAGCAGGTGCCCATGCCGCGGGCCACAACAGCAGCGTGAGAAGTCATGCCGCCACGGACAGTCAGAATGCCCTGAGCGGCAACCATGCCCTCAATGTCCTCGGGAGAAGTCTCCAGACGAACCAGGCAGACTTTCTCTCCCCGGGCGGCCCACGCCTTGGCGTCCTCGGCGGTGAACACGATCTTGCCACAGGCGGCGCCGGGGGAGGCGGCCAGCGCGGTGGCGATGGGGGTGGCTGCCTTCAGAGCGGTGGGATCAAACTGGGGATGGAGCATGGTGTCCAGATTGCGGGGGTCGATCATTGCCACGGCTTCCTGCTCAGAGATCATGCCCTCGTCCACCAGATCGCAGGCGATCTTCAAAGCGGCGATGGCGGTGCGCTTGCCGTTGCGGGTCTGCAGCATATACAGCTTGCCGTTTTCCACGGTGAACTCCATGTCCTGCATATCGCGATAGTGGCTTTCCAACGTCTGGCAGACCTGTTTGAACTGCCGGAACGCCTCGGGGAATTTCTCCGCCATCTGGCTGATGGGCATGGGGGTGCGCACGCCGGCGACCACGTCCTCGCCCTGCGCATTGGTCAGGAACTCGCCCATCAGCTTCTTCTCGCCGGTGGCGGGGTTCCGGGTGAAAGCAACGCCGGTGCCGCAGTCGTCGCCCATGTTGCCGAAAGCCATGGACTGCACGTTGACGGCGGTGCCCCAGGAGCCGGGGATGTCGTTCATGCGGCGGTACACGATGGCACGGGGGTTGTTCCAGGAGCGGAACACGGCTTGGATGGCGCCCATCAGCTGTTCCTTCGGATCGGTGGGGAAGTCAGCGCCGATCTTGGACTTGTACTCGGCCTTGAACTGGCCGGCCAGTTCCTTCAGATCCCCGGCAGTGAGTTCCACGTCCTGCGTGACGCCGCGCTCGGCCTTCATCTCGTCGATGAGCACCTCAAAATATTTCTTTCCCACTTCCATAACCACGTCGGAATACATCTGGATAAAACGACGGTAGCAGTCCCAGGCCCAGCGGGGGTTGTTGGATTTCCTGGCGATGACTTCTACCACGTCCTCGTTCAGGCCCAGGTTCAGGATGGTATCCATCATGCCGGGCATGGAGGCACGTGCACCGGAACGAACGGAGACCAGCAGGGGGTTCTCCAAATCGCCGAACTTCTTGCCGGTGATCGTTTCCAGCTTGGAGACATACTCCATGATCTGCGCCTGAATCTCGTCGTTGATTTGTTCTCCGTCCTCATAATACTGAATGCAGGCCTCGGTGGTGATTGTGAAGCCTTGCGGCACGGGCATACCCAGATTGGTCATTTCGGCCAGATTGGCGCCCTTGCCGCCCAGAAGCTCACGCATCTTACCATTGCCCTCGGAGAAAAGGTACACATACTTGTTTTCCATTTATTTCATCCTTCCTTTAAGACGACGGCTGTGCACGGCTCCGGCGCCTTGCCAAAGGGCAGCCGGACGCTCTGCAATGCTGCCGCCAAATTGCTGCGCAGTGTTTGACTAAAAATAAACGGGAAGCAGCTTGTTAAATAATTATTATACTGACCAAAAGAAAAAAAGCAATATCATTTTTGCCGGATATGCGCAAATTTTAAAAAGATTCGCGCTTGGTCAAAACGGCGCGGTTCCCATGCGCAGAAACTTGCGGCGTGTTCCATCATCGCCTTGACAAGAAGTTTTATTTATGCTACTTTGTAAGAAAAGTATTACAATTCTTACTTTGAGGGGTGGCATGAAAAAATTGGACGATAAATTTATGAGTACGGTGCGGATCGGGCCGAAGGGGCAGATCGTGATCCCCAAGGAGGTTCGGGAGATGTTCGGGCTGGAGCCGGGCGATTCGCTGATCCTGCTGGCGGATAAAACACGCGGAATTGCCCTGCAGAGCAGCGGGTTTTATGAGCATATGGTGCGCGCGGTGTTCGACGGGAAGGCCGGCGAGGTGCTCCCGGAGCGGTCGGAGGAGGAAGCGGAGGTTTTTGCGCGGAACCTGAAAGCTGAGCTGGAAGGCGGTGAGGAGCCATGAGCGTGCTGGAGGTGGCGGGCCTGTGCAAGGCCTATCCGGCGTTCCGGCTGCGGGACGTGTCCTTTTGCGTGGAGCCGGGCGCGATCATGGGCTTCATCGGGCGCAACGGCGCGGGAAAGAGCACCACGCTCAAGGCGATGCTGAATCTGGTGCATCCCGACAGCGGTGCGGTGCGCATGTTCGGCATGGATTTTTATGAAAACGAGCTTGCGTGCAAACAGGCGCTCGGCGTGGTGCTCGGCGGCGTGGACTTTTATGCGAACAAAAAGGTGCGCACCGTTACGGACGTGACGCGGCGGTTCTATCCGCAGTGGGAGGAAGAAAAATACCGGCACTACCTGAAGCTGTTCGAGCTGGATGAGAACAAGAAAATCTCGCAGCTCTCGGCGGGGATGCGGGTAAAATACATGCTGGCGCTGGCGCTGTCGCACGACGCGAAGCTGCTGATCCTTGACGAGCCGACGAGCGGTCTCGACCCCGTCTCGCGCGACGAGCTGACGGCGCTGTTTCGCGGCGTGGTCGCCGACGGGGAGCGGAGTATCCTGTTTTCCACGCACATCACCTCCGATCTGGAGAAGTGCGCCTCGCATATCACGATGATCCAAAACGGCCAGATTCTATGCAGCGACACAAAAGCGGGCTTCCTTGCCCGGTATCAGGAGCTCGGCGCGACATTGGAGGATGTGTTTGTATCGCTGGAAAGGAGAAGCTATGACAGCGCAGATTTTATATAAGGAACTTCGGCTTGTACTGCACCCGGCGGCGCTGCTGTTCGTGCTCTTTGGCGCGATGCTGCTGATCCCGAGCTATCCGTATTACGTTGCCATTTTCTATGGCACGCTGGGCGTGTTTTTCTGCTTTATGAACGCGCGCGAGAACCGGGACGTGTACTATTCCGCCGTGCTGCCGGCGTCGAAGCGCGCCATGGTGCGCGGGCGGGTGCTGTTCGTGGCCGTGCTGGAGCTGGCGCAGCTTGCGCTGGCCGTACCGTTCGCCATCGTGAGCGTGCGCATCAATCCCAACGGCGGCAACCCGGTGGGCATCGACCCGAACGTGGCGTTTTTCGGCCTGTCGCTGCTGCTGTTCGGCATCTTCAATGTGGTGTTTCTGCCGCGGTTTTACCGGACGGGCGTGAATGTCGGGCGGTCGTATCTGGTGTCCATGATCCCTGTGACGCTGTACATCGTGGCGGCGGAGGTGCTGGTGCATGTGCCGGGGCTGGGCGCGTATCTGGACGGTACGGACGCCGCTGCGCAGCTTGCACAGCTCCCGGTGCTGGCGGGCGGAGCCATCCTGTATGCGCTGCTCACGTGGGTGAGCTTCTGCAAAGCCGCCGCGCGGTTTGAGCGCGTAGACCTCTAAAGCGGGTTGCCGGGCGGCGGAAAATGTGGTATCATGCTGCTGTGAAACCATCCGGGAGGGAGCGAGCAGCATGAAGAAAAAGCAGATTTGGATGACCGCGGCGCTTGTGGTGCTGGTCGTCCTGTGCGCCATGCTGGTGTTCTCCCGCGCCGGGGAAGCGTCGGAGGAGTCTGCCGGTTCGGGACATGCGGACGTTGATCTCATCCTGCCGCCGCAGGCGTCGGACGCGGCGCAGACGCCGGAATATGAAAACCTGCCGGACGTTGATATTACGTCGTGGGAATACCTGCTTGTCAACCAGTCCCACTCCATCGGGCGGTACGCGCCGGAGGTCACCGCGGTCGGCGAGGGAAACGCCCAGTTCGACACCCGCGCTGTGGAGGCGTTCCGTGCGCTGCTGCAGGGCGCGCGCGACGCGGGTTTTACGCCGCACGTCTATTGCGCCTACCGGCCCTATGCCACGCAGGAGAGCCAGTTTTCCAATGAGGTGGCCAAGTATGTCAGGCAGGGGTACTCCGAAAGCGATGCGAAAAAGGCCGCTGCGCTCGTTGTGGCCGAGCCGGGCACGAGCGAGCACCAGACCGGCCTGAGCGCCGATGTGGTCGATCAGTATTACGAGTCCCTGAGCGTGGACCAGGTGAGCACGGCGATGATGCAGTGGCTGCAGGAGCACTGCGCGGAATATGGCTTTATTCTGCGCTTTCCGAAGGGAAAGGAGTCGGTCACCGGTCATTATGAGCCGTGGCACGTGCGCTATGTCGGGCCGGAGGCCGCGCAGTTCATGATGGAAAACGACTTGTGTATGGAGGAGTTCGTGGCACTGTACCGTTAGCCGGCACGGACGGAACAATTTTCGTGCCGCGCGGTAAAAAAGGCTTGCATTGCAGCATATAGAATGCTATAATCTCAGTGTACGATGTATGTAGCATTTGACAGAGTGGGCGCGCCGCCCACTCTTTTTCTTGAAGTCCTTTAATCTGTCAGAAAGTGGATTCGGTGATGTATGAGTAAAATTACAGACGTCGTCCGGGCGCTGGCGCAGCCGGTGGCCGAGGCGCAGAATTGTGAAATTTGGGACGTGGAATACGTCAAGGAGGCCGGCAGCCGCTACCTGCGCGTGTATATCGACAAGGCAGACGGCGTTTCCATTCAGGACTGCGAGCAGTTCAGCCGCGCACTGGACCCGATTCTGGACGAGGCCGACCCGATTCCGGACAGCTATATTTTTGAGGTCTCCTCCGCCGGGGCGGAGCGGGTGCTCAAGCGGCCGGGCGACTTTGCGCGATTTTTGGGTGAGCAGGTCGAGGTGCGGCTCTACCAGCCGCAAAGCGGCAGCAAGACGTTCGTCGGTACGCTGAAAGCGTATGAAAACGGCGACGTGACGGTTGCGGTCGGCAGCGAAGAGAAGGTTTTTGCAAAATCCACCGTTGCGCAGGTACGCCTGCACATGACGATTTGAAAAAAGGGGAAACTGAAACCATGAATGCAGAATTTTTTGAAGCGATCGAAGACATTGAAAAAGAAAAGGGAATTCCGCGCGAATATATGTACAACAAGATTCAGCAGGCGATGCTGACGGCCTACCGCAAGGATACGCCCGACTGCGGCGACAACATTGAAGTCCTGCTCGACGAGGAGAAGCGCAAGATCGAAATGGTCGTCAAAAAGACCGTGGTGGAGCACGTCGCCGACCCCTATTTTGAAATCAATCTCGAAGCGGCAAAGAAGGTCTCCAAGCGCGCGAAGCTGGGCGACATCCTCAGCATTCCGGTGGAGACCAAGAAGTTCGGCCGCATCGCCGCGCAGGCGGCAAAGCAGGTCATCATTCAGGGCATCCGCGAGGCGGAGCGCGGCATGATCTATGAGGAATTCAACTCCAAGGAGCACGAGATCCTCACCGGCATCGTCAACAAGGTCGATCCGCGCACGGGCAGCGTGTTCATCAAGATCAGCTCCAACGCCGATTATACGGAAGCCATGCTCGCTCCCGGCGAGTGCATCCGCGGCGAAGTGCTGCGCGAGGGCGACCGCATCAAGGTCTACGTCGTAGAGGTGCGCAAATCCACCCGCGGCCCGCAGGTGCTCATCAGCCGGACGCATCCCGGACTGGTCAAGCGCCTGTTCGAGCTGGAGGTGCCCGAAATTTTCGACGGCTCTGTGGAGATTAAGTCCATCGCCCGCGAGGCCGGCAGCCGCACGAAGATGGCTGTCTGGTCCGAGGATCCGGAGATTGATCCGATCGGCGCGTGCGTTGGCCCGAAGGGCGGCCGCGTCGCCAGCATCGTGAGCGAGTTGTGCGGCGAGAAGATCGATATCGTGAAGTACAGCGAGGTTCCGGAGGAGTTTATTGCAGCGGCGCTGGCGCCGTCCGAGGTCGTGAGCGTTACGCTGCTCGACGAGGGCAAGAGCTGCCGCGTCGTCGTGCCGGACAGCCAGCTTTCCCTCGCCATCGGCAAGGAGGGACAGAACGTCCGCCTGGCTGCGAAGCTCACGGGCTATAAGATCGACATCAAGCCGGAGAGCGAGGCCTGATCTTCCGGCAGAAGGGAGGCAGCGGGAATGCCTAAGAAAATACCGATGCGGCAGTGTCTCGGCTGCCGTGAAATGAAACCGAAAAATGAGCTGATCCGCGTGGTGCGCGCGCCCGACGGCGCGCAGATCTCGCTGGATTTCCGGGGAAAAGCGCCGGGGCGCGGCGCGTATCTGTGCCCGAATCCGGCCTGCCTGAAGAAGGCCGTGAAGAGCCGGGCGCTGGAGCGCGCGTTCAGCGCGGCCATCCCGCCGGAAATCTATGAGCGCCTTGAAGCGCAGATGGAGGTGGGCGGCGATGGATAAAGCGGCGCAGTACCTTGGCATCATGCGCAAGGCGGGGAAGCTGGAAACCGGCGAAACGGACGCCGGCGCGGCGGTGAAGGCCGGAAAGGCGAAGCTGCTGTTTCTGGCGCAGGACGCGTCGGACAATGCGCGCCGCCGGGCGGAGACCTTTGTCTATGGCAGAGGCACCCCACTGACCCGGCTGCCCTATCCGAAGGAAGCGATCTCCGGGTGGGTCGGCAAGTCCGGCTGCGCGATGGCTGCGGTGACGGATCTCGGCCTTGCGGCGGCGTTTGCGTCCGCGCTGGCGGGGGAAGATCCGGAAGCCTATGGCGCGCTTGCGGCGCGGCTGAACGAACAAAAAGAAAAAGCAGATACGCGGAAGCAGGAATCGGCTGCGCATGTGCGCAACGTGAGAATTGGCAAGAGGAGGAAGATCGTATGAGCGGAATGATCAAATACAGAGTCCATGAGGTGGCAAAGGATTTCAATATGGCCTCGAAGGAGGTCACCAAGATCCTGACGGATTATGCCACCACACCCAAGAACCACATGCAGGTTCTTGAGGACGGCGAGCTGGACGTTATCTTCGAATACCTCACCCAGCATCACCAGATTGCAAGTCTGGAGGACGTCTACAAGGTGCCTGCGAAGCCGGCTGCCAAGCCGGAAAAGGCGCCGCAGGCGGACGCTTCCGCAGCAAAGAGCAGCGCACCGCAGCCTGCGCAGCAGGCCGGGCAGAGCGCACAGCCGAAAAAAGAGAAGGAGAACAAGCCGCACGTCCCGCGTCAGGTGGCGGAAAAGCGTGTGGTCGATACGCGCGGCGCGACGACGAACCTGTCCAAGTACGACCAGCACCTGGACGATCTTGTGCCGGAGCGCGCCCAGAATATGAAGCGCGGCAAGCAGAAGATTCAGAGCAAGAACCGCCAGCGTCCGCAGAATCCGGCGGCCGGCGCCAAGCGCCGCCAGGAGGAGCGCGACAAGATGCAGAAGCTGCAGCTTGAGATTGCGAAAAAGCAGCAGCTTAAGGTGCAGATTCCGGACACGATCTCCGTCGGCGAGCTGGCCTCCCGCATGAAGAAGACCGGCGCCGAGGTTGTGCGCCGTCTCATCAAGATGGGCGTTATGGCGTCGCTCTCGGACGTGATTGATTACGATACTGCGGCGCTCGTCGCCATGGAGCTTGGCTGCAAGGTCGAGCGCGAGGTCATCGTCACCGTGGAGGAGCGCCTGATCGACGACCGCGAGGATCAGGAGAACGAACTCATCCCGCGCGCCCCGGTCGTGGTGGTCATGGGACACGTGGACCACGGTAAGACCAGCCTGCTTGACCGCATCCGCCGCACGAACGTCGCTGCGGGCGAGGCCGGCGGCATCACGCAGCACATCGGCGCATATCGCGTCATGGTTGGCGGCAAGCCCATCACCTTCCTTGACACGCCGGGTCACGAAGCGTTCACCTCCATGCGCGCCCGCGGCGCAATGGTCACGGATATTGCCATCCTCGTCGTCGCGGCGGATGACGGCATCATGCCGCAGACGATCGAGTCCATCAACCATGCGAAGGCCGCCGGTATCCCGCTGGTCGTCGCCATCAACAAGATGGACGTACACGGCGCGAATCCGGAGCGCATCAAGCAGCAGCTCACCGAGTATGAGCTGGTGCCGGAGGAGTGGGGCGGCGATACGATCGTCTGCCCGATTTCCGCCAAGACCGGCGAGGGTGTGGAGAACCTGCTGGAAAACCTCGTCCTGCTGGCCGAGGTGCAGGAGCTGAAGGCGAACCCGAACCGCGCGGCGAAGGGCACTGTCATCGAGGCGCGGCTGGATAAGGGTCGCGGCCCGATCATGACCGTGCTGGTGCAAAACGGCACGCTCAAGCAGGGCGACATCATCATTGCCGGCACGTCCGTCGGCCGTGTCCGCACCATGACGAACGACAAGGGGCAGCGCGTCACCGAGGCCGGTCCTTCCATCCCGGTGGAGATCGCCGGCATGTCCGAGGTGCCGAGCGCGGGCGATATCTTCAACGCCGTTGCCGACGAGCGCATGGCGCGCGAGCTGGTCGAAGAGCGCAAGCAGCAGAAGAAGGACGCTGCGAACGCCGGAAACAAGAAGGTTTCGCTCGACGATCTCTTTGCCCGCATTCAGCAGGGCGAGATCAAGGACTTCAACATCATCGTCAAGGCAGACGTGCAGGGCAGCGCGGAGGCGGTCAAGACCTCGCTCGAAAAGCTCTCGAACGACGAGGTGCGCGTGAAGGTCATCCATTCCGGCGTCGGCGCCATCAACGAGTCCGACGTCATGCTGGCGGCGACCAGCGGCGCGCTGATCGTTGGCTTCAACGTCCGTCCGGACGCCGCCGCGCGCGACAATGCGGTCCGCTCCAATGTCGAAATGCGCATGTACCGCGTCATTTATGACTGCATCAACGAGATCGAGGCGGCCATGAAGGGCATGCTTGCGCCGAAGTTCCAGGAGTCGGTCATCGGCCATGTCGAGATTCGCCAGACCTTCAAGGTCTCCAAGGTCGGGACGGTCTGCGGCGGCTATGTACAGGACGGCAAGATCGTTCGCAACAGCCAGGTGCGCGTCGTGCGCGACGGCATCGTGGTGTTCGAGGGCGCGCTGGCTTCGCTGCGCCGGTTTAAGGACGATGTGAAGGAAGTGGCCGCCGGTTACGAATGCGGCCTGCAGATTGAGAAGTTCAACGACGTGAAGGTCGGCGATATTGTCGAAGTGTTCGTGATGGAGCAGATCGAGCAATAACGTCCTGAAAAAAGCGCGGGCACTTTGTGAGGCTTTCAAACGAAAGCAGGGAAAAGGAGTTACAAATGGCTTCGAATAAATTGGCGAGAACGAATGACGACATTCAGCGTGTGCTCTCCGGTCTGCTCACGCAGGTGAAGGACCCCCGCGTGCAGCAGGGGATGATCAGCGTTACCCGCGTGGAGACGACGGGCGATCTGCGCTACGCCAAGGTCTGGTTATCGGTTCTCGGGCTGGAAAATGAAAAGGAGTTCCGCAAGGGGCTGCGCTCCGCGTCCGGCTGGCTGCGCCGTGAGCTTGGCGCATCGCTCTCGCTGCGCTACACCCCAGAGCTTGTGTTTGAGGTGGATCACTCGATCGAGCAGGGCGCTTATATCAGCGGCCTGATCGAGAAGCTGGAAACCGGCGGGAAAGAGGAAGAATGATGGAGTACCGCGAATTTGCGCAGCTTTTGCTGCAGCAGGACGGTTTTCTGATTCTCTCCCACATCCGGCCGGACGGCGATACGCTCGGCAGCGGCAGCGCTCTGTGCAGCGCGCTGCGGCGCATGGGGAAGACGGCCTATGTGATTTGCAACCCGGAACTGACGGAGCGGTATGCCCCCTATGTCGAGCCGTTTTCCGCGCCGGAGGGCTTTGTTCCGTCGTGCGTGGTCGCGGTGGACATCGCCGCGCCGAACCTGTTTCCGAAGAATTTTTCGGGTGCGGTCGATCTCTGCATCGACCACCACCCATCCAACACCGGCTATGCCGGGCGGACGCTGCTGCGTGCGGAGAAATCCGCCTGCGGCGAGGCGATCCTGGAGCTGATCGAATGCATGACCGGTTCCGTGACGCAGGAGGAAGCGAACCTCCTCTATATCGCCGTCACGACGGATACGGGTTGTTTCCAGTATTCGAACACGAATGCCGCGACGCTGCGCGCTGCGGCGCGTCTGCTGGAGCTGGGGGCGGACAATCATAAGATCAGTCAGGAATTTTTCCGCAAGATCTCACGAGCGCGGATGGCGCTGGAGGGCATGATCTACTCCGGGATGCGCTTTTTCCGCGACGGGAAGATTTCCATCGCCGTCATCACGCGGGCCATGCTCGATCGGGCGGGCGCGACGGAGGACGACTGCGACGATCTGGCCGGGCTTGCCGGCAAGGCGGAGCGCAGCGTCGTGAGCGTCACGATCCGGGAGCTGGACACGGGCGAGAGCAAAATTTCCGTCCGCTCCAATCCGGAGGTGGATTCCTGCGCAATCTGCGCGGTCTATGGCGGCGGCGGGCACAAAATGGCTGCCGGCTGCACGATTGACTGCACGCCGGAGGAAGCGGTGGAAAACATTTTGCGCGCGATCAATCAGGTGTGGCCGGCATGAACGGGATTCTGCTGGTCGATAAGCCGGAGGGCTGGACGAGCCACGATGTGGTGGCCAAGCTCCGCGGCGTGCTTGGCGAGCGGCGCATGGGGCATTCCGGCACGCTCGACCCGATGGCGACGGGGCTGCTCGTCGTGTTCGCCGGACGGGCGACGCGCGCGGTCTCGTTTTCCGAAAGCGAGGAAAAGTGCTATCAGGCGCGGCTGCGCCTTGGCATGGAGACCGACACGCAGGACATTACCGGCACCGTTTTGCGCACCAGCCCACAGCGGGTGACGCGCGCGGAGCTGGAGGCGGTTTTGCCCCGGTTTCGCGGCGAGATCGAGCAGGTGCCGCCGATGTATTCCGCCATCAAGGTGGGCGGACAGAAGCTCTATGAGATTGCCCGGAAGGGCGGCGAGGTGGCGCGCAAGCCGCGCAGCATCTGCATCCACGAGCTGACGGTGGCAGGGGAAGCGGACGGCGATTTTCTTCTGAACGTGCGCTGCTCCAAGGGGACGTATATCCGCACGCTGTGCCATGACATCGGCGCGGCGCTCGGCTGCGGCGGCGTGATGAGCGCGCTTCGGCGCACGGCGGTCGGCGCCTATCGCGTGGAGGACGCGCACACCATGGCGGAGCTGCAGGCGCTGCCGCGCGCAGACGCGCAGGCGCTGCTGCTGCCGGTGGACAGCCTGTTTGCCGGCTATCCCGCGTGCACCATCGGCGCGAAGGAAGAGCGGCTCTGCCGCTGCGGCAACGGATTTTCCGCTTCCGTGCCCGACGGGGTCTATCGCTTTTATTCCGCGCAGGGCGCGTTTTTGATGCTTGGCCGCGTTGTGAACGGTCAGGCCGCGACAATCAAAAGTTTTTTTGAGGTATGACAGACAATGGTCAACAGAAAGAGAGTCATTGCACTGGGCTTTTTTGACGGCATCCATATCGGCCACGCGGCGCTGCTGCGGCAGACCTGCAAGCGCGCGGAGGAGATCGGCGCCATCCCGTCGGCCATGAGCTTTGACCAGCACCCGGACACGCTCGTCTACGGCGTGGATGTTCCGCTGATCAACAGTGCGCCTGGACGTGCGGATCTCATCCGCCGCCTGTTTGGCATTGACAACGTCATTTTCATTCATTTTAACAAGACGGTCATGCAGATGCCGTGGGAGGAATTTATTCAGACGCTTGTGCTGGAGATGGATGCGGCGTGGTTCGTCGTCGGCCATGACTTCCGCTTCGGCTGGAAGGGCGAGGGTACACCGGAGCGCCTGACGCAATACTGCAAGGAGCACGGCCTCGGCTGCGACGTGATCCCCGCGGTCATGCTGGACGGGCGGATCGTCAGCTCAACCTACATCCGCGAACTGATCCAAAACGGCGAGATCGAGCGCGCCAACGTCTTCCTCGGACACCCGCATACGCTGGTGGATACGGTGCATTATGGCTACCGGCTCGGCACGAAGATGGGGACGCCGACGATCAATATGCAGTTCCCGGACGGGGTGCTGATCCCGAAGCACGGCGTCTATGTCGCAAAAGCGTTTCCGGAGGACGGCAGCGAACACATGGCCGTCACGAATGTCGGCGTGCGCCCCACGGTCAGCGGGGAAAACCGCGTGAGCGTTGAGAGCTTCCTGCTCGACTTTGACGGCAACCTCTACGACCGGCAAGTGCGAATCGAGTTTTACAGCTTCCTGCGGCCGGAGCAGCGCTTTGCCTCCGTGGACGAGCTGAAAGCACAGATCTTGCGCGACGCGGAGCGCACCCGCGCATATTTCGCAAAACAGAGTTGAACGAAAAACGGTTCTCCCGGAATCTTCCGGAGAACCGTTTTTTACTTGACAGAATTGAAAAATATGGTATCTTAAAAGAAAAAGGAGGGAGACAGATATGCTGTATGAATTGCTCCGCGGCGAACAGGAGCTGCTTTCGACCCTGGACCCGCAGCTCTACATCAAAGTGACGGATGCGCTGCAAGCTGCGAACATTCGCTACCGCGTGAAGGCGATGGGCACCAGCAGCGGCCGCAAGCGGCGTGGGACGCTCGGCTCATTTGGCGAAAATCCGCTGCGTCAGATCCAATATCAGATCTTCGTCAAGAAGCGGGACCATGAGCTTGCCCGCTATCAGCTCCGCAATGTACGATAACACGGTTAAACCGGATGAACCACCGGCGGGGTGTGATATAGCAAAGGAGCAACCGGATTCCCGGTTGCTCCTGCGTATCCTGATTTGATTTTTGGTATAGTTAAACCACCCTACAGTTGTGTGCGGTGGTTTAGCTAATGTATGTGATTTTCTGAATATCCGCCGCTGAAATGAACTCTGTTGGGTCTTCGATCTCGCTCAACTGCTCATATGGATAATCAATATCCACCAGATAAATGTCGTTTGAATAGATTCCCACAATTGCCCCTGCTCTTCCGTCTTTCAGAAGAACACAATCATGCTCCTTTATTTTCATGGTCATAATCTCCTGTCATTTATCCACATATGCCGTTGTCATTCTCGGTGCTGTACTTCCAGAATCAAAAATCCATCCCGTATTTACTTTCGAATAGCGCTCGTTCGCGCCCTTGACAAGCATATAAACTGTGAATTTTTCTCCATACTCCGTCTTACCGATCGAAACCGCTCTATATCTACTAAGACCTTTCCTGATTTCCTGAACAAGCTCCATGTAGTTATCTGTATTGTATCCCAGCGCAGATTGAAATACAACTGCTTTATGCTTTCCTGTTCAGTTGAACCGCCCCTGATTCGCGGCGAAGAGACGCTCGCACTGCGCTTTGAGCGCCGCGTGCTCCGGCGCGGCGAGATCGGGGTCAGCGTCCAGAACGGACTGCGCCGCGTCGCGCGCGTCGCCCAGCACCGTCATGTCGGCACAGAGGTCGGCGATGTGCATCTCCGGCAGGCCGTGCTGGCGGTTGCCGAAGAAATCGCCCGGCCCGCGCTGGCGCAGATCGGCCTCCGCAATTTGGAAGCCATCCGTCGTGTCGTGCATGACCTTGAGCCGGGCCTTCGCCTCGTCGGTGTCCGAATCCGACACCAGCACGCAGTAGGACTGGTACGACCCGCGCCCGATGCGCCCGCGGAGCTGGTGGAGCTGCGACAGGCCGAAGCGCTCTGCGTTTTCCACGATCATGAGCGCTGCATTCGGCACGTCCACGCCGACTTCGATGACCGTCGTGGCGACGAGTACGTCTGTCTCGCCCGCGGCAAAGGCGGCCATGCAGGCCTCCTTATCCTTGGCCTTCATGCGGCCGTGAATGCAGGCGACGCGCCGGTGCGGCAACGCTTTTTGCAGCGCGGCGGCGTGCTCCTGTGCGGATTTGACGTCCGGCATCTGCTCCTCGTTTTCCTCCACCATCGGGCACACGACGAACACCTGCCGCCCTTCGCCGACCAACTTGTCGATGAACGCGGTCAGCCGCGTGCGATAACGCTCGTTTACGCAATAGGTCTCCACCCTGCGCCGCCCTGGCGGCAGCTCGTCGATGACGGACACGTCAAGGTCGCCGTAGATCATCAGCGCGAGCGTGCGCGGGATGGGCGTGGCGCTCATAACGAGCGTGTGCGGATGGTCGCCCTTGCCGGTGAGCGCGGCGCGCTGCTCCACGCCGAAGCGGTGCTGCTCGTCCGTCACGACAAGGCCGAGCCGGTGAAACTGCACCGTGTCGCGCAGCAGCGCGTGCGTGCCGACGACGGTGTCAAGCGTCCCATCCGCCAATGCCTGACACACCTCGCGCTTCTGCTTTGCGGTCATGGAGCCGGTCAGCCGGCCGACGCGCATACCGAGCGGCGCGAGAAAGCCGCGCAGCGTGGCCTCGTGCTGCTCGGTGAGGATTTCCGTCGGCGCCATGAACGCGCTCTGGCAGCCGCTTTTCCACACGTACCAGATGCACGCGGCAGCCACAAGTGTTTTTCCGGAGCCGACGTCGCCCTGAATCAGCCGGTTCATCGGCACGCCGGAGGTGAGATCCTGGACGGCGCTTTCCACCGCGCGGCGCTGCGCGCCGGTCGGGGAGAAGGGGAGCGTGCGGTAAAATTCCTCGACGTCTGCGATCTCCATGCGGATGCCGCCGGCGGTGCGCCGGCTGCCGCGCATCAGACCCATGGACGCCGCCAGTACGAACAGCTCCTCAAAAATCAGCCGCCGCCGTGCCAATTCCAGCGTGCCGAAATCGGTGGGGAAGTGGATGTTCTCATACGCAAACCGCGCCTGCGCGAGACGGTAGCGCTCCGCAATCTCCGGCGGCAGCGCGTCCGGCATGTTGTCTGCGCACGCATCGAGCGCGGCGCGCACGGCATCCAGCATCACGCGCTGCGTGAGCCCCGCCGTGAGGGGATACACCGGTACGATCCGCCCCGTCAGATGCCCTTCGCTGTGCTCCGGCTCACACACCGGGTTCGCCATGGCTTTTTTGCTGCCCGAAACGGTGACCCTGCCGTAAAACGTGTAGGTCTCGCCCGGATGCAGGTTGTTTTTCATGTAGTTCTGGTTGAAGAAGGTGATATCCACCGCGCCGGACTCGTCCACCGCGCGCAGCTTCACCAGCTCCATCCCGCGCCGGATACGCACCAGACGCGGCTCGGACGCGACCATGGCGCGAATGCACACCGTCTCATCCGACTGTACAAGCGCGATCGGGCGAAACTGGCTGCGATCCTCATACCGCCGCGGAAAGAGCGTGAGCAGGTCGCGCAGCGTTGTGACGCCGAGCTTCCGGAAGGCTTCAGCCTTTTTCGGGCCGATGCCCCGCAGAGCGGACAGTTCCGTGTCGGGTGTGTTCATAGGCACCTCACTTCTCCTGCGCGCCGCATTTCCAGCGCCACAGCTTCGCCTGATCCTCCGGCGCGGCGTAGCCGATGCCGACGCGCGTGTCCGTCTCCAGCGCGAAGCGCGCGCCGTCGTCCTCGATCCACAGCGCCGGGCAGTCCGTAATGTCCAGCGTGTTGAAGCGCTTGTCGATCTGCAGGCGCTTGGTCAGCTTGCCGGGGCCGTTCGCCCCGTCCGAGCAGGCGCGGATGAGCACGGCCTGCGGCTCGTCTACGGAGCCTGTGACGACGTTCAGCATCCAGTGCATCCCGTAGCAGAGATAGACGTAGATCGTCCCGCCGTCGCAATAGAGCGTTTCTGTGCGCTTCGTGCGGCCATGGCAGGCGTGGCAGGCGGTGTCCGCCTCGCCGCGGTAGGCTTCCGTCTCTGTGATGCGCAGGCGCATCAGCGTACCGTCGTCCAGCCGGCGCACAAGCACCCGGCCTGTCAAATCCGGCGCGACGCACAGCACGTCGCGCCGGAAGAAATCCTTGTTCAAAAGCTTCATTTCTGTCATTTTACGTAAGAATACTCGTAGCGGTCGCCGTTTGGCGTGAACTTGCCGTACAGCCCGTTCGTGAGCACGACGCGGCCGTCCGTTGTGATGAGAATCATTTCAAACCCGCCGTGCTCGCGCCAGTAGGCGAGCGCGTCCGTCTCGCCGAGCACGAACATCGCCGTGGACAGGCAGTCGGCCAAAATTCCGTCCGAACACACGATCGTCACGGACTGGAGCTTGCTTTCCGCCGGCGCGCCGGTGGCGGGGTCGATGATGTGGTGATACAGCTTGCCGTTTTGCGTGAAGCAGCGCTGATAGCTGCCGGAGGTGATGACCGCCGTCTCGCCGACGGAGACGTAGCCAATGTAGCTGCCCGTGTCGTTCGGGTCCTGCACGGCGACGTTCCAGTCACTGCCGTCCGGCTTCGTGCCGAGCGTCTGCACGTTTCCGCCCAGCGAGATCACGCCGCTCGTTACGCCGGCAGCGCGCATCGCGTTGATGGCGTAATTGGAGGCACAGCCCTTGGCGACCGCGCCGAAGCTCAGCTCTGCGCCCGCGGGGATGGACATCAAATAGCTCCCATCGTCGCCCATCGCGGTGAGCTGCACCTTCTGCATATCCACCTGCTCCAGCAGGGCTTCGATGGTCGCTTCGTCGGGCACGCGGTAGTCAGCGTCGATGAAGCCCCAGGCCCGCAGCAGGGGGTATACCGTCAGATCCAGCGCGCCGCCCGTCTGCTGCGAGACGGTCTGTGCGGTCTGGAGCATCTTGGCGATCTGACCGTTGACGACGACGCTGTCGCCCTGCGCGTGGTTGATGGCGTATACCTTGCTGGATTCCAGCTCCGGATCGAGCGTGGTGTTCAGACCGTTGATGGCGGCGATCGCGTCGGTCAGCCCGGCCTCGGCGTTCTTACCGTAGGCCGTCAGATCCATGAGCGTGTCCATGGCGAAAATCCGCTGCTTGACGGGCTTTTCCGCTCCGCAGGCGGAAAGAGGCAGCAGCATCCCCACGCAGATCAGCAGGGCAATGATTCTGGTTTTACAGCTCGTTTTTGTGTGCTTCATAGAATTCATTGTAGTCCTTCAACATATAGCGGAGCACATTCGGCGTGTCCAGCTCGTAGGGGCAGCGGCTCTTGCAGTGACCGCAGTCGATGCAGTCGTTGATTTGGTTCATCTTGGCGCGCCACTCCGGCGTGAGATACCGTTTGTACGGGCTGCGGCGCAGGAGCATGTCCATGCGCGCGCAGTTGCTGATCTCAATGCCGACAGTGCAGGGCATACAGTACCCGCACGAGCGGCAGAAGCTGCGGGCAAGCTCTTTACGGTCCTGCTCGATGACGGCGCGCATCGCCTCGTCGAGCGAGGGATCCTCGTCTGCCAGCGCGAGCCACTCCTGAAGCTGGTCCATGTGCTGAATGCCCCAGATGGGCACCACATTGTCGTATTGCTTCATGAACGCGTGGCACACGCGCGCATTGGAGAGCATGCCGCCGGCCAGCCCCTTCATGGCGATGAAGCCCATCCCGCGCGCAGCGCACTTGCGCGGCAGATCCAGCTCGCGCTCGGAGGAGATGTAGCTGAACGGGTATTGCAGCGTTTCGAAGTTTCCGCTTTCGATGCATGCTTCGGCCACGTCCAGCTTGTGCGTGGTCACGCCGATGTGGCGGATCTTCCCGGCCTGCTTTGCCTCCAGCGCGGCGGCAAATGCGCCGTCCGGGTCGTTGATGTCCGGCACGGCGGGCACCATGTGGAACTGGAACAGGTCGATGTAATCGGTTTTCATGCGCTGCAGGCTCAGGTCGATGTGTGCGGCGGCGGTCGCCTTGTCGCGCCCCTGGCTTTTGGTGGAGAGCACGATGTGCTCACGCACGTCGGAGAGCGCAAGACCGATTTTTTCCTCGCTGTCGGTGTAGCTGTTGGCGGTGTCGAAGTAATTGATGCCGCCCTCGTAAGCCGCGCGCAGAATGGCTGCGGCGTCCTCCGTGCTGCGGCGCTGAATGGGCAGGCAGCCCATGGCCGTTTTGGAGACGAAAAGCCCGGTGCTGCCGAGTGGAATTTTCTTCACAGCGGGATTCCCTCGCTTTCTCGGAAATTTTCAGGCAGAGATCTGGTAAGCTGGACTCAGTATAGCATACGCCCGGAAAAATTGAAATAGCAAAAGCAAATCTGTACTTTACATTTTCGGAGCGATTTGCTATAATACCAGTTGTTTTTGAATATGCGCCCGTAGCTCAGCTGGATAGAGTGTCAGACTCCGACTCTGAAGGTCGTGGGTTCGAATCCCGTCGGGCGTACCACAAAAGAAACCTCTTTTGTCTACCAAGACAAGAGAGGTTTTTTCATGCTTTTCGGGGCAAAATAGCCCTCCATACAGTCAAATACCGCCGAAACAGGGGGTGGAACGGCCATTGAGGCCGCGCCAGCCCCAGTTTTTTGCGTTCTGTGGGCAAATTGAGCGTGTTACTTTTTGCGTTTCTTTACAGAGCAAAGAAGTTGGCAAAACAGCAGACCACGGGATTCGAATACTTTTAGTTACCCTTTGCCACAACAAAAAGTCATGCAGCCGATATAGAACGTGGATTCGAACCCAATAACATCAGACACAATCGCAAATATATGCGATATGGTGACTGTCGCCTGAAAAAGCACCGATTTTGTTCAAATCCCTTATCCTGAATGGATTGTTAGATAATATCGCAACAAATTGCGAGAATATCTTGAATAATTCGACGATATGTGCTATACTGTAAATTGTAATATTGTAAGCATTTTGCTATCGCTCTATAGGAGGCAGAAAGATGGCTATTTCTTATAACAAACTGTGGAAATTATTGATCGATAAAAAGATGACACAGGCAGAGCTGCGCAAGGCCGCAGATATCGCCCCCAATACCATGACAAAACTTCGCCGCGACGAACCGGTAAACCTCGCTATCCTCGGTAGAGCCTGTGAAGTACTCGATTGCGATATAGGCGATATAATGGAGTTTATTCCCGAATCCAAATAAAACGGAAGGAGGACAAGCATGAGTATGATTCCGAAACACTTGATGTCAGAAGAAGATATCAAGTTGCAGTTCATCACTCCCGCTGTGACGGCAAAATGGGATATCAGTAAAATCACGATGGAAACAAAGCTCACAGATGGTAAGATCAATCTGAAGGGCAATTTTGTTGTGCGTGAAAAACCGAAGCGTGCAGACTATGTGCTGTACCTCGCACCCAATCACCCTATCGCCATCATCGAAGCCAAAGATAATAACCATAGTGTTTCTCATGGCCTGCAGCAGGCCATGGCCTATGCTCAGATGCTTGATCTTCCTTTTGCGTTCAGCTCCAACGGAGACGGTTTTGCTGAGCATGATTTCCTGACTGGCCTGGAGCGTCAGTTAGGTTTAGATGAATTTCCCACCGAAGAAGAACTGATCGCTCGTTATAAGTTGGAATCCGGCCTGACACCCCAGCAGGAAGCTGCACAACAGCAGCCTTACTACAGCAGCCAGAATACGTATCCTCCCCGTTACTATCAGCGCATTGCGATTAATAGAACGGTAGATGCTATCGCTCGCGGCCAGGATCGCTTGTTGCTAGTTATGGCTACTGGTACTGGTAAGACCTATACTGCATTCCAGATTGTTTACCGCCTGTTGCAGAGCGGCATGAAGCGAAAGATATTGTACCTTGCTGACCGCAATATTCTTGTGGATCAGTCTATCCAGCAGGATTTTGCGCCTCTGGAGAAGGTTACACACAAAATTAACGTTAGTAAAGATGACCCCAGCACCATCACCTCTCACCAGGTGTACTTTTCCTTGTATCAGCAGTTGGTTGGCGATGAAGGTGAAGAACATTTCAGCAAGCTGTTCCAGCCGGACTTTTTTGACCTGATTATCGTCGATGAGTGTCACAGAGGATCCGCCAAAGAGGAAAGCCGCTGGCGCCTGATTCTGGAATATTTCAAATCTGCAACCCAGATCGGTATGACTGCTACACCGAAGGAGACCAAGTACATCTCCAATATCAATTACTTTGGAGATCCCGTCTATACCTACAGTTTGAAGGAAGGCGTGGAGGATGGATTCCTTGCACCTTTCAAGGTTATCAACATTACTACCGACATCGGGGATGGCTGGCGTCCGCAACGTGGTCAGCTGGATGTAAACGGCGTTGAGATTCCCGATCGCATCTATACTAACAGCGATTACGACTACAACATCATTATCGAAGACCGCATTCAGCAGGTAGCCAGCGAGATTACTCGCTACTTAAAGAGCACAGACCGTATGGCTAAGACCATTGTCTTCTGTGCCAATGAGGACGCAGCCGAGCGGATGCGGCAGGCGTTGGTGAATCTGAATGCAGACATGGTCAAACAGAATCCCGACTACGTTGTCCGAATCACCGGCAGCGATATGTACGGCAAGAGCAAGCTGGATTATTTCATTTCTGTTTCTGCACCATACCCGGTGATTGCAACCACATCCAAACTACTCTCTACCGGCGCAGACTGCAAGATGACCAAGCTTATCGTGCTGGATGAGATGATCGGTTCTATGACCGAATTCAAGCAGATTATCGGTCGTGGTACCCGTCTGCGTGAAAAAGAAGGCAAGACCCATTTCGTGGTTATGGACTTCCGCAATGTCAGTAGGCTGTTTGCCGACCCCGATTGGGATGGCCCCATTGAAATCGATCCTGGTTTTGATCCTAATCCACCGTCACCGCCTCCCGGTCCCGGCCCTGGTCCTGGTCCTGGTCCCGAACCGAATCCCCCGAAAGTAAAGCCCATTGTGAGCAGAGATGGCTGTAAGGTGGAGATCATCCACAAGACCGTTTCCATCTATGATGCCAACGGAAAACTGCTCCGTCAGGAGAGCATCGTGGACTACACCAAAGAAAATGTCCGCGGTGAATATGCCTCTCTGGATGCCTTTATCCGTGAATGGCGAAAGAATCCTAACAAGTGGGAAATCCGGGATATGCTGTTGGAGCGCGGTATCGATTTAGCTTCTATGAAGGCCGATCAGGGTATGGCGGATGTTGACGACTTCGACTTTATTTGCCACGTTGCCTACGACAAAAAGCCCTTAACCCGCAGAGAACGTGCCAACAACGTAAAGAAGCGTGATTTCCTCAGCAAATACAGCGGCGTTGCCCGTGAAGTGCTGGAGGCATTGCTGGATAAATATATGAATTCCGGCATTTATGAAATTGAAAAGACAGAGATTTTGCGTCTGGATCCCTTCATGCGCCTGGGCAAACCCGCAAAGATCGCCAGCTATTTCGGCGGCAAGGCTGGTTATTTGAAGGCCATACAGGAATTGGAAGACGCAATCTACATGGACGAGGCGGTATAAACCATGAGTAACTTATCAGGATTTGTGAAAAGGCTGCGTGACATCATGCGCAATGACGCTGGTATCAATGGCGATGCCCAGCGCATTGAGCAGATTGCGTGGATGCTTTTCCTTAAAGTATATGATGCCAAGGAGCAGGACTGGGAATTTGACGATGAGGGCTACACATCTATAATCCCGGAAGTTTGCCGCTGGCAGAACTGGGCAGTGGATGATAAATCCGGTACTGCACTGACTGGCGACCAGCTGTTGGAGTTTGTCAACAACACTCTGTTCCCAGTCTTGAAAGGCAAGGATATTAAAGATTCCGAAGGCAAGGTTTTGATTGAGGGAATTAAGGTTACTTCCGAAACCCCTATCAAAAAAGCCATCGTGCAGACCACTTTTGCCGATGCCAATCAGTACATGAAAGACGGTGTTTTGCTTCGACAGGTCATCAATGTCATTGACGAGCTTGATCTCTCCGATTATGAGGAAAGCCACGCCTTTGGTGATATCTATGAGTCCATTCTGAAAGAGCTTCAAAGTGCGGGCAGCGCAGGTGAATTCTATACCCCTCGTGCTGTTACCGACTTTATGGCACAGATGATCCAGCCTAAAATCGGTGAAACCATGGCCGATTTCGCCTGCGGTACAGGTGGCTTCATTGTTAGCTGGCTGAAAGAGCTGCAGAAACAGGTGCAAAGCACCGCCGACGCCAAGAAATATGGCGATTCCATTTACGGTATCGAGAAAAAGCAGTTTCCGTACATGCTTTGCATCACCAACCTTTTGCTGCATGGCCTGGATATTCCCCGTGTATTCCATGATAACACCCTGCTGAAAGACGTGCTGGACTACACCGTGGACGATCAGTTTGACGTCATTCTTATGAACCCTCCCTACGGCGGCAGCGAAAAGGCGGACGTAAAGAATCATTTCCCTGCTGACCTTGCAAGTAGCGAGACGGCAGACCTCTTTATGTCGGTCATTATGTACCGCCTTAAAAAGAACGGGCGTGCCGCAGTTATCCTGCCCGACGGCTTCCTGTTCGGCACCGACAATGCCAAGGTGAATATCAAAAAGAAACTGCTGTCCGAATTCAACCTGCATACCATCATTCGTATGCCGGGCAGTGTTTTTGCACCCTATACCTCTATCACCACCAATATTCTCTTCTTTGACCGCACAGGTGCGACCGCGGAAACCTGGTTCTACCGTCTGGATATGCCGGAGGGGTACAAGCATTTCTCCAAGACCAAGCCCATGAAGTTGGAGCATTTTGCGCCGGTAGTGGAATGGTGGAATAACCGTCAGGAAATCACCGTGGATGGTTTTGATAAGGCAAAGAAGTTCACGGTACAGCAGTTGACGGAAGAACTGGGCTACAACCTGGACCAGTGTGGCTACCCCCACATCGAGGAAGAAATCCTGGCACCTATGGACCTGATTCAGCGTTATCAGGAAGAACGCGCTTCTCTGAACGCGGAGATCGACCGCGTACTGGCTGACATCACCGCCATTCTCGGAGGTGGTCAGGAATGACACCGCAGGAGTTGAAAGCAAGTATTCTGCAGTTGGCTATTCAGGGGAAACTAGTTCCTCAAATCCCCGAAGAAGGTACAGGCGAAGAATTGTTCCAGCAGATTCAAGCAGAAAAACAACGCCTCATCAAAGCTGGCGCTATCAAACAAGAAAAGCCTCTTCCCCAAATTACAGAGGATGAAATTCCGTTTGATATTCCTGACATATGGAAATGGGCACGTGTTGCTCAAATCGTAACGCTTAATCCTAAAAATGATTTGGAAGATGAGTTAGAAACGGCATTTATTCCAATGCCTTGCGTGATGGACGGTTTCAGAAATCAACACACCTTCGAAATCAAAAAATGGAAAGAGATCAAAAAAGGATTTACCCATTTTGCAGAAGGAGATATCGGCGTCGCAAAAATAACGCCCTGTTTTCAGAATAGAAAATCTGTTATTTTCAGAAATCTTGTCAATGGATATGGAGCTGGCACAACAGAGCTCACCATCATTCGAACCATAAACGGCACTGTACTGCCCGAATATCTACTGTGGTTTTTCAAAACAGAATTTTTTATTGCAAATGGCGTTAAATCCTTTACGGGAACTGCAGGTCAACAGCGTATTCATAAAGACTATCTTGCGACGTGTATGATACCACTCCCGCCGCTTGCTGAGCAGAAGCGCATTGTGGCGAAAATTGAGGAATTGCTGCCCTTGATTGACCGCTACGAGCAGGCGTGGAGCAGGCTGGAAGACTTCAACAAGCGTTTCCCTGTGGATATGCAGAAATCCATTCTCCAGATGGCCATTCAGGGTAAACTGGTGGAACAGCGCCCTGAAGAAGGCACCGGCGAAGAACTGTATCAGCAAATCCAGGCAGAAAAGCAGAAACTCATCAAAGAAGGCAAAATCAAAAAAGAAAAGCCCCTGCCCGAAATCACAGAAGACGATATCCCATTTGATATTCCAGAAACTTGGAAATGGGTACGTATCGGAAGCCTACTTCATAAGTTGGTTGATGGCACACACAGAACACCTAAGTACACAGTTTCTGGCGTTCCTTTTGTTTCAGTTCGCAATATGAGTAATGGCACACTTTCATTGGAAGATACCAAGTTTATATCACAAGAAGAACACCGAGAACTTTGGAATCGTTGTAATCCACAACGAGGCGATATACTTTTGTCCAAGGTTGGAACAACGGGTGTACCTGCAAAAGTGGAGACTGATGAAGAATTCAGTTTGTTTGTTAGTGTTGCACTTTTAAAGTTTAACAAGGATCTGTTGGACATAGATTTTTTGGTTTATTCAATATTAGCGCCGGATTTTCAAAAGCAGTGCAAGGAACATACTCGTGGTGTGGGAAATAAAAACTGGGTTATCGTCGATATCGCAAATACAATTATGCCACTACCTCCCCTTGCCGAGCAGAAGCGCATCGTTGCCAAACTGGAAGAAATTCTGCCGCTGTGCGAACGGTTGAAATAATAGAAATAGCTTTTTCAAAACATAGAAAGGAGAAGCAAAATGGTAGAGGAAAAAGTGACAGAAGCCATAATAGACGTTGGTAAAATTGTTGCCGAGGATATTGTTCGCCCGACATCAAAGAGTATTGGTGAGAATCTTGGACTGCTTGTAGATGGAGTAATGGGGTGGCTTGGTTATTGGGGGCAGAAACAGGAGATTAAGCGTGAGGCATATCTCGCTGATTATAAGAAAAGGATTGCTGAAAAAGTGGCTGGTATTCCAGAAGAAAAGCTTAATGAGCCCAAAATTAGAATCGTAGGCCCAGCAATTGAAGCGAGCAAGTTCTATATCGAGGAAGCAGAATTCAGAGAATTATTTGCTGAACTGGTTGCCTCTGCTTGTAATGCTGAGTGCGTAAATAAAGTGCATCCAGCTTTCCCCGAAATGATTAAGCAATTGTCATATTTAGATATAAAACTGCTGGAAGTGTTTAGACAGACTCACACATTACCGTGTTGTACCATTAACGAAACACATAAAGATGGGAAGATCACACCATACCCTCACATAATGTTTGATTTTAAAGGCGTTAAACATAGCTTTGATCAATCTAAAGAATTGCAATTAACCCAATCTGTCGAAAACCTTGAGCGGTTAGGGCTTCTTATCAAAAACAGCAATGTAATAGAACTTAACTATGATTATGAGAAGTTTCGAAATCACTGGTTTTATAAGGTTTTGGAACATGTATTCGAGACAGAAAGTAAGATTAACATTAAAAATATCGTATTGAATTAACACAAATAGGCCAGGACTTCGTTAGCTGTTGTTTTGGAAAATATAGGGTGAACAATGATGAGTAAAGGTTACATTTACATATTGACAAACCCGTCATTTCCGCAGTACGTAAAAATTGGATATGCGACGGACGTGAAGCAGCGGCTGGATGAGCTTAACCGCAGTGCTGCAGTGCCGTTTGCCTTTCGCATATATGCTACATATGAGGTAGACTCAGCTCTTTCGGACAAAAAGTTGCACTCTATTCTGGACAAGCTAAATCCGGAGCTGCGCTCACGAGAAGAGGTAGACGGCAAACGCCGTATCCGTGAATTTTATGCCATGACACCGGAGGATGCGTTTTCAATTCTTGAAGCCATAGCAGAAATCAATGGATACCGCCATCGTTTGAAGAAATGGAAAGCGACAGCCACTGAACAGCATGACGAACAGCTTGCTCAGGAAATCAATGAGCAGCACCAGGAACGGCTATCTCCGTTTGCTTTTTCTAAATGTGGTATTACTGTCGGTGAGAAGATTGAATTCTGTTGCAATGGCAATGAAAACACCGGCACGCTTTGTGAAGTCGTAGATGACAAGCATGTCAGCTATGACGGTGAAATATGGTCTTTGACCGCGTTAGCCAAGCACCTTACCGGTGTGAAAAGTGCAATCGCTGGCCCCAAGTATTTCAAATACAAAGGCGAATGGCTGAACGATATCCGGCATCGTATAGGAGTGTAATTACAGATGGAAGATCACTGTTATTCCATTGAAAGAGACAGCTGAAATGTATGGAGGATTTATCTGCTTTATAAAAGATATTCCTTTAGAAAAAGAGAAAACACATAAACCCAATTGGAATACAAAATCAATATGATAGCAGAAAAATGAATACTGAGGTGTGAAGATTACACTGAATAAAACGGGAGATTAAGACCTTATTTCGTGTATATAGGTGGACAAAATGACGGTGAGCCAAGACTACAAAGAAATATTCGAGAAAGAAATCATCCAGAAAAGTAAGAGCATTATTTTCTCCTATTCTCCATTGGAGGATACATATAAGTATCAGCCATACAGTCATGCTGTTGGGGATAACGCCGTTGAGGACCTTGCTGCACTTATGCGGCAAAACCTGCTGTTTTATGCTTTTGGAGAAGACGAAGTCGTAAAATATTACAACAATGGCACGTTTTCTTCATTGGAACAAGCTGCTAAATTTGCATACAATCAGCGGTTGCCCAAAAGGGTGGATACGAATGACGGACTCCCCAGCGAGGTCCTGCTTGATCTGCTTGTGCAGTTATATGATCCAAACGCCTATAAGCTTGCAGTCAGAACTCTTTTTCGTCAGAACGATAATAACGAGATAAAAGGATATGATCTTACCTATTTCTCCAAGCAGGACGACGAAATAACTATATGGCTGGGACAAGCTAAATTAGGTGATAAAAGATACTGTAAATCCAGCATAAATAAGGACCTTGCGGAAAAATACAGTCAGATATACCTTTCAAAACAGCTATTTTTCGTATGCGACAAACGGATATACATAACAGAAGATGCAACCAACGTTTTAGAGCTGATCAATGAATTGAACGTTCTGATGCTAGATGAAAGCGATGAAGATCGAGCGAAAAAGCTCCTTGCGCTTTTTAAAGAAAAAAACGTAAAAATAAAAATTCCATGCCTACTGGCATATGGTGCAAAGGAACTATACCAAGATGCATCGCAGCTTTTTGCTGTAATCGAAAAAGAGGTCTCTTCCATCAGAGAATACTATCGGAAGAAAACCTATAGTTTCACGGGATTTAAGCCAGAAATTGTTTTTTACATCTTCCCGATAGAAAGCATTGAACGGATCCGGAATAAGGAGAAAGGATTCTATGCAGGATTATACCGGCCAGCTTCTGACGGCAATTAACCAGTACGACCCCAATGATGGTCAGTCCAGAGATCATCTTAGAGATCTGGTTTGTTGGATATCTGATGACGCCGAGCTGAAAAAAGACCCTATTATTGCAAATTTATTATTCATAGCCTCTCAAAAAATGCGCGTTTTTGGATATAACAAGCTAAATGGATATACTGATAATCCAGACACGTCTGTTGGTATGATTGGCAGTATCGGAGATCAGGCAATAAATGAGCTATACAGGTCCGATACAGATCGCAATATTACCCTGGATCAATCTCAGAAAGAAGTGGTCGACCTCTTTCAACAGATTTCTCCGCGTCGCCTGCTGGTAAGCGCCCCTACCTCATATGGAAAGACGTTTCTGATGAGAGAAATCGTATTTCGTAACAGAAAGCGTTACAAAAATATTTTGTTGGTGTTTCCTACAGTAGCGCTTCTGTTGGAGAATGCGGGCGTAATGTCCTGGTTTGTTAAAAAGAACAATCTAAATTACCGAATAATAAAAACGGTAGATGCGGTTTGCGATGATGACGAAAACAAAATTTTTGTATTCACGCCTGAACGTGCCCTTCAACTTTTAGCGGCTTTTCCAGATTTAAAAATAGACTTTTTCTTTTTTGATGAAGTTTATAAAATTGATGAGGACTATTGCAACGACGATGCTGAAGAGAATTCCGACAGGCAATCTTCTAGCACTGGTGCAAAAAAATATAGGAAACTCCAACCAATGTTCCTCGATGAAGATCGGGGAAAAACGTTTCGCATTGCTCTTTACCTTCTTTCAAAACGTGTAGAAGAGTATTACCTTGCGGGACCAAATCTGAGCCCTGAGCATTTTGGCACGGGTATGATACGTTTCCTGGCTCTCAATCATATCACTGTAAAAGAAATATCATTTGAACCAACGCTCAGAATAGCGGTCAATGCATATAACTCGAAAATAGAAGAAAAGCTTCCCGGCTCACTCCAATTACCGACGACTGCGATGGTTCCTTTGAATTCAAAGGTCAACGAGAAGATAAAAGATATCGTGTCGTATATAGATACATGCGAATACGGTCAGACATTACTATACTGTTCGTCCCCTGCTAGAGCAATAGAGTATTCGAATAATTTGTCAAGTAACATAGGAACTACCGACTGTTTTGATAGTTATCCTGATGACTTTAAGCATTTTATTGAGCATATACGAAAAGAATATGACATTAATAACTCTGTCGATGAATGGAGCCTTATAGAAGTATTAAAAAATGGATTCGGAATACATCATGGACAGCTCCCTAAATACATTCAGCGTGAAATACTGGAGCAGTTCAACAAAGGCGTGTTCCCGCTGCTTTTTTGCACCTCAACCATTGTCGAGGGCGTAAACACAGACGCCAAGAATATGATTATTCTCAATGCATCAAAGGGCACTAAACGTCTTTCAGCCTTTGACATAAAAAATATAAAGGGTCGCGCCGGAAGATACCACCATTCTTTCGTTGGTAGAGTGTACTATGTGAGCAGAGACCTCGCAAAAATCGAGGAATCTGATGCGCTAATTCTTGATTTTGCGACTTATTCTGATACACCCCTTGGTCCAATCGATATTGACAATGCAGAATATGATGATCTTACATCTGTCAATGCGGATAGAAAAGCGGTGCGCGATAAGGAAACAGCAAACTATATGTTGCCATATGATGTGTTCATCAAAAATCGTACAATATCTAAGGAAAATCAGGAAAAGCTCCTTGTCACATTGATGGACAATGATGAATATGAACTTTTTCGGCCATTAATAACACATAATACCGATGTTGAGAACTTCTTGAAATATGCATGGACAAAAAAGATACTGGATTTATTCTATAAAGCAGGATTAATTGACGAGAATACTAGCAAAAAGTACTTCGCAGTGGCGCTTAGCTACTATAAAGACGGGTTTAAGGGAATTCTGGGTTATGAAATAGGTCTATGTAACGAAGGAAAGATAAGCTCAATTGATAAAGCTTATACAGAAGCATTCAAGAGCCTACGCAGCATATTGGAACATAAAATTCCCAAAATTATTTCTTTTTTTGAAAGCATTTATATTTTTGCGTCGCTACAAAAGGGGGATGATCCCAGCGGTTTTTCCCTATCCCACGTTTGCAGATATTATGAAACAGGTGTGAAAAGCACGTTGGGAGAATCACTTGCAGAGTACGGTTTCCCGACGGACGCTATTCGAAGGCTCGAAGAAAAGCATACAGAATTGCTTCACCTGGGATTGCCAGAGGCGAAACAATACTGCCGTAAACACTATGATTCAATCAAATCGCAATTTGACGACTACGAGAACAAATTATTTGTAAAGGCAATGAACTCTTTCTGATTTAACAAACCGTTTTGTGATTAGGAGCATCTATGCGCAACTTACGATCCTACTACTCTTCGTCAATAGCAGAATTTCTGCGGCAGTCTGACCGAGAGATCCTCGGTATCATTCACGCCAACGATATTTCGGCGGAAACGACAATCCAACAAAGTAACACATGGGAATCGGAGATCACGATTCTCAAGGATCAGCTGCGCACTTTTTCTGACGGCCGGATCGTCTTTGAGTACACCATTCCCCGCATGGGAAAACGGGTGGACACCGTGGTGCTGTATCGCAACATGGTGTTCCTGCTCGAGTTCAAGGTTGGTGACAAAGAGTACCGCGAAAGTACGTATGACCAGGTGTACGACTATGCTTTGGATCTGCGGAACTTTCAGAAAGAAAGTCATAATAAGCTGCTGGTACCGATAATGATCTCCACGAAGGCACCGCGGTATCAGAATAAACTGATAGTTAGAGATCGTATTGTTGAACCGCTCCGCTGCAATGCTGACAACATTGGTGCAGCCATTCAGTACATAGGCAGCCACTTTGAAGAACCGGCATTTGACTACGTACAGTGGGAAAACTCCGAGTACCTCCCCACCCCGACCATCGTCGAAGCAGCGCAGGCACTTTATCGAGGGCACAACGTCCATGACATCACTCGCAGCGATGCCGGCGCCGAGAACCTCACCGTTACCACCGACGAAATCAACCGCATCATAGACTACAGCAAGGCCAACCACCGCAAATCCATCTGCTTCGTGACAGGCGTGCCCGGAGCGGGCAAAACACTCTTGGGCCTCAATCTGGCGATCCAGCGTTCCGATGCCGCAGCCGGCGAACACGCCGTGTTCCTGTCCGGCAACTTCCCGCTCGTCACCGTTCTACAGGAAGCACTTGCCCGTGACAAGGTTGAACAGGAGAAACAAGCAGGGCGCAAGCTGTCCAAGAGTGATGCCTTGCGCAGCACATCGGCTTTTATCCAGATTATCCACAAATACCGTGACTCCTTTGTCGGCAACGATCACATTCCACCGGAGCGCGTCGCTATTTTCGATGAGGCGCAGCGCGCATGGACTGAGGATATGATTGCCAAGTTTATGCAAACGAAAAAGGGCGTGGCGAATTTTGAATACAGTGAGCCGGAGTTCCTGATCAGCACGATGGACAGGCATCAGGACTGGGCTGTTATCATCTGCCTCGTCGGTGGCGGCCAGGAGATTAATACCGGTGAAGCCGGCCTTCCCGAATGGTTTGACTCCCTGCGCCGAGCTTTCCCGCATTGGGACGTATATATCACGCCGCAACTCAACGATGAAGAATATCGCCGCGAGCGCGAGTGGAACGACATGATTTCCAATCTTCAAATCCATGAAAATGCTGACCTGCACCTTGCGACCTCAGTGCGATCTTTCCGCACGCCGGATTTGGCGGCATTCGTTAAGGCTGTGCTGGACGTGGACACCGACGCGGCGAAAGCGCTATACTCTCGCATTAAGGACAAGTATCCCATCGTGCTGACCCGCGATTTGAACAAGGCAAAGAAGTGGGTGCGTGAACAGTGCCAGGGCACTACCCGCTATGGCTTGCTCGCCAGCAGCGGCGCCTTGCGCCTGAAACCGGAAGGCATCTTCGTAAAGAACGAGATTTCGGTAGCCAACTGGTTCCTTAACGGCAAAGACGATGTCCGTTCCAGCTATATGCTGGAGGATGTGGTGACGGAGTTCGATATTCAGGGATTGGAGCTTGATTATTCTGTGGTTGCCTGGGATGCGGACTACCGTTATGTAGACGGCGAATGGACTTATAACAATTTTGTCGGCAACCGCTGGACCAATGTTAGTTCCGAGGAACGTCGGTTGTACTTGAAGAACGCCTACCGAGTACTACTCACCCGCGCTCGCCAAGGTATGGCTATCTTTGTGCCAGCCGGCAGCGATGACGATCAGACCCGCAAACGCGAGTGGTATGACGGAATTTATGGGTATTTGAAGGAAATAGGAATTGAAGAATTATAAGTAACTCTAGGAAACTGATAGCCAAAACATAGAATTAGAGGATTAAAGAGATGCCACGAATTACTATAGATAATCTTTCCGCATGCCTATTGAATGGCGAAAGTGAAACCATCGAATTCAAACGAACCATTCCGCAGAGATTAGATGTCATAGGGCGAATTATTTCTGCATTCGCAAACACTAAAGGTGGCTCTATCATATTTGGGTATGACGAGCAGAAAAAACGCCTTGTTGGTGTTGACGCATCGCAAGTTGAAAAATTAAGGTTGTTATGTGCGGATTCACAATACAAGCATCTTTGCGCGGTATACACTATCCAAGATGGCGATAAATTGATTGCTGTCTTGGATGTAGAAAAAGCAAAGACAGATTTCTATGTTAACAACGTTGCATACATCCGTAGCGGAGATCGGATATTTGGTAAAGTCGGGAATATTCGTTCAAAGTATTTAAAAGAGTTTATTGATGAGATTAAATATCGGAACAGGAATCCTCAAGACATCAAGGTGCTTGATTTATTGAAGGATCTTTCTACAAACCCTGAGCGTAGGATACCTGTCGGGACACGTTTGTTTAGGTGCAGAATCATACAGGATATATCCAAAGCAGGCAAGGAACATGGTTTCTTCGGTTACGGTAAAAGTGATAGTTTTGTGCCACCGGCAAGTGTAACACGTGATTTGAGGGCCAATTATCGCTACATACCCTATTTGTACTGTGCAAATCATCCGTATACAGCGCTAGTTGAGGTGCGCCCTCGATTGGGAGCAAACGTCAGCGTAGCGACGATAGCAACCAAAGCGGAGCTAACGTTGTTGGATTTTACACTGAAGGATATTCCGAAAAGAATGACCGATGCCAAATTAAATTTGTTTGCAGATTTATCCATGCTGTATTCTAAACCTGTAGCTTCTGACGACGATATTCTTGACTACATTCCGACACAATTTGTAGCTGAATACGTGAAACGTCTGGGATATGACGGAATTGCGTTTAGAAGTTCGTTGACGCCAGAATTAGAAGATCAGGATATACACGAGCACACGAATTTGGATAGATACAACATAGTGGTGTTTAATTATCACAAATGTGAACCTACCGGCTCCAATATTGTTAACGTTACACGGAACTATTTGGAGTGTGAACAAATCGACCAAGACCCGAATCGTGTAGATATTCATACTACCATTTTGGATATGTTTTATTGACCATCCGGAGGCAGTGGCGTAGCAATATGTTACGCTGCTGTTTTTGCTACTTAATTGCTAACAAACCGCTTTTTGTCTGGATATTGCCGGTGAGTTCTAGTATTGTGTGTCCCTGCCGAAGGAAGTGGCGACATGAGAAGTATCATAGAAGAGCTAAGATAACCTACAAACTTGCATAATATATTGCATAGCAGGTTAAAACGTGGTATACTATCATCAGAAAATCGGAGGTGATTTTATGGATTATTCCATTCAAGCCGAGTATGGCAGCTTGCTTGCGCGGGAACAGTTTATCCGCGTGCAGCTCAACGAACTGCCGATTGGCTACATCTCGAAAAAGACAATCAAGGGCAATCCGCAATACTATCTTCAGCGCCGTGTTGGAGAAAAGATGACTGGCGTATATATCCGAGCTGATGAAGTTCAGAATGTACGGGAGGCATTGGAGCGCAGAGCGCAGTACGAGTCGGAAAAGAAGCAGATCTCAGCACGGCTCGAACAGTTGGAGCAGGCGGCAAAGCTGATTGGTCAGGAGCTTCCTTGCCATTTCATGGTGATGAAGCTCAGCACCGGCATGGACGAATTGCAGCCGGAGCGTCGAAAGCACTGTACCTCTTTCGCCTCCGCAATGAACGCGATAGAGGGTGTTATGGTCAGCGCAGAAACTGCAGAAGAAATACAGCAGTGGCACCGCGGAGAAAAAGCCTTTCAAACGGTGTTTGAAAACGTATTACGGCACTATGGTTTTCCGACGGAGGGGACGGTATGAAAGATCCGTATTTGTATGACGACGCAAATGTGCTCATTAACCGCGCCGGAATCAAAGACACAGAGCTGCTTCGTAAGGCAGAGGCGGACATTACCAATTTGGCAATGACGGCGATCTACGAGCAGAGGTATGAAAAGTTTAACACGGATACACTCTGTGATATACACAGGCTGATATTCGGTCAGATCTATGACTGGGCGGGAGAATTCCGTACCATCCAGATGGTCAAGTATGAAGATGTGCTGGGTGGAGACACGGTACGCTATGCGTACCCTGATGAAATCAAAAAGCAGTTGGCAGACTCCATGAAAGAGATCGCAAAGCTGAAACAAACCGGTAAGAACGACAGTGATGTTGTGTTCCGCATGGTTCGAATCATTTGCGCGATCTGGCAGACTCACCCGTTCCGTGAGGGTAACACCCGCAGTATCATCGTGTTTGCCGTCCTGCTGGCAAAGCATCTCGGCTTTGAGGTGGATCATGAATTGTTCCGGGTTAATGCTGCCTATGTGCGAAACGCGCTGGTGTGGGGCTCGCAGGGAATATATTCAAAGTACGAGTATTTGGAACGTATCTTCTTTGATGCCATTCTGCATGAGAACGTTCAGGATGCAGAACAGAAAGCCGAAGAAAAGAACGGCCGGTATGAGAAGATCGGCGACTATAAGGTTAAGGACTATGTAGAGCGGCCACATGAATATGTGAAATAATCCAAGCTCTATACGCGCCACTATTCCTACTGGGGTTCTGGCCCTTACTGCGGCCGTTTCGCGTAACTTTTTCTATATATTTTTATACGCGTGACTTTATAAGAAAAAGAACCAGTAAAGGCCAGTACCCCAGTTTTAAGTCAAGGAACTTATAAAGTTCTTTGTAATGGCTTTTACACTCAAGACTCGAAGTTGACGGCTGAGTCAGATTGAGGCTGTTTTGCTGTAACTTTTCTATATATTTTTCATACGCGATTTTATCAGATAATGAATAAGTAATAATCAGAACATCAGGATATTAAGGGCACCTTGTGCCCTTAATAAAAGACTTTAATACGCATAACGGCCATGGCCTTCAAAACAGTTGGAGACCATGGCCGTTTGCTATATAATACCCTCGGAGGTGATGCCTATGACTGTCCTTGCCTGATTTGGAAATCAAATAATGAATAGAGGAGGTAAATGACCATGATTTCCAAAGACCAGTTTTTAGAGCTCAAGCACCTGAAATCACTGGGTGTACCCACAACGACTATCGCAAAGAAAATTGGCATATCGGTGCCAAACGCCAACAAGTGGCTGCGGCTGGACGAGGAAGCCTTCGAGAATTACCTGCGGAACAACACGCCGTATCTCGAACAGTACCGTGCCTTCATCATCAGCATCCTGAAAATTTGCCCACAGACACCGGCAACCAATATCATGTATCGGATTAAGGACCAGTTCCCGGACTTCAACTGCAAGAAAACGACCTTCTTCAAATATGTAAGGGACTTGCGGGAGCAGACTGGCTACGTCAAGCCATCGGAACGTCCCACATCCTTCCGCGAGGAAACCCCGCCGGGCTATGAGGCGCAGGTGGACTTCGGTCAGTTCAAAATGAAGGACATGTATGACAGAAATATCCGAGTGTACTTCTTCTGCATGGTGCTGTCATACAGTCGGATGCGCTTCGTGTATTTCAGCCGTGAACCCTTCCGTACAAAGACCGCCGTTGACGCCCACAAATATGCCTTCCGGTATTTTGGCGGCAGGACGCAGACGATCCTATACGACCAGGACAGGCTGTTCGTTGTCAGCGAAAAGTATGGCAATATCACACTGGTGCCGGAGTTTGAAGACTTTGTGCGCAAGGCGGGTTTCAGCGTTGTACTTTGCCACAAAAGCGATCCGCAGACAAAAGGCAAGGTTGAGAGCTTCGTCCGCTATGTAAAAGAAGGCTTTTTGCAGGGCAGACTGTATACCGGTATAGATTCCTTGAACAGTGCGGCATTGGAGTGGTTGGATAAGGAGTGCAACGGGACTACCCACGATCGCACACGGAAAGCGCCGAGGGAATTGTTCCGGGAGGAATCCAAGCATCTGACCAAAGTACAGACCGAGGACACTGAGGTGGCGATCCGTGCGGTATCGGACAAGCACGCTGTTATATACGATTGGAGCAAATATGAGTTGCCCCATTCCCGCGTGAAACAGTATGACACGATACGCATAGAAGAAAACGATGGTCTGCTCATGTTCTACAAAGCAGACACCGGCGAGCTGATCCACAAATGCCGGAAGTCAGCTGAGGAAGGCGGAGATATTCCATACAAAGATGATGCCATAGATATGGAAACGGTCGGAGAAAACGCTATACGCCGTGTATTCGATGATTTGGAAGATATCGAGAGTTTTATAGCCATGCTCCGGGAACAGAACGGCAGATATGCAAATTCCCAGATGAATAAGATCGTCTCACTGGCAAGGGCATATACAGTAGATCAGGTGGAGTCAGCGATCTTGTACTGTATCCGGGTGAAGAAGTGCTCACTCAATGAGGTGCAGGCATATTTGCTTTACCGCTACGGTCTCGGCATGGCGAAACGTAAACTGACGGAAAGCACGTTCTATCACTGTAAAAAACGTGCAGAGGAAATAGCGGAGGAACAAAATGGCAGACTTGATTGACCTGTACGAAAAAGCACGGCTGCTGAATCTGCAGAATCTCGCACACGGCAAGATCGACCTGAATCAAGAGACCGTGTCCAACATAGATTATCTGGATTATATCCTGAGTCAGGAATTGGAGCTGCGCAGACAGGCAGCCATCAAGCGCCATACGAACGCCAGCCGTTTACCGAAAAAAGAGTTCGATCCTGCACGACTTAAACCGGGTATCGCATGGCAGGTGGAGCAACTCGAAAACATGCAGTGGATCGACGAAGGACAGAACCTTGTTATCATCGGCAAATGCGATACTGGCAAAACCACACTGGCAGCACATATAGGCCAGATCGCCCTACGGAAGAAAGAAGCTGTCTCTTACTGCAACATCGAAGAGTTCCTGCGAGTAATCAAAAACAAGGACAAGTCTCGCAGAACGGAAATTATCTACCGTTACATATTGGATTGTTCGGTTATTATCATTGACGACGTGATGTACGCCAACATCATGCCTGAGGACTTACCGCTATTTTACCGTGCAGTCAGCTTCCTCAATGAAGAACGAAGCCTTATTATCATTACGAACCGCGAACTGTCCGGCTGGATCAACGCGGCAGAAGACACACATCTGATGCAGACCTTAGTTGACCGCATCACAGCAAACAGCCAGATTATTAGGCTGTAAATCAGACACATCAAAGTGTCCGTTGGCCAAATCAGAAAAACGAATAAACTTGAAAACAATATCTTCGAATGAAGATTAAAAATATAGGGGTAGAAACGGTACAAAAGAAATGCGTGAACCCTTAACTTTTCCGTGCCGTTTTAGCCAGGGGGTAGGGGGATGTAAATCTCCACGCCTTTTCTTTGTGGGAACGGCGCGGGGTCATTTACGAAAAATCGGGAAATCAAGAGATGGGGCTGCTCCAACAGAATCAGCAACGGCAGAGCGCAGTGCGACAGCCACCATGTGAATGAGGATACTCTGCAGAACACTTACACGGCAGCGATCAGAGACATGATTGAGGATGCCGAGGAAATCATGGCAGCGGTCAAGGAAAGCGCGGGGCTGGTAATGGAGCCAGAAAACAGAGCGGCACTGGATCGCATCGAGCAGGAGATCATTGACCTGCAGAATGCGGTGCTGGAGCTGCATAAGGCTAAGCAGCAACGCAGCGTCACGGCAGCGGACTATGCAGCGCAGATCAAAGAGTACAGCCAGAGGATGCAGGAGCTGGAAGCACAGCAGGCAGAACTGCAGACCACAGAAAACCGATATGGTGAGGTCAAGATGTGGCTGGACAGCTTCGCAGAACACATCCAGAGCGGCGCAATCATGAACGCAGATGACAGCATGATCATGAAGCAGCTGGTGGAACAGATCATCGTCGGAGATGATGGCATCGAAGTCCGCTTCAAATGCGGCATCGTCGCCAGCCACGAATACCTGTAACAAAGACGCCCTCGGCAGCCAAAAAGGTTGTCGAGGGCGCTTTTTTGCGTTCGTTTGAAAAATTCATAGTTTTGTGGTATAATCTGTTCGATAAATAAGAATTTGTAGGTGTGAGTGATGGCAATTATTGAGGTTACAGAAAACAAAAAGCAATATCTCGATTTGTTGCTATTAGCAGATGAGCAGGAAGATATGATAGACCGCTATCTTGATAAAGGCAGGATGTATGTACTTGATGATAATGGTGTTAAAAGCGAGTGTGTCATAACCGATGAAGGAAATGGTATGCTTGAAATCAAGAACATTGCGACAGTTCCAGAATACCAAGGTAAAGGTTATGCAAAAGTCTTGATTGATTTTGTAGTTAAGAAGTACAGTAATCAATATACCGTTCTTCAAGTGGGGACGGGCGATAGTCCACTAACAATACCATTTTATGAGAAGTGCGGTTTTGTCCGTTCGCATATTGTTCGGAATTTCTTTACGGATAATTATGACCATCCAATATTTGAGGGCGGAGTACAGTTGGTGGATATGGTATATTTACAAAGAGCTTTATAAGTCAAATTCCAATTTGCCGAACGGATAGATGCCATACTTTTGGTCGTTTTTACCCCCACATATACACCGTTTGGTCGCTCTTTGACACGTTAAAACAACACCATAAGGTCATCAGCCGCCGCTTGCGGCGTCCGAGTGACCGATGGTGTTGTTTTTCCTTTCCAAATCGAACCCACTGCGCTGGGCTTCGAGTTGGCTTTGGGCTTGCCGCACCTTTCGTGCAATCAGATACCCGTATTCATGACACCAAAGATGCCGTAGGCTTTGCGCCTACAGCATCTTTGGTGTCAAAAAAGCAAAGCTTTTTTGACAAAGGGGGAAAGCGGCCTGACTGCAGCGCACTCGCTGTCCGCTGAAAGCGGACGGCTCGCACGTTTGCAGGCCGAGCAGTATTTTCTCCGCCGCACATGACGTCAAAACGGG
>JABLYK010000042.1:17327-18414 GCA_018265835.1 Oscillospiraceae bacterium | reverse complement strand
CCCCACTTGTTAGATAGTATATCATACTGTCTAACAAATGGGGTGCAATTCAAACGCCGGCGGGGTTGCTTTGCTGTTGAATGAGAACGCGCGCTCCCGGTCACCAAACCGGGAGCGCGCGTTCCTGCTATCAAACTTCTCCCCCGGTCTCCGCTTCCGGGACATCCGGGACAGGCATTTCGGACATGGGGCGCGTGCCCACGATCACGAGCCATGATTGCAGCAGCAGCATTCCGGCCGCAGCGGCAAGCATACACTGCGCGCCCATATAGCGGCTGTCCGACAACGTCATCAGGCAGAGGAACGCGGCAAACTGGCTCCAGAACACCGAGCGCACTGCTTTCGGCCGTCCGAACGCGAACCCGGCAATCTGATAAAAGCCGATCGTCGCGGCGCACAGGGCAAGCACCTCTACCGCGTAGGCCGAGATGGTGGGGTTGACGATGTTCATCTTATAGCTTACGATCAGCCAGAATGCGAACAGCAAAATCGGCAGCGCTGCGATCACCACCGTCCCCGTGGACGGCTCCTGCGCCGCTGTGCTACGCAGCTGCGTCGGGAACGTGACGCCCACCGCGATCGCCGCCACAGCCAGAACGCGCAGCAGCGGCCGCTGCAGCTCCTGCACGGGTACAGACACCAGCAGAATCACGCCGCCGAGCGCCATCACCCCGCCAAAAACGCACGCCGCGATCCAGGCAGCGCGGCTCGGCGAGCCGAACACCTCTGCAAATGTCTCCGGCTGGTGCATCCGCTGCTGGTTTTTCAGCCGCAGGCACTGCACACCCAGCACGACTGCCGCCACGGCGATCCACGCCGCTACCAGATACGGCCAGGCAGAGCCGGGCACGGCCAGACCGGTGTCCTTTTCAAAGCTGACCTGATTCTGCAGCCAGCGAAAAAACGCCCCGAAGGCGGCCAATACGCCGGTGCAGCAGCAGATGGTTAGCGCTTTCTTTCGCATAAAATCAAATCCGTCCAAATAGAATTCAGTAAGGTTTCGCGGAGTTTATTGTATACTCAATTCCATCTTACGTCAACCCGCAAATGAAAGGAGGGCGCCCCATGCGGAGAATCTTTTTTCTGT
>JABLYK010000042.1:0-17317 GCA_018265835.1 Oscillospiraceae bacterium | reverse complement strand
CAGCACGGCGTTTCTCCCCTACGATCAAACCCTGCTGACCGTGCTGCGCGACGGTGAGACCGTCTCCGTCACGATGGCGGACTGGCTGCCCGGCGTGCTCGCCGCCGAGATGCCCGCCTCCTTCGAGCCGGATGCCCTGCGCGCACAGGCCATCGCCGCACGCACCTATATCGCCGACCGCGCCGCGCACCGCACGGACAAGCACCCCGACGCGGACATCTGCAGCGATTCGGCCTGCTGCTGCGCGTGGGCGCCGGAGGAAACGCTGCGCGAAAAGTGGGGCGGCGACGCAGACCGGAATCTGGCGCGCATCCGCGCCGCTGTCGCAGACACGGACGGGCAGTATCTCGTCTATGACGGCGCACCCATCCGCGCCGTCTTCCACTCCTCCTCCGCCGGTGCGACCGAGGGCAGCGCCGCGCTCTGGGGCGGCGCGCTGCCGTATCTGGTGTCCGTCTCCTCTCCGGAGACAGCGGACGACGTGCCGAACTACGTCTCCTCCGCAGAGGTCTCCGCAGACGATTTCCGTGCCACCCTGCTGGAGGCGTATCCCGACTGCGTGCTGCCGGAGGACGCATCGGCTTGGCTGGGCGAAGCCGTACTCGACGAGAGTGGGCGCGTGTCCACGCAGGAGATCGGCTCGCTCACACTCACCGGCGCGCAGGTGCGCAGCCTGTTTTCCCTCCGCTCGGCGGCGTTCACCGCCGCGTACGCGGACGGCGTGTTCCACTTCACCGTCACCGGCTACGGCCACGGCGTCGGTATGAGCCAGTACGGCGCGAACGTCATGGCCAAGGCCGGCAGCTCCTACGCGGACATCCTCGCGCACTACTACCCCGGCACAACGCTGGTGCAGGCTCAGAAGTGACGTGGCTTCGCTTCTGCCATCGTTGGAACCTCTGTGGGGCCGTTCTTGTCCAGATGCGCAGAACCGGTGCATTCCTGCACCGGTTCTGCTTCATTTTTTAAAACAGCTACTTCTCACCCTGCGCGTCCCGAACGCCCTGCATATACGCCGCCGCCAGCGTCTTCCCCTTGTCGTCCAGCGCATCCCACAGCGTCAGGCATTGCCGCTGCGATTCACTCAGGCTCTGTACAGACCCCTGCTCCGAAAAAAACTGCGCCAGCGTAATTCCAAAGCCGTCGCAAATCTTGGACAGGCTCGGCAGACTCGGCGCATTGGTCTTGCGCAGCATCGTATTGAGCGTAGAGTAGGGAATCCCGGATTTCTGAGCCAGCTTAT
Organism: Oscillospiraceae bacterium; assembly: GCA_018265835.1. Lineage (GTDB taxonomy): Bacteria > Bacillota > Clostridia > Oscillospirales > Oscillospiraceae > CAG-103. The sequence goes on along the minus strand of JABLYK010000042.1, from coordinate 16,074 downwards.
AGTACGACCACGATCGCGCCTGGCAAAGCGCATGAATCCGCCCAACTGCATCAAACTCACTCAATTGTTCCACCACCTGACCGAGACTGTCTTTATTGTATACGGAATTCCGTCCTAAAATTAGATGATATTTTCCGTCACATTCTCTTGATATTATGACGATTTCCCGTTATAATCTTTCTATCTCAGATGGAAGGAACCGATACCATGAGCAAACTTGGCGCGGCAGTGCTACGGGCGATCAATCCGCTTTTTCCAGCACCCGTACATCCGTTCAATCTTCGGAATGATTCCGACATGACCTATGCCGACTGGCAATACGAGCGGGGCGCGCAGACCATCCGGTTTTACCTGCAAAGCGACTCCGCAGAAGCAATGTTTCGCGGCAAGCGCGTGCTGGACGTCGGCTGCGGAGAGGGCGGAAAGTCCGTATATTACGCCAGTCTCGGTGCGAGCGCGGTCGTCGGTGTGGATATCATACCGGAATATGCGCGGCGGGCGCAGCAGTTCGCCGAAAAGCACGGCTATAGCGACCGATTCACATTTCTTCTGGCCGACGCGACCCACTTACCGCTGGACTCCGGCTCCTTCGATACGATCATTATGAATGACTTCATGGAGCATGTGTCAGACCCGAAGTCCGCCATAACAGAGGCGCTGCGGCTTTGCCGGCCCGGCGGCCGGATTTATATCAACTTTCCGCCGTATTATCATCCGTTCGGCGCGCATTTATCAGACGCCATTCACGTCCCATGGGTCCATGCGTTTTTCAGTGAGGACAGCATGATCCGGGTCTATCAGGCGCTTGTTCAGCCGCTCCCGGATGGGGCAGACCGGATTCGTTTCCGGTTCTCAACCGATGAGAACGGCCAGGTGTACCTGTCCTACATCAACAAAATGACAATCGCGCGGTTTGATGCTATTTTGGAAACGCTGGAAATCACGCCGGTCTTCTATCAACTCACGCCGTTGCGGCCTGCATTTTCGGCGCTGGCAAAAACCCGGCTGTTCCAGGAAGCCTTGAACAAAATGGTGACCTGTATCATCGAGAAGCCCGCGAAGGAATGACAAAACCCGTGAAAAGCGTCTGCTTTTCACGGGTTTTGAGACTGTCAAAAAAGCAAAGCTTTTTTGACAAAGGGGATTGCGGCCTGACTGCAGCGCACTCGCCGTCCGCTGGAAGCGAACAGCTCGCACGTTTGCAGGCCGAGAAGTATTTTCTCCGCCGCACATGTCGCCGGAGAAAATGATTGGATTTCCTTTCGCCGCTCCGGCGGCGAAACTCTACGAGGTTCTTTGACAAGCTGAAACCCGTGAAAAGCGCCTGCTTTTCACGGGTTTTGCATGATGGCTCGGAACGACAGAATGCGCTTCCGTTTCAGTCCATATAGTGGATCGTCACCGTCGCCTTGGCAACCAGCGCGCCGTCGTCCGTGAGCACCTCCGACTCCGCAATGCCGGTACGTCCGCCCTCACGGATGACATGTCCCTTTGCGGTAAGCTTCGTTGTGTTCACACCGGGGCTCAAAAAATAGATTGACGCATCCTGCGAGACCGTGTTCCGCCCGCCGCTGCGCGCCGCGACGCCTGCGGCCACATCGCAAAGAGAAAAAATCAGGCCGCCGTGCGCGATGCCCAGCGGATTGTTGCTCTCTTTCCGCAGCGGCACTTCAATCACGCTGGTGCCGTCATCGACATCCACAATCTCAATTCCATTGTGCCGGTTAAAGCCATAAAAGCTGTTGGCCGTCTCAATCTGTCTCTTTTTTTCTGCCGGGGTCATGTTCTATTCCTCCGTTTCGTCAGTCACGGGGGTTATCGTATCACGTTAGCTGCGTTTCGTCAAAACAATTTTTCCTTCCTGAACGCCGGCCTCCACGGTATCGCCGTGTTGGAGCGTTCCGTCGAGCAGCATGGCCGCTGCCTGATCCTCAATCATGCTCTGGATCGTGCGGCGCAGTGGCCGGGCGCCGTAAACCGGGTCAAAGCCCGAATCCGCCACCGCATCGAGCGCCTCCGGCGGCACCGACAGGTACACCCCCGCCTGCTCCAGCCGGTGCCCGACCGTATCGAGCAGCTTCTTGGCGATCTTGCGGATATCCGGGCGTGTGAGCTTGTGGAAGACAATGATCTCGTCCACACGGTTGAGAAATTCCGGCCGGAACGTCTTTTTCAGATCGGCCATGACCATGCTGCGGATCTCTGCGTCCGTGCGTCCGTCCTCCGAATGCGTCTGCTGGGAAAAGCCGAGCCTGCTGCGGCTGTCCGTGATGGCCTTTGCGCCGATGTTGGAGGTCATGACCACGACCGTGTTGCGGAAATCGACGCTGCGACCAAGTGAATCGGTCAGATGCCCGTCCTCCATAACCTGCAGCAGCAGGTTGAACACGTCCTCGTGCGCTTTTTCGATCTCGTCGAAGAGCACCACGGAATACGGCTTGCGCCGCACCTTTTCCGTGAGCTGGCCGCCCTCCTCGTGGCCGACGTAGCCCGGGGGCGAGCCGATCAGGCGCGAGGCCGAGTGCCGCTCCATATACTCCGACATGTCCACGCGGATGAGCGCCTTTTCGTCGCCGAAAAGCGCCTGAGCCAGCGCACGGCAAAGCTCCGTTTTTCCGACGCCGGTGGGGCCGAGGAAGAGAAAGCTGCCGATCGGCCGGTTCGGGTCGCCAAGTCCCACGCGGCTGCGCCGGATCGCGTTGGACACCGCGTGCACGGCCTCCTCCTGCCCGACGACACGGCGGCGCAGCGCGGCCTCCATCTGCAGCAGGTGGCTGCTTTCGTCGGCGGTGATACCCGCGACGGGGATACCCGTCCAGAGCGAGACGATCTCCGCCACGTCCTCGCGCGTAACGCACCGCACCGGGCCGGACGCCGTCTGCTCCCACGCGCCGCGAAGCTTCTCCAGCTTCTCGCGCAGCTTCATCTCCTCATCGCGCAGGCGGGCGGCCTGTTCAAAATTCTTCTCGCGCACCGACCGCTCCAGTTCCGCCGCGCGCGTGCTGATGCGCTGCTCCAGTGTGCGCACCTGCTCCGGCTGCGCCAGCGCCTGCATACGCACGCGCGAGGCTGCCTCGTCCACAAGGTCGATGGCTTTGTCCGGCAGCCACCGGTCGCCGATATAGCGTGTGGAAAGCTCCACCGAAGCCTGAATGGCGTCGTCCGTGATTTGCAGGTGGTGGTGCGCCTCCAGGCGCTCCCGCAGGCCACGGATGATGTGCACGCTCTCCTCCGGCGTTGGCTCTGCGATGCGCACCGGCTGAAAGCGCCGCTCCAGCGCCGCGTCCTTTTCGATATATTTGCGGTACTCCTCCAGCGTGGTCGCGCCGATGATCTGCAGCTCGTCGCGCCCCAGCGCAGGCTTGATGATGTTCGCCGCGTCGATGGCGCCCTCGGCGGAACCGGCGCCGACAATGGTATGCAGCTCGTCGATGAAGAGGATCACGTTCCCGGCGCGGTGCACCTCGCGCAGCACGCTCTTGACGCGCTCTTCAAAATCGCCGCGGTATTTCGTGCCCGCGAGCATGGCCGTGAGATCGAGACTCACCACGCGCTTGGTCTTGATATCCTCCGGCACCGCGCCGGAGGCGATGCGCTGCGCCAGTCCCTCGGCCACGGCGGTCTTGCCGACGCCCGGCTCGCCGATCAGCACGGGGTTGTTCTTGCTGCGGCGGGAGAGGATCTGGATGGCGCGCTCAATCTCCCGGTCGCGGCCGATGACGGGGTCCATGCTGCCCTTGGCCGCCAGCTCCGTCAGGTCCCGGCCATACTGGTCGAGCGTCTTGGTCTCGGTGCGGCGGGGCATCGTGCGGCTGCCGGCAGGCTGCTGCGGGCGCGGCTTGTATTCCGGCCGGCCGAACACGTCCATGATGTCCGTGTAGATTTTGTTCAGATCCCCGCCGGCCGCGACAATGATGCGCGCCCCGGCGCTGTCGTGCTCGCGCAGGATGCCCATGAGCATGTGCTCCGTGCCGACATAGCAGTGGCCGAGCCGGGCGGCGTCCTCCGCCGCCAGCTCAATGACGCGGCGCGCACGCGGCGACAAGCCCTGCTCCGGCGCGCCGGGCACGCCCCGCCCCACGGTCTCCGCCACCATGCGCTGCAGCACCGGCTCGGTCAGGCCATTGTCGTTGAGGATGCGCGCACCGAGCCCGTCCCCCTCCCGGACAATGCCGAGTAAAAGATGCTCTGTCCCCACATAACTGTGTCCCATCCCCATTGCCGCATCGTGTGCCTTGGAGATTGCGGTGGACGCCCGCTGCGTAAACCGATCGCTGCCGCGCATAGATTGATTGCCTCCTTTGCGTTTCTCATTCAATGATTATCCTCCGTTCCGCACAAGGAACGTGGCGAATCCGGTTGTATGCACAATATTATTTCCAACCCTGCCGCTTTTTTAATCCCGGAATCCTGCAAGAATCTTGAATTGGGCGTTGATTTTTTGATGATTTATGGTACAATGCATTTTGTCAGCAACTATCCACTGGCGAAATATATAGGAGGTACTTACAATGGCATACGTTATTTCCGACGATTGCGTCATGTGCGGCACCTGCGCTGCCAACTGCCCGGCTGAGGCCATCTCCGCTGGCGACAGCAAGTACGTCATCGACGCCAACGCTTGCGTCGAGTGTGGCACCTGCGCTGCCAACTGCCCCGTGGGCGCTATTTCTGACTAAGTTTTTATACGAGGTCAAAACGAAGAGGCGATATGCTTGCGCATATCGTCTCTCCATATTATGAGGTTTTTTATGGAATTTGACGAGCTGCGGCCCGGCACGCGGTTTGTCCGCTCCGAAGACGGGTTTCGTCTCGGCACGGACTCGGTACTGCTGGCCGCATTCACCGGGACCGGCCGCGTGCGCCGGTTTTCCGATCTCGGCTGCGGCGCGGGCGTGCTGACCGTGCTGCTGCTGCAAAAGCTGCTGGGCGCAACGGCGGTCGGAATTGAAATTCAGCCGGAGGCGGCAGCGCTCTGCCGCGCGAATCTCGCGGCGAATGGTCTGTCGGAGCGGGCGGAAATCCGAACCGGCGACCTGCGCGTGCGCGGCGACCTGCCGGAGGCCGGGGCGTTTGATCTCGTGGTGGCCAATCCCCCGTACTTTCCTTCCGGCAGCGGCTACACCGCGCCGGATGAAAAGCGCGCTGCGGCGCGCGATGAACGCTTTTGCTCGCTGCGGGACGTGTGCCAAGCGGCGGCATATCTCACCCGCTGGGGCGGCACATTCGCGCTCGTGCACCGGCCGGAGCGTCTGTCCGAGCTGTTTTGCACCATGACCGCCTGCGGCATCGAGCCGAAGCGCTTACGCATGGTGTGCCGCACGGCGGAGACTGCGCCCAGTCTCGTACTCGTCGAAGGGCGGCGCGGCGGCAAGCCGGGCCTGTCCATCGAACCGCCCCTTGCGCTGTATGCGCCGGACGGCAGCGATTCGGCGGAGGTCCGGGAAATTTATCGCTAAGCGATCACAGGAGATGAACCTATGAGCGGAACCCTCTATCTGGTCGGCACGCCGATCGGCAATCTGGGCGATCTGTCCGTGCGCGCGCTGGAAACGCTGCGCGCCGCCGACTTCATCGCCGCCGAGGACACGCGCGTCACGGCAAAGCTGCTCAACCACTTTGAGATCAAGAAGCCCTGCGTGAGCTATTATGAGCACAACAAGTACGCCAGCGGGGAAAAAATTCTCGCGCGCATCCTCGCGGGCGAGACGTGCGCCCTTGTGACGGACGCAGGCATGCCCGCCATCTCCGATCCCGGGGAGGATCTGGTGCGTCTGTGCGCAGCGCACGGCGTAGAGGTCCTTACGATCCCCGGCCCGTGCGCGGCCATCGCGGCGCTCGCCGTGTCCGGCCTGCCGACGCAGCGGTTTTGCTTCGAGGGCTTTCTGGCCGTGTCCGGCAAGAACCGGAGCGCGCATCTCGAGCAGCTCAAAACGGAGCAGCGCACCATGATTTTCTACGAAGCGCCGCACAAGCTCGTGCGCACGCTGGAGGACATGCTTGCCGCCTTCGGCGACCGGGACGTCACCATCGCGCGCGAGATCACCAAGCTGCACGAGCAGACGCTGCGCACCACGCTCTCCGGCGCGCTGGCGCATTTCCAAGAAACGCCGCCCAAGGGCGAATTCGTCCTCGTGCTGCGCGGTGCACAGCCGGAGGCCGCGCCGGAGATCACGGAGGAAGCCGCGCTCGCACGCGTGGCGCAGTATCGCAGCGAGGGGCTTTCGCTCAAGGCGGCCTGCCGCCGCGCGGCGGACGAAACCGGCTTTGCCAAAAACACGCTCTACAGTCTCGCCGTCGGAAAATCATAATCGGCAAGCGCCCATCGTTCCCGATGGGCGCTTTTGCTTGACGCGGCAGCCGGCGCCGGGTAAAATGGCAGCAGAGAAAACACAAAGGAGAATGGCCCATGACCGACATTGAGATCCGCGACCGCGCACGCCAAATCATCGGCGCAAAGTGCGCCTGCTGCCCGGAATGCAACGGGCTGGCCTGCGGCAACCGCATCCCCGGCCCCGGCTCCAAGGCGCCGGGCAACGGCGCACACCGCAACTGGCAGGCATGGCGCGACGTCACCGTCAACCTCGACTGCATTGCGCCGAACGGCATGCCGGACACCGCGCTTACCCTTTTCGGGCGGCAGTTTGCCTACCCCCTGTTCGCCGCGCCGATCGGCTCGCTTGACCTGCACTACGTACCGGGGCAGGACATCTGCGATTACAACGACGTGCTCATCCCCGCCTGCGCGGAGGCGGGTGTCGCCGCGTTCTACGGCGACGGGCTTACGCCGGAAGTCCTGCCGCGCGCGTTGGCGCAGTCGCGCAAGGCGGGCGGCGCCGGCGTGCCGGTTTTGAACCCGTGGCCGCAGGAAGACCTGCTGCGCTCTACCGCGCTGGCGAACGAGGCCGGCGTGTTCGCGCTGTCCATCGTGGTGGACAGCAGCGGTCTGCCGTTTTTCAAGAACTTTCCCGGCGCGGGCAGCAAGTCCGTGTCGGAGCTGCGCGAAATCGTTGCAGCGGCGCAAATGCCGGTCATCATCAAGGGCATCATGACCGCGCGCGGCGCAGAGAAGGCCGTGGAGGCCGGAGCGGCGGCGGTCTACGTCTGCAACCACGGCGGCCGCGTACTCGGCAGCGCGCCCGGCACGGCCGAGGTTCTGCCGGAAATCGTGCGTGCCGTCGGCGGGCAGGCCAAAATTCTCGTGGACGGCGGTATCCGTTCCGGCGCGGACGTATTCAAAGCGCTGGCCATGGGCGCGGACGCCGCGCTGATCTGCCGTCCCTTCGCCGTGCAGTATTACGGCGGCGGTGCAGAGGCTGTGCAACAGTATATCCGCCGCATTGGCGAGGAGCTGCGCGACACGATGGCCATGTGCGGCGCGCGCACGCTCAATGCGATCACGGCAGACATGATAAAACCCGCAGATTCAAGATGAATCTGCAGGTTCAGCTTGTCAAGGGACCTCGTAGCGTTTCGCCGCCGGAGCGGCGAAAGAAAATCCAATCATTTTCTCCGGCGACATGTGCGGCGGAGAAAATTCTTCTCGGCCTGCAAACGTGCGAGCTGTCCGCCTTTGGCGGACGGCGAGTGCGCTGCAGTCAGGCCGCTTTCCCCTCTGTCAAAAAAGCTTTGCTTTTTTGACAGTCTCAACCCGCAGATTCAAGATGAATCTGCGGGTTTTCGATTTTGGGAGCTTATTTACTTTCGTCGTCCGGATTGGATTCCGGCACACTGTCCGGCTGTTCCGCCGGAGTTTCCGCTGGCGGCGTGTGCTCCGCTTCCGCGCCCGCTTCGGGGGCAGCGGTCTGCGGCGCTGCGTCGTCCTTGTTCTCCCCAGCCGTCTTGCCGTGCGTGAACCGCGCCAGGAAGTTGTGCTTTCCGCTCTGCTCCGCAGCGGGCTGCGCATCGCCGGCGGCGACCGCCGCGGCGGTCTTGCGGCGCTGCAGGACGCGGATCAGCGTGACCACGATCGCAGCCACAAGCAGCACGATCAGGATGTAGAACAGCACACTGTGCTGCGCGCTGACGACCGCAAAGCGGAGGTCGCGCTCCGCGCTGTCAAAGACGAGGTAGCTGCCGTCGCGCGTATAGGACACGGTATTCCACGCGCCGTCGCGGTAGACATAGACATTGTAGCTGCCAGAAGACTCCGGAACGTGGACGCGCACAGAGATCGACGGGTCCGTCTCACTGTCGAGCGTGTCGTTGGAGATGTCCACATCGTACTTCATGAGCAGCTTCTGGTTTCCGGTAAGTGTCGGGCCTTCGGCCGCGGTTTCCGAAACGTGGACGTCCGTTGCCGGATCAAAGATGCCCTCAGCCAGCACGACCGGCGTGCTGCTGTCATCGTTGTACAGGTCGCCCGCGATAACGGACGCGCTGGCGCTATACTCCGCCTTGATCTCCACGTCGAACGTCAGGTGGCTGTAATCATAATCCGGCCACTTGCCGTAGTTGCCCTCAACTGTGGGGCACGCCGGAATCTGGCTCTCGTCGATCGACGCGCCGTACGCGAAGGTGATGGACTTGACGATCTCGCCGTTGGCAGTGAACGTCACCGCAAAGCTGGAAAACTCCGCCGGGATCCCGCCGCGCGCCATGAAGTCGTCATATGTCATGCCCTCGGCTTTGCCCTGATAGCTGATGCCGTCAATGCCGGCCTCCGTCTCATGAACGAAGAAGTTGTCGCTCGCGCTGCCATTCTCGTCCAGCTCGCCGGCGATCGTGCCGACACAGTTGCCGGAGCCGTTGAGATTCACGAGCGTGTTGCAGCCGGAGATGTTGGTGCCGAAGCCCGCAATGCCGCCGACGTAGCTGCCGCCGGTGACCTCGCACTTGGCGTAGCTGTCGCGCACGGAGCTTTTGGAGATACCGACGACGCCGCCGGCGTAATCGCCCGCTGTGCTCTCTGCCGAGCCGTAGCCCTCGCAGCCGCTGATGACGCCCAGCTCTGCTGCGCCGCAGATGCCGCCGGCATTGTCCTTCCGGGACACGGCGCTGCCGTAGTTCGTGGAGTCAACCAGCACGCACTTGGTAAAGTATTTCGAAGTCAGCGTGGTTTCGGACATGATGTTCGAATCTCCCTCAGGATCGAAATCGTATTCGATGGCCATGCTGCCCGCAATGCCGCCGACGTCCATGTCGCCGTCCGCCTTGCCGTAGTTTTCGCAATTGTAAACCTTGCCGTTGGTGGTGTTTTCAATGTCCTCCTCGGACACATCCTCCAGAATGTCTTCCGCTTCCGGGTTGAGCGCCAGCTCCAGAATGTCGCACAAATCCATCATGACGACGTTGAACTGATCGTTGACCGCCTTCATGTCGTTGACAATCTGGTTGCTGTAGGTCGCCGTCTGCACGCTCAGGCGGGACAGGCCGCTGGAGATGCTGCCAAGGCCGTCGAACACGCTCTCCATCGCGGTGCGGAAATCGCTGCCGATGCCCGGAAGAGACAGCGGATCGTTGCTGGAGAGATACTTCGCCATCTGGTCGAGGTAGCTCATGCCGGTGGACAGGTGTCCAGTCGTGGACTTCAGCTCCTCGAACGCCTTCTGGAACTGCGTGCTCATATTGTCGAGCCGGGTGTTGCCGTCTTCGTCCTCCGTGAGATAGTAAAGATTGATGATCTTCGTCATGGTGGAGATGTCGCCGGAGATCGCGCCGGTGGCGTCCGCTGCGTCGCCCGCGCCCTTGAGCAGCGCGTCGCGCTGTGTCTCATAGCTGGACAGGTTGGCCGGATCGTACTCGTAGCCGTATTGATTGGAGACCTCCAGCCAGTTGTCGGGGCGCTCCGCTTCGAGATCATAGTTGCCGGTTCCGTAGGCATTGTCGATCACCTTCATGAGCCACGCGCAGTAGTCCATAGCGGCGTTGAGCTTGTCGGACGAGGCCGTGAGATCCTTGGCTGCGTTCTTGAATGCCGTCTTGTCCGTAGTCGTCATCTCGTCGATGGCGTCGAGGTAATCGAAGCCCTTGCTGAAGTAACGAATCGCACCATCCAGCGAGACGGCGCCCTGCGAGAATTCCGTGATCGCAGGAGACAGCATCTTCTCCGCCGTGTTGATGCGGAGCATCACTTCGTTGATCGTGCCGGTCGCATTGTCCACATAGTTGGTCGTCTTCTCGGCGACGTAGCGCGCGTTCTCCGTCGCTCTGGCTGCGGAATCGCTGATCGCGCCGAGCGTGGCCGACATCGCACTGGACGCCGCGCCGGTATGGCTGAGCAGCGTGTTCATCAAATCATGCAGCTTTTCCAGTTCCTTGGCCATCTTCGAGGCCGAGCCCGCGCCCATGTCGAGCGTGATATACGGCTCCATCTGGCCGACAATGCCGCCGACATCTTTGCGCCCGTAGGCCGTGCCCCAGTTCGTGCAGCCGGAGAGCAGCCCGCTCTGGCGGCCGACGACGCCGCCGATGTTATAGCCGACATGCTGGAAGCCGATGTTGCCCCAGTTCGTGCAGCCGATAATCACGCCGGAGGAGAAGCCCACGATACCGCCCACGTCCGTGGCGGTGTTGGCCTTCTTCGTCTCCTCCTCATCGTCCGAATCGTCCGACAGAAGTGCCAGATCGTCGAGACTCTCCGTAGCCGCGGAGGCCGAGTCGCTGGCGTTGATGTTCACGCCTGCGGTGTTCGAGCAGTAGGAGACGGTGCCGAGATTCTGTCCGACCGTGCCGCCGACATAGTGGTCGCCCGCGACATAGCCCTCGGTCTTGCAGTTGTAGATCATGCCGGTAGATTCGTTCGTGCCTGCGATGCCGCCGACGTTGCTCGCGCCGCTGATCGTGCCCGAGAACGTGCAGCCGGTGATCGTACCCATATTGGTGCCGACGATCGCGCCGATCTCACTCATCGTGCCGGCGGAATCGACATTGCCCGTCACCGTCAGGTTCTTGACCGTGCCGCCCTCCTGCACATAGCGGAACAGGCCCATATGCGCGCCGTCGCCGTCCAGCGACAGGCCGCTGATCGTGTGGCCCTGCCCGTCGAACGTGCCGCCGAAGGTCGGGATCGGGACATAATCCGTTTCGGTCAGATCCAGATCGCCGTCCAGCACAACCGTTTTGTCCCTGGAATACGCATCATATTTGCAGGCCTCGCTCAGCTTGAGCAGATCTTTGACCGACGAAATGTGGATCGTATCCTGATCCGTCGCGGCCAACCCTGCTCCGCAGAGAAAGCACAGCGCCACTGCCAGAATCAAAGCAATGGAACGACGTTTGTTACTTTTCATCGGAATCCTCCTTGCCCGGAACATCGGGTGCCGGGGTAGCTGTGTCTGTTACGGCAGCCTGCCCCTCTGTTTCAACTGCCCCGATGTCGATGGATGCACTGACGGTACCGTTGACGAGGCCGCGAATTTCGGCGTCAACATAGCCGTTGATATAACCACGTACATGTCCGTTGACACGCATCGCCCCACTCAGGTTCTGCCTTTGGACATGATGCCCGATGGTAAACGAAGTTTTTTCCACAATGGTGTCGCCCAGCAGCAGGATCTGCGGCAGAACGCCCATTACGAGGAACATGGAGAGCAGTGTGCCGCGGCCGAGGCAGATGCCGATCGACGCCACGGTGTTCTCCGACGAGAGCACGCCGATGGAGATGCCCGCAGCAGCCAGAATGCTGCCGGAGGTGACCACCGTCGGGAACACGAGATTCAGCGCCTCGATCATCGCGTCCTTGTACGGCATCGTCTCCTTGAGCTTCAGATAGCGGCTGGAAATGACGATGGCATAGTCGATGTTCGCGCCCATCATGATGGCGCTGACGATCAGGTACGCAAGGAAATACAGGTTCGAGTGCAGAATCGTCGGGAATGAGAAGTTGATCCAGATACTGCCCTGAATCACCAGGATCAGCAGCAGCGGCAGCGCCACGCTCTTAAACGTCATCAGCAGAATCGCCACAACGAACACGATCGTCAGGATGCCAATGAGCATATTGTCTTCTGAGAACGCCGCAGAGAAGTCCTTGTCCTTCGCCGTCTCGCCGACGAAGTAGGATTCGGTATAGTACTTGCCGATGACGCCTTTGATCACCGTGAGATAATCGTACGTCTCCTCGCTCTCGACCGGGAGATTCAAAAACAGGATGATCCGCGAGTAGTCCTTGGTATGCAGCTGCCGCTCGCCGTCGATCAGCTCATCGTACATCTCCTCCATGTCGGCCATGAGCGAGGCGTCGATGCGCGACTCGTAGATATCGCGCTGCTCATACAGGAACTTGATCATGTCGATCAGCGGAACCGTGCAGTTGTCAATGTTGTTCAAATCCACGAGCTGGCCAATGGCCTGCGTGAAGTTTTCGTTCGATGTACAGTACGCGGTATAGGCCGCGCGGGAAACGCTGATGTCAATATCCGTCAGCTCTGCAAACTGGCGCGGCGTGAGTGAGTCGGTGACCATATAGCCGTCTCTGGCCTCCGTGTCCGCAAGCGCCACCAGATGGTCGATGCCGTTCAGTTCCTTGAGATCGTCCACCAGCTTGGCCTCGGACTCATAATCCTCAAACGGAATAATCAGGGCCACCTGATTGACCTCGCCGAACGTGGCGTTGATCTTCTTTTCCGAGAGCTTGTATTCGTTCTGCTTGAGCGTGTCAAGCGTGCTGTAGCCAAACACGTAGGGGCAGTGGTTCGCCAGAATGCACGCTGCAACCAGAATCACCGCGAAGATGGGCGGGACAATGTACCGGCTCTTGATGGTGAAGCGGCCCCAGCCGTCGATGCGCGGCAGGAAGCGGCGGTGGTGCGTCTTGTCCAGCCACGGGCTCATGAGCAGCAGCAGCGCCGGCATCAGCAAAAACACCGTCAGCATGCTGAACAGAATGGCCTTCACCAGCACCAGGCTCATGTCCGAACCGATCTTGATCTTCATAAACGCCAGCGCGAGCAGACCGGAAATGGTCGTCAGGCTGGAGGCGGAAATTTCGGGAATTGCAACGGTCAGCGCCTTGACGACGGCGTCGCGCGGCGTGTTGTGCGCACGTTCCTCGGTATAGTGGTGGCAGAGGATGATGGCGTAGTCGATCGCCAGGCCGAGCTGCAGCACTGCCGCAATCGAGTTCGTGATGAACGAGATTTCGCCGAACCAGTAGTTCGTGCCCTTATTGATCCATACGGAAACGCCGAATGTAATCAGCAGGATCGGCACCTCGGCATAGGTCTGGCTCGTGAGCAGCAGAACCAGGATGATGATCACAACCAGAATGATGAGCACCATCTGCATCTCTTTTTCCAGAATCTCGCCCGTCGGGTTGCCGACCTCGGTCATGATATAGGTGTCATAGTCGCGCAGCGCGTTTCGCACGTTCTCAACGCCCTGAATACTCACGTCGTCCAGCTTTTCGCCGTCGAACACGACCTCAAACAGCGCAGACGCCGCATTGTAGTGGTCCTGATCGTTCTCCAGCGTGACGGTCTTGACGCCGTCCACGGAACGGAGCATTTCAGCCAGTTCCTCGGCCTTCGCGTATGTAACGTTCGACACCATCACGCGCGCGTCGCCGTAGGTGATAAATTCGCGATCCATGATCTGCAGGCCCTGCCGCGTTTCCGAGTCGTCCGGCAGATAATCCGTCAAGTCCTCGTTGACGTCCACGCCGTTGGAGGTAAAGATCGAAAAAATGCACAGCGCCACGAACAGTACCACAAACAGGTAGCGCCGGTCCACGATGAATGCCGCAACGCGCTCCATGAACGATTTTTTCATATACAGCCTCTCTTGTGGCAGCCGCCCCGCAAACGCGCGCCCGAAGCCCCCACTCCGGGCCGCCGCAGCAACCGCCAGTCTTCTTTTCATGCTTACGCTTATGTCCGCTGTGCCTCAATTTCGTTACCGTAATCCGTTACAATAATGGTAACAAAAGCGTTACAAACCAATTTTCTTAGAATTTTCTAAGACTTTTTTCGATTTATAATGCCAAATTTGAACTGCAAAGTTAACATAAAAGTAAAATTTTTTCTCAAGTATCATACGATATAAATGGAAGAATGTCAACCGCAAAAATGACATTTTCCACACTCTGTTATAAAAAAAAGTTTAAATTTCTGAGAAAATTTTCTTTTCCCGCATTTTGACTTTCAATTTTCTCAACGAAGATACGGTTTCTCGTCACTCTGTCCCGTTTCTTGCCGTTCCAAAAAGAGATCCGCCGGAAGAAGCATAACGCTTCCGGCGGATCGAAATCTGTAGAAATTGCTCAGCGGAAGATCTTTTCCACGCGGCGGAGATATTGCGGCAGCGCCCCCTCAAAATCGACGCCGAAGCGCCGGGGCGTATCGTGCAGCATACTGCGGCAGATGCTGTCATCCGTCAGCGCGGTGGCGGTCTCCAGCGCCTGCGGCAACGGCGCGCCGCGCACGAGCAGCGCCGCCAGCGACGAGGCAAACACATCGCCCGTACCGTAAAACACGCCGGGGTGCGCCGGGCGCATACTGGCATACATCGCGCCGGTGCGGCAGTCGCAGGCAACATTGCCGATCACGCCCGGCTCCGGCCGCACACCCGTGATCGTCACAATCCCGGGGCCAAGCGCGCTGAGAGCGTCAAACAGCGCTTTCAAATACGCGCTGTCGTGCAGCTCCGCCTCGTACGCCATTCCGGCGAGCAGCGCCGCCTCCGTCACGTTCGGCGTGATGACGTCCGCGCGCGCAATCAGGCCACGAAATGCATTGCACATGCGATCGTCGATCTTGGAATAGTAGCTGCCATTGTCGGCCATGACGGGATCGACAATCACCAGCGTCTCCGCATCCGCGAGCAGATCAATCGCCTGCCCCAGCAGCGCCGCCTGCTCCGGCGAGGCAAGATAGCCGGAGTAGATGCCATCGAACCGCGCGCCTTCGCGCCGCCAGTGGCGCGCGATGGAGAGCAGATCCTCCGACAGGTCCCGAAAGGTCCAGCCGGTGAACTCCCCGGTGTGGGTGCTGAGCACTGCGGTGGGGATGCAGGCGCACTCCACCCCTGTGGCGGAGATGACCGGCAGCGCCACGCTCAGCGAGCATTTTCCCAGACCGGACAGGTCGTGGATGGCGGCGATTCTTTTGAGCGGAGGCAGCGATGCGTCCATAGCAGAAACCTCGGTTCATGAAAAAGTCAATGGAAATTCCGAAAAGCAGCACGGAGGCGCGCCTGTAAAACAGCTCCCGGCTTTGACCGGGAGCTGTCTTGGCAGGTCATTCCGCCTGCTCCGGGATGGTGCGGAGCGCTTCGTCAATCTGTGTGAGCAGCTCCGGCTTCAGCCCGGACTGTGCAAACGCGGCGACGGTACGCAGCGTCATGCTGGAAGTCATTTGCAGCACCGGATTTTTGAGAATTTTGGGGCAATACCGCTCCAGCACGGCAACTGCCTCCGGCGACTGCAACAGTGTTTTCATTTTCGCATCTGCGGAAAATTTCATAGCCGCTTCCTCCCTCCCCTCGCCAAACGAGAGGTCGGATTTCACAAATATTTCGAAATAATATCGGCTATTATAACGAAAACAAAAGCCATTGTCAAATTTTCTTCCAGTCAAGTCCAGTTTTGGGACACGGCGGCAGGTGTTTGTTTCAGAGACGGCAGGCCCCTCCCTCGGCTCCATTGGTGTCTGAGAAGTCTGGACTGTCAAGTACGCTCCCCGCGAGGGGGCAACCGCTTTGTTCTTGTTTGCGTTACCGTTTTTGTTGTTTCAAGTCATGCCCCCGCGAGGGGGGCAACCGCCGTCAGGCGGTCGGATCGACGCCGAACTACAGTTTCAAGTCATGCCCCCGCGAGGGGGGCAACTCCACTACACCGGCGCGCCCGGCACGGCGCGGAACGTTTCAAGTCATGCCCCCGCGAGGGGGGCAACAGCACGATCCGAGAGATCAACCGCAGAACGCGGGCGTTTCAAGTCATGCCCCCGCGAGGGGGGCAACCGCAGCGATTCGAGTCGCTTGGCCACGTGTACAGCGTTTCAAGTCATGCCCCCGCGAGGGGGGCAACTGCTGCGCGCAGCCGGAAAGTGAGGGGCGAATGGAGTTTCAAGTCATGCCCCCGCGAGGGGGGCAACGGGTGGTTGGCTGATCTGCCCGATTTGCCGGAGAAATGTTTCA
>JABLYK010000041.1 GCA_018265835.1 Oscillospiraceae bacterium | reverse complement strand
GGCTGACTTCACTCAGCCGGAGCCTGCAAACAATTTTGCGCATAAATCTTGACGGCACCCAAATGTTTGCGTTATCCTAATTTTGATAAACGAAATTACTTTTTCAGCGAAATTCTTTCAATTAATTGTATCATACTATTCCATGCTTTACAAGAGCGTACAAGCAAAGGAGAATCATGTCAATACACGCAAACTTAAACAAAGAATTAGAGGCTAAAAACTCTCGTGAATTCAAATCTGCGCTTTTGGATGCAATCCTATAACTATATGAGAACAATCTCACTGTAGTTCCAGTCTGTTTACACATTTTACTTTTGCTATCACAGATTAGCGAAAGATGTACAGAGAATTTTCAAAAGAGTTAATCCCAATCACTGCGAATTTCGCAATATGAAGCAGCCATCCTCAGTTTTTTCCACCACAGCGTCTTCTGCAATGCAAGCATAGTTCATAAGGCTATGTGGAATGTATATTCTTGTACTTTCTTTATCATCATAGCAAATCTCCGAATTTGAAAGAAGCGGTCGAAGCATTTTAGCCTCAGCAATAGGAAGATTCTTGAATCGATCCAAAAATATGTTCCATTCCGTTTCCCCATATAATTTAAGTGTTTTTGCTATCCCGAAAGTAACAATCATCCTTTCCGAGAACAGCCCCTTTGGAACCTCAGCGGCATAGAAACCTTCATCAAGCGGATGAAATATGAGTTTTTCCATATTGCACCTCTATCTTAAAGATTCAATCCAAAAATGTTCAAGCAGGTAAAGGGTTTTGTCACTCAAACCATCGATATCTGTAGGCCGGTATTGAGACAATAGTATTAGCTTTCCTTCATGCGTACCTACGCTATAAACGATTTTGAAGAGCAGCTTTTGGCCATCGGTTTCTCGGAGCAGTTCATCGACATCTTCAATAATAACAAGGGTGGGGCTTGATATTTCTTGTATGCACTGTAACATTTCGGCACCTGTAGTCCGTAAAGTCTGTCTCTTTCCGGCTTTTTCTTCCACGATTTCCGCAATCTGCTCTCGCGCTTCTTTGTTCCCCCAAAGTAATGCAAACCGAAGCGCATCCTGCCAATTTGCCAACATATCTTGTTCAAGTGCCTGCCCGATTTGTTGTAGGCGCAACTGCACTTCCTTGTCTTCTTTTCGTTTAATCATAGAAAGGACTTTCCACTCACCTAAAAGACAGCAAAAAGAAACCGCAAAAACAATCAATACAGCTAACCATACACATTTGAGGTCATAAACCAATATATTATCACATTGGTTAACCAAGTAATTCCAGAAGCTATTCAGAACAGCGAATAACGCGGTGTAAGCAAACGCCATAACTGCTTGTATAGCAAAAGAAATTTTTCCCGCATAAAAGAGCGTATAATTCAGGGAGAAAAATATCAACGCAACAGATACATAGGCGTGCAATTCTTCAGCAAAAGATAATGATGTCCAATCACAATATGCATCACAAGCGGCGTTCAGTATAAAAAGATAGGCCAATAGAAACATCGAAATCGCCACAAAAGTTCCAAACTCTTTTTCGCCGCGGTTTTTCTCTTGCGTTTTATCTGCGGAGGCATCGGCGTACTCAGATCGAGACAAGCATTGCCTAAAGCGGTAGCACGCAGTAGGTGGCTTCTCAATTGTCTCGACCCGAGTCGTGTTTTCCGCAAACTTTAGAGCTACATGCTTTTCCTCTTCTGTATATTCCGGCACGAGGGAGTCTATCTTGCCTGGGTCGTCGATGCCGGGCAAAAAAAGGATATACTCTATATAGCGTTTTCGTCCGCTTTTGAATGTCCTATAGTCTTCAATATAGCCATCGTGGCACGCTTGTACTTTCTTCAAAAAAGCAAGATGTGCCATACTCTCTTTTTTGGACAGAAGTATGTATGGATTCTCCAAAAACGAGTCAGGGAAGGAGATCCTTCTGAACAAGATGTTGCGCTGTTCGTAAAGATACCACAAGAGAATAAGCACCACGCAAATCATTAAAGCATACCAGATATTGAGTGCCCAGATAAAGACTTCAGTTTCCATGTTAGGCGTCTCCTTTATGGTTGTATCATGAGGATAATCATAGGCATCTTTCACGCCTCTGCTCGGTGAGTGATGTGCGATTTCCATGCTTGAAAGCGAATTTAATGACAACTGAAGTCGCCATGGGCTCAACAGTTTCGAAGCCATTTTCCAAATTCACAAAGTTTTTTTCAAAAAAGGAGGACTTAGAGCTTCGGCCAATAATTAGCAGGCATCACAGTGCGTTTTTCTTTTTACATTATATTGACTTAGCAACTTAGCCCGAGGCGCTATATAGTAATTATCCGTTTAGCTTACTTTTCTGCGCGCTTAAGTTATAAAACTTAGCTTCTAAGTCATGCATTTTTTTATATTCTGCATGGATAACTGGTTGAAAAGTACCGCCTAAAGCTTGCAGTTCTTTTTCTAGCATTCTTGATATGTTTTTTATAGCAGTTATATCTCCCTCATATACTGCCTCTTGTCGGAAATCATAGCAAAGCCTCTCATATTGCTTCTCTTCATATGATAGCTTGTGTTTCGCAACTATATTTGAAATACTGTTAAGGCTCTTAGGAAAGTTCTTGATATATGCGAGAGTAAAATGGATTAGTAATGCAAATTTTAATTCTTCTTCCGCAATCTGCGAGCACAGCGATTCATAAAGGGATAACTTTGCCTCTGGCAATTGCTTTAACATAGTATCGGGTTTGATCTTAGGCTCTAACATACGGATTAACTCTATACCTTTGCCATCTGGCAACCAGTTCCTTTCAAGAATAAAAGCAATGTTCCACAAGGAAACATCATCCAAACTGTTGTAGAAGTATGCGACCGCCCATAGTAGGCGAGTTTTTTCTTCTTCTGTCGGTTCGGTACTATAATTGTCTCTAACAGCTAGAATTTTTCCGGCTTCTCTTGCTGCACTGGTATGCCCCAGATTTGCCGCGACAAAGAAAAGGTTATTACTTGGATGTGTCATTGGGTCAAAGGTTAGAGCTTCTAAATACAATCTTTCTGCAACATAGCCTGGAATATGTTCAGGACTACAAATACAATGTCTAAATAGCTGGTAAAGTAAATCTCGACAATAAGTGATGTTTTTTTCTGGAATACGAAAAGCAAGTGAAGGGGTGATAGTGCCGCTACCGCATGCGTCTTCTTGCACGAATCCGCAGATGGAGTATTGCGCGAGAAAATCTGCTGAATACTCTAAGTGTTGGCAAAATGAACTACAAAACAGTAATCTTTCGTTAGGATTAAAAAAACCTAAATCCACTCTAGTTAAAATGGATTCAAAAAAACAAAAATCACTATTGAAATAAATTGTATCAGCCCACCTATAGACTAAGTTCTTTATCCTTTCTGATGAACCACCAGAAAGGATTTCATTTTGAACAGGCAGAAAGCTTTTTATAGGAATGTTACCAGCTAGTACCCGTTGGAAGAAGCGAACATCTGGCGACGTAATATTGCGAGAATCTTTACGGAAAGACAACGATAATGCTAATTCAAAGGGCTCAATATTATCAACAATGTCGGATATAAGGTTAATTACTTTAAATTTCCTTTGTTCTTCAGCGGGCTTAGCTTTGTCTATCTCCTTTGCGACTACGGAAAGGAAAGATCGAAGATTAATAGGGTCAATTAACCCCATAGTTGAATATTTTTCTATAATTTCCTCTCGATTCAAATTAAACAAATTTTCTGCAAATAAAAAATCTGAGTAGCTAAATACATCCATGTAAATACACCTTTCTGAATTGTACGCCTAGATAGATTACATCAAAAAAAACAGCGTGTCAATAAGTTATCGTAATTAAAATTTGAAACAACACAAACCTCTCCTCCTTGCACAAAATGTTACGATAATTTTTTTGCTTTTGCTGATTGATTTTCAGTTCCTTTACAATTATACTAAAAGTAGCTTGATGAGCGGTCAATGTCCACCCGCCGAATTCGGTTGCAAAAATATAAGAAAGAAGGATCGATATGAAAAAATTCACTGCATTCTGTCTGGCTCTTGTTATAACCTCTGCTTATTCTTCCACCGCTTTTGCTGCCGACCTGTATTATCCCGCATGCAGCTATGATGGGGAGTCCATCGTGGATGCCCTTGATTCGATTGGCGTCGAAAGTTCCTATGCTCACCGTGAGGCGATTGCGCAGGCCAATGGTATCAGCGATTATCACGGCACGGCTTCGCAAAATGAGCGCCTGCTGAACCTGGCGAAAGCTGGTAAGCTACGCACCGCAGAAGGAAGCGTACAAGAAGAAAGCACCTCTGTTTTTTTGCAGCAGGCAGACAACCATTCGGCGACTTTGCTTAGTGGAGTTCAGGAGCCTACCAAGGACATGGTTCAGGTTGTTAACTCGTGTCAACTTCACGAGGAGCCCTACGCAAAAGCGGACGCTGTTACTGCCGTTACTCCCGGCGACTGCTTTGAGGTTTTGGGGGAAACGACAAACGAGTACGGGAACCTTTGGTACAAGGTTTCTTGGGCTGGTAAAATTTCCTATGTTTTCTCCGGTCACGTTACTAAGCATACTCATGATTTTCATGTCGTTGTTGATGAAGCGCTCAGCATCTGTAAATGCGGTACAGTTTCAACAGCAGCAACGGGCAGCGCCGCACAGTTAATAAGCACGGGGGGCGAAGCCACACTCACGGCCTTCCTGCCGGCGGCGGTAGCGGCTTTGGGGTCCTTGGGCTGCACTGTTACAGCAGCTGCCGAAGCGGCTTTCCCGTTGGTAGCCATTGTTACTGTTAGCGGTCTTGCCATATACATGGCGGTGTCCGCATCGGCTACCCAAGTCGATGTGGAATCGGTTCAGTTGGCCACCAAAGACGACTGTACGTCTCTTATGAAGGAACAAAACTCTGGTGACGGAGCCTATTACAAGGCCTGTACCATTCCCAACTCCGGAGCGTTACTTATATATCCCCAGTCGATGGACATCTTTGAGGCGAATCGTTTTCTCAAGTTTTTGGTCCAGTCTCCGACATGCATCAAGTCGAACGATGAAACGAGTACGCCAATCGCAAGCGTGTGGTGTATGGAGGATCGTGATGCGCGATCTTTATGCGAAAAGTGGTGCAAAAACCGCATAGGCGATTATTTTTATGGCTCGAGCCGCGATTACGACTCTTACTACGAGATTGACTTGGATGCGGGTGGCGGCCCGAAAGAAGGGCACTTCCAGCATTTTCACCTGTGGTATCGCCCGTATTATCTTAGGTGGCTTGAGAAGGTGAAGGAAACACATGTGTTTTTTGGCCTGCCCTATGTCAATGTTGCTTAACTGAAAATCTCCGGCATCAAGCCCATCACTGAGCCTGATGCCGGAGCATGTTTTTGTTGGGCAGGCACCCCATATCCGAGAATTTCATAATAGCCAACCGGGTACTGATTGACGCGGCAGCTATCGCCGGAGTTGCCCTCGATGGTGTAGACAACGCCGTTTTCGACTTTCTGGACGATACCGACATGGTCGGACTGACCGTCCTGCGGGCCGGAGCTGCCCTTGTTGTCCCAATCGAAGAAGATAATCATGCCGGGCGAGGGCTGCATGGCGTTATCCGCCCACTGCCCACGCTCCCGGAACCATTGGACACCGTTGACACAACCTGCGAACTTCGGAATGACACCGGTGTTGATATAGCCGCATCCGTTTGCGCACCAGCTGACGAAACAGGCGCACCACTCCACACGGCTGCCGAAGCCGTACCATGACCAATAGGGTTCGCCACCCACATTGCCCACCTGAGAAAGCGCCACGGCAACGATTTGGTCATCCGCTCCATAGATTCCGTAAAGCACCGCCGCCCACATACTGCTGTCCTGCGCAAGCAACTCTGCAAGCTGCTGCTTCTGATCCTCATTGAAGCTGTATTGCGCAGCCACCTCATCTGCTGTCTTATGGCTAACAGTGATATAGAGCGTCGTAATCGTCTCCTGCGTTTCTTCCTCAAGGATATTGCCGTTGCCGTCGTCCGTCTCCACAATGACCGTCTCTGTCCTTGTTTCCGTCCGATGGGTGATCTCATTCATCTCCCAGAACAGGTCCTTCAGAAGCTGTTCCTTTTCCGGAGCGATCGTTGCTACCTCCTGGGGATTATCCGGATCGGAGGTCGTCTTGACGGCATAGATCGACAGCACCTCTGGCCACACGGCACGGGAACCGGACATTTCAAGCGCATCGTATTCAACGGAATCCTTGATGGCATCCAGCTCGTTCTGGTAATCCATGTTGATTTCCTGAATGACCTGCCGCATCGTCTTTTCTGAGCCGGTATCCTCGCTTGAAAAGAAAATACCAAAGCAGGAGCAGGCGATCAAGGCAACAAGACAGATAACCACGACGACCACGACCGCAACCCAGCCACCGGCAGCGATAGCCGCAACCAGTGCTTTCATCGCCGCTGCTATGGCCTTGATTGCCGACGCAACAGCTTTCGCCGCCGCAACAGCCGCTTTGTAGGCGGCTATGGCAGTCTGGCGGGCAATCTCCGCCA
This sequence comes from Oscillospiraceae bacterium, assembly GCA_018265835.1. Lineage (GTDB taxonomy): Bacteria > Bacillota > Clostridia > Oscillospirales > Oscillospiraceae > CAG-103. Next base: position 11,927 of record JABLYK010000041.1, on the reverse strand, counting down.
CTTTCTGTGCGGCCTTTGCAGCCGCTGCCTTTTGCGTTGCCTTCGCTGTTGCCTCTGCGGTTTTGATGGCAGCCTTGGAGGTTTTCTCCGCAGTCTTTACGGCCCTCTCTGTTGACTTTACCGTTCCCTTTGCACCGGCTTTTACTGTCTGTTTCCCGGCAGAGCGAGCAGACTGCTTGATGGTGCGTTCGGTACGCTCCGCAGATTTGATGGTCTGGTTTCGTCTGCTCCGGATGCTTGTCCGTGTGGCCTCTGTATTTTGCCGCGCTGCCTGCCGTGCAGCCTCCTCTCGCGGCGTTCTGCTTGGCGCGCCCCTAACATAAGATATATAATCGCTGTTTGCGTCTTTCACAAAAACAAGGCACCATTTGAAGCGGGATTCGGACCCGCGAACGATGATTATGAGTCATCTGCTATAACCACTTAGCTATTCGTCATTGCTGTTGGTGCCTTTTCAAGATGCAGTTTTTCGGCAAGCCATCGCTCCAGCTCAAAGAGAGGTGCGTTATCATCGTCTTTTGGTTGCTGTATGCATCTTTTACAAACAAGGTACATCCTTTAACGGATAATGTCCGCCAGCGACAAGGATTTTCAGTCCTTTTCTAATAAGAAAAACAATTGCTGTAAGTACCTTTGATAAGAAGCAGTTTTTCGTCATCTGCATCTTACACGCATATTATACGGTTCAAACGCAGGCATTTCACGGAAAAAAAGCTGCGAACTCACTTGAGTTCACAGCTTTTTTGAGAAATCAGTCGTTTTTTTATTAAATTTACGAAGCACTCCGGCTCCAGAACCTTGACATACGGACCGAAAGACAGCACGCGGATCACGATCTCGGTCTCATCGTTTTCGTAATACTTCAGCCGCAGGATATATCTGCCATCGTCTGTTCGCTCTGCTTGCTTTTCAAAATGCGCAAAGTGCAGCATGGCTCTCTCCAGCGCATTGCGCTCATCGGTGATCAGCAAGGTCAGATTTTTCCGACGCTCCGCTTTAGGCTTCTCATTCCACGGGCCATTCCCGTTATAAAAGTCGCAGCTTACAACTCTCCCGAGATTGAATTGCTTGAACTTACACCCGGTCGCTACGATTCGGATCTTGTCGTCCTTCACCGAATACTCAAATCCTTTGGGATAAAAGCGTACCCGCACCTTCCTGCCGTGACGGTTCACCATAGTCATTTGAACAGGGCACTCACTCCGTATAGCGGAAAGCATCAGCCTGAAATGCTCTATGTAGGCCTCGTCTTGAAAAGGATCTCCGTCACTGTATTGGTCGTAGATTTTATAGTCATCCCTTGTGAAGAGCGGTTCCACATCGTTAAGCTCGGGAAACGCAACATCGAACAGCTTAACACGGGGATCTTCTGCTATTGCCTTCAGCCACCGCTTTTCCAGATTGGTCAGGGGCATGGTGGGCTTATGTAACAGAACCGGCGAAAGATCCTCGTGAAGCAGCGGCCATTTCCCGGACTTCAGCGCAGGAAGTATGGTCAGGACGCTCTCAGAAAATGCTTCTTCCATAACGCAGCGCTGCAAATCCTTCTCGGTTGCTTCAGGGTTAAACGCTGCTTCCATGATTTTTGCGACCGTATTGTAATAGGCGGAGTATAACTCACTGAAAATCATTGTGCAGCACCTCCGTCAAGCCCATACATACGGCACATTTCCTGAATATCTGCCTTGAATTTGTTTTCAGCCGTTCGATTTGAGAAGCTGATTCTCGTAATACGGCAGATAAATGTGCGTATCCACGGCAGCATTTCTGTTGTGTCAAATACCTCTGCAACATATCGGTAGTGGTTGTCGTCGATTTTCTCTACACACCCGCAGCGTTTTTCTCTCTCCAACCGACGGACAATAAACTGCTCATCGTCTTCAATCTTTATTTCAAACTCCACATGCTCGGTATGTTTGATATTCCATTTGCAGTTCACACCCCACATGTGGGCTTCAGCCTTGCTGAGTGCGCCGCGCAGCACATCGAACTTTTCGCAGATCTCATCTTCGATCCTGATGTTGGACATATAGTCCAAGCGATAGGAATTCAAGCGATTGGCTTTTTCGTGAAAGGCCAAAAGGTTTTGCCGTCCGTTTTGGGCGCTTATGTAGAGCTTGAGTGGGACTAACCGAACCGTTCTGACTTCGTTTGAATGTTTGCCCAAATTGTCAACGGTGATGTAGCGATGGCCGTGAATAGCCTCAAACAGTGTGGCCATTACATCACTATCCATTGCCTGCGTTATGTAGTGATGCTTAAAAGAAAACAGCTCAGGGTGCTTCGGCTGCCTGTCCTGCAGGAATGAGCCGATAACGCCGCACGGGGCCACCTCGCTGAAGAAGTCGATCACATCATGCAAGGCAGTGATGTCCGTATCCGGAGCTCTGCTATACAGGACCTTCCGCCCATCCTTCTCCATCCGAATGATACCCTCTTCGGCATACTCCTTGAGTTTCTTTCTCAAGGTAGACTCATCAAAGGCCATACGGGATGACAGCCGCTGATCGATCTCCTCAATCAGCTCCGTAAGCGTCATTTTTATTTCGGGATCATAGAGAATATCAAAAATCGCAAAATGCAGTGTGATATCTCCATCCGTAAAGCTTTTGGCCTTCCACGCCTTATAGAATGGATTTTTACGGGTCACGCGGCTATCTACCGACAGGAAAACATTCTTTCCCTCCGGTGTCTGCGTGAACCGCATGTAGTCTCCCAACCAGCTCTCCAGCCTGCGGCGCTCATCATCATAGGAGCGTGCGCTCTTGGCATCATATTCTGTTCTGCTCTTAAAGCCATACACATAAAACTCACGCATATAAGCTCTGACTTTTTCAAAGTTCTTTATGAGCTCACTATAAGCCATGCAGACACACTCCTTTCATGATAATGGATTTTATATCATTTTTACTTACAGTTCACGGAAAAAAGATTGCGAAATCTGGGGATTGATTTTCCGGCCGGAATACAAAAATACGACGAACTTTCGCGTTTAAGCAACGCTTTTTGCGGCGAATTGTTGCTGACGCACACCGGTGAAAATCTTCTGAAAAGCAACTGCGTCAGCCTGATGAAAGTGCAGCAGTCAGGAAACGGAAAGATGTGCTTTCGTTATGCGGCTGTTGCGCTCAAAGCACCTTGTCTATAATCGCCAGCACCTTTTCTCTGTCGCGCAAATAGAAGTGTGCCGACTTTACCATCAAGATCAGCTTTCCGCAGGGAATGCCGGTCTTCTCCGCGATTTCCTTTTGAATGAGGTGGAGCATCACAAGGTTGACATACGTCTTGCAGCCAAAGTCCAACGCACGGCAATAGGCGGTCATATCCAGCTTTCCACCGGTTTTCTGAAAATCCAGAAGGCTGACACAGGGGATATAGCCCTCGTCCGTCAGCGACTCAAACATGGTGATGGCCGCAGAGCGTGCGGCAGGATTGCTTTTTCAATGATCGCGTCGGGCAGCACGGCATCCTGCACCACTGCGGTCAGATACAGCAGCTCCCTGACCTCTGCGCTTTCGCCTGCATTGTCGGTATAAACGGCTTCTGCCCCTTGGCTTCCAGCTCGTTCAGCACCCTGAGCCACAGGGCGCCGAGGCTGTGAAATACGCCTAAATCCTGCGTTTATAAATCCCCCTCCTTGCGATTTACCGAAGCCCCTGTGTCAAAGCCGTTGGGAAAACGCTGACGCAGCTTATCCAGATTCCCCTGAAAAACAGCTTCCAGCGGAACATCCAATGCCGTGGCAGCCTCGGCAAGATACCACGCCACATCTCCAAGCTCCCTGACCAAATGCTCCCTGTCCAGCTCATGTCCCTGCATCAGCCACTTTTTCACAATGTCAATGGCTTCGCCGGATTCCCCGCACAAGCCCATGACGCTGTTGATGAGAACATCCTTTTTATCAAGCGCCGGATTCAGCGTTGCCATAGCCGCTTTCTGATATTCGTTGACTTGCATCTGTTTCCTCCGTTATTTTTCCTGCGCAAATTGATATGCCTGCTCGATCCAATCAAACAACTCCTCGTCCAAAGCGGACGGACTGCTGATGACAAAATGCGTTGTCCACCGACCCGGATACGGCTCGGTTTTTGCCGCCACCCGGTCGGATTCCAACGGCGCGGACAGCCCCAGCGTCAGCACAAAATAATCTTCCGGCAGCTCCGCTTTCTTTTTTACCTTCAAGAAGGATACACAGGCATAAAGGCGCCGATTGTAGTACGAGATCTGGGATTTTTGCACCTTGTGTCCATTCTGTTCCCCTCCGCAAATACCGATTCTGTCAGCATCATTATATCACATACCCGGCACATTTTCCAGCTTGCGACCACAGCGGCACCGCAGATATTCCGCATTGCCGCTGTGATTTTTTAGCGTTCTCTGTCTGCGGATGATTTCTGCGGCGCTGCCTCGCCTCGCTCACCGTCCACGATCTCATTTTTCCTTCTTATCCGGGTTTGGCAGGGCGTTCAGCTCGTTCAGACGGGCCGTTTTCGCCGCAAGCTCTTCCTCCTGGGGGAATGGCTTCTGTACCTCAGCCTTTGCGCTTTCGAGCTGAACCCGCGTGTTCTCCGGCTGCTCGATACACGACTGGGCTTTTTTCTCCCAAGGTATCGGCGTACATGGTTTTCGGCGAGAGCTCAGGTGTCCCGGTCACTCTTGCGTGTGCTTCAGGGGAACAGGGGAGAGGGGAGAAAAAACGTTTCACCCCTTTCTTTTTCCGGAACGATATGCTATGATGATAAATCGAATAACAAGGAAAGGGCGTGTACGACATGCACGACGAGCTGCTCCGCCGGCTCAATGAGACAAAGACCATGTCCATCGTGGGCATGTGCAAGAACGCGGGCAAGACCACCATGCTCAACTGGATGCTGTCCGGCGGCCACCTGCACGGCACACTGGGCCTGACCTCCATCGGCCGCGACGGCGAGTCCACCGACATCGTCACCGGCACGGAAAAGCCCGGCATCTTCGTGAAGGAGGGCACGCTGATCGCCACAGCCAAGGATATGCTGCGGCTGGGTGACGTGACCAAGGAGATCCTGATGACCACCGGCATCCCCACTCCGCTGGGGGAGGTGGTGATCCTGCGGGCCCGCAGTGCCGGACATGTGCAGCTGGCGGGGCCGTCCATCACCACCCAGCTCAAGTCCGTATCCCAGGCATTTTTTGAGCTGGGAGCCGACCGCTCCATCATCGACGGCGCTTTGGGCCGCAAGAGTCTGGGCGCACGGTCCGTGGCGGAGGGCGTCATCCTCTGCACCGGCGCCAGCTACCACATGAGCATGGAAAAGGTCATCGCCGACACCGTTCACATCTACCGGCTGATGAACCTGCCTAAGGCAGCGGAACTGCCGCCGGAGGCGTCCGATGGGCTGGAGGCCTGCGTTAAGGAGCACGGCGCGGCGCTGATCACCGGCGCACTGACGGACACCATGGTGCTGCCGCTGCTGCGCTCCGGCGTGCTGCGGAACTGCCGCCTGGTGGTGAAAGACCCCAGCAAGGTGCTGCTCACCGCCGACACGCTGGACAAGCTGGCGTCCCGTCAGGTGGCGCTGGAGACGGAGGAGGCTGCCCGCACCCTGTGTATCACGGTGAACCCCGTGTCGGCCTATGGCTGGAAGTTCGATAAGGACGATTTTCTGCACCGCATGCGGGAGGCGGTAGACGTTCCCGTCATCAATGTAAAGGAGGAATTGGCATGATCGAGATCCGATTTGAGGAACGCGTAAAGATCGGCCTGCAATACGTTCTGGAGTCCCTGCACGGCTGCTCCCCCTTCGGGCAGGAGAAGATCCGCCGCCTGCGGTTCTATATGCCGGAGGAGCGGGCTGAGCTGGAGACGGAGTTATATAATGTAGAGCGGGCCGCGGCGGCGGCGGACCGGCTGAAGGACCAGTACACCAAACTGATGACCGGTCTGTGCCAGATGAAGGACATCCGCACATCCCTGCGCCGCTGCGCGGAGGGAGAGACGCCGGACCACGTGGAGCTGTTCGAGATCAAGGGCTACCTCCAGCGTCTGGACGGCCTGCGGCCGCTGTTGGCGGAGATCGACGCCGTTACTCATTTTGAGGGCATCGCCCTCCACGACCCCAAGCCTGCGCTGGCCATCCTGGACCCCGACGGCACCGGCAGCCGCGGCTTCTACATCCCCGACAGCGCCACCGCCAAACTCAAGGAGGTGCGGCAGGCCAAGAAGGACGTGGAGGAGCGTCTGTTCCACGCCCAGACCGATGCGGAGAAGGACGACCTGCGCCTGAAGCGCACCCGTCTGTGCGCCGAGGAGGACGCCGAGGAAATGCACGTCCGCAGGGCCATGGGCGCGGCGCTGGCCCCCATGGTGGACGACCTGCTGGCGGACGCGGAGACCTCCGGCCGGCTGGACTTCATCATCCAGAAGGCTCTGTTCGCCGTGCGCTACGGCGGCATCCGCCCCGAGCTGACGGAGACGGAGCTGGAGCTCACCGACATGATCAATCCCGAGATCTGCGACCTGCTGTCGGAGCAGGGCCGCAGCTTCGTGCCCGTCTCCATCCGTCTGGAGCAGGGGGCTACCGTCATCACCGGCGCCAACATGGGCGGCAAGTCCGTGGCCATGAAGACCGTGGCCCTCAACGCCCTGCTGCTTCAGGCGGGCTTCCTGGTCTGCGCAAAGAAGGCCCGCATGCCGCTGTTTCACAGCGTGAAAATGCTCTTTGACGATCTCCAGTCCATCCAGTCGGGACTCAGCGGCTTCGGCTCCGAGATCGTCCAGTTCCAGAAGGCGCTGACAGAGGTGGAGAAGGGCTACTCCCTGTTCCTGCTGGACGAGTTCGCCCGAGGCACCAACCCCGACGAGGGCGCCGTCATCGTGCAGGCCGTCACCCGTTATCTCAACGGCGTCAACGCCATTTCTCTGCTGACCACCCACTACGACAAGGTGGCGGAGTACGCCCGCCTGCACTACCAGATCATCGGCCTGCGCGATGTGGATACCGAGAAGATCCGCCGCGAGCTGTCCGTCACCGACGAGGACGGCGTGGCCGTCATTGCCCGCCACATGAACTACGGTCTCTACCGCGTGGAGGGCCGGTCCGACTGCCCGCGGGACGCCCTGAATATCTGCAGAATGCTGTCTTTGAAGCCGGAAATCCTGAAAATGGTGGAGGAATCCTACTGATTTTCGCTGCGCGAAAAATTCAAGAGGAAAAACAGAGAAATTTTTGCACCGTGCAAAAATATTATTGTCAAATCTGTCACGAACTATCTTGACAAATGCCCCAAAAGCGCTATAATTTAAGAGTAAAATTTCATAGATATCAGTCAATAGAGGCGCGGGAAACGGGGTACTGCAGCGTGTGGGGACAGGCACCTGTGTAGCGTTGCAGGAAGGAGTTTTCCGCCGAAAGTGACAGGACCGCCTGCGTTCTGTCGCTTGGCAGCGCGGTGTAAGCGGCGCTGCTGTCATGTACGTCCATACATGGAGCGCTATTGGTCAATGACCTTGACCGATAGCGCTTTTTTTCATACCCAAAAAGAAGCGGTAACGGCCGGATCTGGTGTTTGCGAAATTGCACGTCCAAAATTCTGAAGGAGGAAAAACTTATGGAAAAGATGACTTCTATGCTTCGCCTGCGTATGAGCGCCAAGGATGCTCATTACGGCGGAAATCTGGTGGACGGCGCCCACATGGTCCACCTTTTCGGCGATGTCGCCACGGAGCTGCTGATCAAGTGCGACGGCGACGAGGGCCTGTTCTGTGCCTACGACAACGTGGAGTTCCTGGCTCCCGTGTACGCCGGCGACTATATCGAGGCCTACGGCGAGATCGAGAAGATCGGCAACACCTCCCGCACCATGAAGTTTGAGGCCCGTAAGGTCATCGTCTCCCGCCCCGACATCAGCGCTTCCGCTGCTGACGTTCTGGCTGAGCCCGTGGTGGTCTGCCGTGCCCACGGCACCTGCGTCACCCCCAAGGACTGCCAGCGCAACAAGATCGAGAAGTAAGGGAGCGGAACGATGGAGAAGCTCATTATTACCGCCGCCATCTGCGGCGCCGAGGTCACCAAGGCCCAGAACGAGGCTGTGCCCTACACCGTGGAGGAGATGGTTCGCGAGGCCAAGTCCGCCTACGAGGCCGGCGCTGCCATCCTGCACATCCACGTCCGCGAGGACGACGGTACCCCCACCCAGAACCGCGATCGCTTCAAGGTCGTCATGGACGCTATCCGCAAGGAGCTGCCTGACGTCATCATGATCCCCTCCACCGGCGGCGCCACCGGCATGAGCCCCGAGGAGCGTCTGCAGCCCACCGAGCTGTTCCCCGAGATGGCCACTCTGGACTGCGGCACCTGCAACTTCGGTGATGAGATCTTCGACAATACCATGCCCACCATGCGCGCCTTCGGCAAGCGCATGATCGAGAACGGCATCAAGCCCGAGTACGAGTGCTTCGAGCTGGGCCACATTGACACCGTTCTGGGTATGGCCAAGAAGGGCGAGGTCCCCGGCCACCCCATGCAGTTCAACTTCGTGCTGGGCGTGCACGGCTGCACCCCTGCCACCGTGGAGAATCTGGCGTTCTTCGCCAGCAAGATCCCCGCTGACGCCACCTGGACCGTGTCCGGCGTGGGCCGTGCTGCGTGGACCATGGCCGCTGCGGCCATCGCCATGGGCGGCAACGTCCGTGTCGGCTTTGAGGACAACATCTATCTGGGCAAGGGCCAGAAGGCCGCGTCCAACGGCGAGCTGGTGGCCAAGGTCGTCCGCATCGCCAAGGAGCTGGGCCGCGAGATCGCTACCCCCGCCGAGGCCCGCGAGATCCTGAGCCTCAAGCCCCTGCAGTAAGTTAAAAACTCAAAACTCATACATATCATAACTTAGGAGGATATTACCATGGCTGAACTGAAAGGCAACAAGTACGGTACCCACCGCGTTATCGAGCCCAAGGGCGTTCTGACCCAGGCTGCTTGGAAGATCGACAACGACATGACCAAGGTTTACTCCAACGAGATCGTCTGCGACGTCACCTCCCTGAACATCGACTCCGCTTCCTTCACCCAGATCTCCGAGGCCTGCGGCGGCGACGAGAAGAAGATCGGCGAGATGATCATGGGCATCGTGGCCGAGCGCGGCAAGCAGCAGAACCCCGTTACCGGTTCCGGCGGTATGTTCAAGGGTGTCGTCGCTCACGTCGGCGAGGACCTGAAGAACAAGCCCGGCTTTGACCTGAAGGAAGGCGACAAGATTGTCTCTCTGGTGTCCCTGTCCATGACCCCGCTGAAGATCGAGAAGATCCTGGCCATCCACAAGGATATCGACCGCGTGGACATCGTCGGCAAGGCCATCCTGTTCGAGTCCGCTCTGTACTGCAAGATGCCCGATGATATGTCCGAGCCTCTGGCCCTGGCTGCTCTGGACGTGGCCGGCGCTCCCGCGCAGGCCCGCAAGCTGCCCCACGAGGGCGACAGCGTCCTGATCCTGGGCGCCAACGGCAAGTCCGGCGTGCTGTGCGGCTGGGAAGCCATGAAGAAGGTCGGCCCCAAGGGCAAGGTCGTGGGCGTTGTCCGCAACCCCAAGCAGGTCCCCGGTCTGCTGGAGCTGGGCGTTTATACCGACGTGATCGTGGCCGACTGCACCAAGCCTGTTGAGGTCATGGAGGCTGCTCTGGCCGTCAACGATGGTAAGGAGTACGATCTGTCCATCTGCTGCGTGAACATTGAGTCCTGCGAGATGTCCGCCATTCTGCCCGTCCGCGATGACGGCATGGTGTACTTCTTCTCCATGGCTACCTCCTTCACCAAGGCTGCTCTGGGCGCTGAGGGTATCGGCAAGGACGTGACCATGATCATCGGCAATGGCTACACCAAGAACCACGCTCAGATCACTCTGGACGTGCTGCGTGAGAACCCCAAGCTGCGCAAGCTGTTCGACGAGAAGTACTGCTAAACGACTTCCTTCAAAAGCTGGGGGGCCCAGGAGGCCTCCCAGCCTTTGACCTACCCCCCCTCAACAACATGATTTTGTGAAGGAGAAACACTATGAAGACTCGCAACGGTTTGTTCGCCGATGTTCCCGAGAATCTGTGGAACGACTGGCATTGGCAGGTCGCCAACCGCGCTGAGACGGTTGAGGACCTGAAGAAGTATATGACCCTGACCCCCGATGAGGAGGAGGGTGTCCGCAAGACGCTGGGCAAGCTGCGCATGGCTGTTACCCCCTACTATCTGTCCCTGATCGATCTGAACGATCCGTTCGATCCCATCCGTAAGATGGCGATCCCCCGCGCGGAGGAGCTGGAGTATGCCGATTACGAGGACGCCGATCCTCTGCACGAGGATACCGACTCTCCCACCCCCGGCCTGACTCACCGCTATCCCGACCGCGTGCTGCTGCTGATCACCGACCAGTGTTCCATGTACTGCCGTCACTGCACCCGTCGCCGCTTCGCCGGTCAGAACGACTGCGAAGTGCCCATGCAGCAGATCGACAAGTGCATCGACTACGTGGCCGCTCATCCCGAGGTCCGCGACGTCCTGCTGTCCGGCGGTGACTCCCTGATGGTCTCCGATGAGGTCCTGGAGTACATCATCAAGCGCGTGCGCGCCATCCCCCACGTGGAGATCGTCCGTCTGGGCTCCCGCACCCCCGTTGTGTGCCCCCAGCGTATCACTCCCGAGCTGTGCGCCATGCTGAAGAAGTATCATCCCGTGTGGCTGAACACCCACTTCAACACCCCCAAGGAGTTCACTCCCGAAGCCGCCAAGGCCTGCGCCATGCTGGCTGACGCCGGTATCCCCCTGGGCAACCAGTCCGTGCTGCTGGCCGGTGTGAACGATTGCTCTCACGTGATGATGGAGCTGGTCCACGGTCTGGTCAAGATGCGTGTCCGCCCCTATTACATCTATGCCTGCGATCCTTCCCTGGGTCTGAGCCACTTCCGTACCCCCGTTTCCAAGGGCATCGAGATCATGGAGGCCCTGCGCGGCCATACCTCCGGCTACTGCATCCCCACCTTCGTGGTGGACGCCCCCGGCGGCGGCGGCAAGACCCCTGTCATGCCCAACTACCTGATCTCCGAGACTCCCCGCAAGGTCATCCTGCGCAACTTCGAGGGCGTCATCACCTCCTATACCCAGCCCGAATACTACGTGCAGGATTGCCACTGCGATGTCTGTACCGGCAAGAGGAAGGTGGAGAAGACCGGCGTGGCATGGGTCGCCGAGGGCACGAAGCAGCGCTACCTGGAGCCCACCAAGCTGCTGCGTAACGAGCGCCACGTCAAGAAGTAAGAGAGAGGTTTAACTATGGAAAGCAAACTCGGCTTGAATTTTGAGCTGGTCGATCAGGCGCGTGCCTCCGCTGCCAAGGTGGCGGACGATGTGCAGCACTTTATTGACCAGCACACCACCGTCACGGTGGAGCGCGCTGTTTGCCGTCTGCTGGGTATTGATGGGGTCAATGACATGGATGTCCCCCTGCCCAACGTGGTCGTGGATCACCTGATGGCCAACTCCCTGCTGCCCGTCGGCACCGCGTGGGCCATCGGCAACGCCATGGTGGAGACCGGTAAGGATCCCCAGGGCGTGGCGGACGCTGTCAGCAGCGGCGAGTTGGATCTGAGCAAGGTTCCCGCTCACTCCGACGAGGAGATACGCGCAGCCATCACCCCCGTGGTGAACGCCACCGTGGAGCGCATCAACAAGAACGTTGGCAAGCGCAACGCCTACCTGAAGGAATGGGGCGATAAGGAAGGCCCGTACCTGTATATCATCGTGGCTACCGGCAATATCTACGAGGATATCATCCAGGCCAAGGCCGGTGCCAAGCAGGGCGCCGACATCATCGCCGTTATCCGTACCACCGGCCAGTCCCTGCTGGACTACGTGCCTTACGGCGCCACCACCGAGGGCTTCGGCGGCACCTACGCCACCCAGGAGAACTTC
>JABLYK010000081.1 GCA_018265835.1 Oscillospiraceae bacterium | reverse complement strand
CTTAAGGCGTAGGCGAGTAATAGGCCCTTATAGGGCCAGTGCAAGCCACCGGCTATGCCGGTGGTCTTGACTTAGAATTCAGACGTCAGCAGCACGTTCCACGGATAAAGATCCGGCGGCTGCTGTTCAAAAAACAGTACCGCACCGGTCTCCGGGTGGGCGAAGTGCAGGCAGTGCGACCACAGCGCAATCGGGCCGTCATCCGGGAGCGTGCTGTATTTTCGGTCGCCGTAGAGGGGCAGACCGCGCGCGGAAAACTGGCAGCGGATCTGGTGGGTCCTGCCGGTCTGCAGGTAGATGCGCACGAGCGACAGCCCGTCGCGCGCGGCGAGTACCTCGTAATCAAGCACCGCCTCCTGCACGCCCTTGGCCGGCTTTTGTACGACATAGGTCTTGCGCTCGCTCGGATCGCGGGCAAGCAGATCGCGGTATGTGCCGGAGAGCGCTTCCGGCTGCCCGTGCACGGCGGCGAGATAGGTTTTCCCAAAATCGTGGCTGCGGATTTGCTCCGACAGCCTGGACGCCGCCTCCGGCGTGCGTGCCAGCACCATCAGTCCGCCGACGACCCGGTCGAGCCGGTGCACCGTGCGCACGCAGGCCTTCGGATCGCCCAGCGCAGCGCGAACCAGCTCCGGCACGCCGCCCGGCTCGTCCGTTGAGAGCGCCCCGGCCGGCTTGATGCACACGAGTATGCTGTTGTCCGAATACAGGATGTCCATATGCCACAGTCCTTTAACGTGCGTCTTTTTCCCAGCCGTCGAGGGGGAGGCGCTGAATGGCGCCGAAAATTTTGCTGCGCAGGTCGGGGTAGGTTCGGCTCATATCCTGCAGGAGCTGCTTGACCTCGTATCGGCGGCTGCCGCGATCCTGCGGGCAGGGGTTTTCCACGATGGGCAGTTGCAGCGACTTTGCGAGGTTGGCGATGCGCCCCTCACCGGCGTAGAGCATCGGGCGGATCTGCCACACGCCGGTGCGGCTCATATAGGTGACCGGCTTGAAGCAGCTGATGCGCCCCTCGTACACGAGCGAGAGCAGGAAGGTCTCCACCGCGTCGTCAAAATGGTGGCCGAGGGCGAGCTTGGTAATGCCGCGGTCGCGCAGCGCGTCGCACAGCGCGCCGCGCCGCATTTTGGCGCACAGGGAGCAGGGGTTGTCCTCCTTCCGCACGTCGAAAACGATCTCCTTGATGTCCGTTTTCAGGCGCGTATAAGGTACGCCCAGCTCGCGGCAGAGGTCTTGCACCGGATCGAAATCCATGTCGTCAAAGCCCAACTCAACCGTGATCGCTTCGAGCTGAAACGGCTTGGGGTAGTAGGTGCGCAGGTGACTTAGCGCCATGAGCAGCACGAGCGAATCTTTACCGCCGGATACGCCCACGGCCACGGTGTCGCCCGCTTCAATCATGTGATAATCGTCCACGCAGCGGCGGATCAGGCCGGTAAAATCATTGAGATCGTTCATGGAAGTCCTCCAAAAAATAAATTTGAAAAAGCGAAATCAAGAGAAAAAACGAGCAAAACGGAGATTTCGAGAGCGATTGATATCGTAAATCAAAAAAGCGGTTGACACAGGATTTCCCTTGTGGTATAAAGAGAAAGCGCGATTCGTGGTTCTTATTCTACCGTCGCGCTATGAAAATGTCAAAACGATTTCGTTTCAATTTGAAGTATGGAGGCACAAACATGTCCACGACTATGCTCAACAAGGACACTGTCGTCCGCAAGTGGTACGTTCTGGATGCAGCCGGAAAGCCCATGGGCAAGACCGCAGCGCTCGCTGCCGATCTGCTGCGCGGCAAGCTGAAACCCGACTACACCCCGCACGTTGACTGCGGCGACTTCGTCATCATCATCAACGCCGAGCAGGCAGTGCTCACCGGCAAGAAGCTGGAGCAGAAGTATTACCGCACGCACTCCGGTTATCCCGGCGGCCTGCACGAGACCCAGTACAAGAAGCTCATGAAGGACAAGCCGGAGCTGGCAATGCGTCTGGCCGTCCGCGGCATGCTGCAGAAGAACAGCATCGCCCAGTGGCAGCTTCGCCGCCTGAAGATCTATCGCGGCGCTGAGCATCCCCACGCAGCACAGAAGCCCGAAGTCTGGGAACGCTAAGAAGGAGGAATTGAACGATGGCAACTTATAAGAGCAAGAAAGCCTATATGTACGGCACCGGCCGCAGAAAGTCCTCCGTCGCGCGCGTGCACCTGTATCCCAACGGCACTGGCGCCATCACGATCAACGGTCGTGACATAGAGGAGTATTTCGGCCTCGACACCCTGAAGCTGATCGTCCGCCAGCCGCTGGTCACCACCGGAACCCTCGGCAAGGTCGATATTGAAGCGACTGTTTCCGGCGGCGGCGTCACCGGCCAGGCCGGCGCGATCCGCCACGGCATCTCCCGCGCCTTGCTGCTCGTTGACGAGAGCTACCGCGCACCCCTGAAGGCCGCCGGCTTCCTGACCCGCGACCCGAGAATGAAAGAGCGTAAAAAGTACGGCCTCAAAGCAGCTCGTCGCGCTCCGCAGTTCAGCAAGCGATAATCG
>JABLYK010000040.1 GCA_018265835.1 Oscillospiraceae bacterium | reverse complement strand
GGGCGCTCTGGGCGCTGCCGAGTACGCTCGCCAGAAGGGTCTTGCCAAGAAGTAATTCGAAAGCAATTGCTGAACTCCAGTTTTTGAAAGGAGATATTTTATGCTGAAAACAGTTGTCAAAACGCTCGGCGTGACGACAGGCGCACTGTTTGTCGTGTACTTCTGGAACCTCGATCAGAAGCTGATGGGCTGGGCTTATAAGCAGGTCAACGCCATGTTTGACCGCAAGCCGGTTGACATCAAGTTCTAAAGAATGGACATCTATGATTCCCTGATCAAAGATACAGAGCAGCTTCTGGGTAAGCCCACCAAAACGTGGGCTTACTCAGAGCGCAAGGCATGGAAGGATCTTGGCAGCAGCGAACTGGTTTTGCTGCGTGACGCGGCGTATGAGCTCGGCGGCGGGCGGAACCCGGCGGCGAACTATTCCTGCGTGACGACGAGCGATGCGCTCGTGGAAAAGGACGAGATCCTGTTGTACGGCCCGGATCTTGACAGCATCAAGGGCGACGTTCCGTTTGCCCGCATTGCGTTGCTCGAGGTCGCCGACATCGGCGATACGAACGACGAGATGTACAGCGCCATCCGCACCATGGAATTTGTCAAATACCATGTGTTCCCGGAGGGCTATATGCTGCGCGTCTCCCCGGAGAGCAAGCGCGAGCAGGTGCGTGTCAGCAGGAAAGCAGTCAAGCGCGGCATCTCGTTTGAGAGCGTCGGCTGCGACTACATCCAGCAGTACAAGAAAAACCCGCAGATCAGGAAAGTCAAGCTCATTTTCGTTACGGATCCCGGATGCGATTTCGCGCGTCTGCTCCAGAATGCGGAGAAGGTTGACGCTATGACTGCGACGTTGAACACCATCATGCAGGGTATGCCTGATCTGGACTGCGATCATTGCAGCTTCAAGCCGGTTTGCGACGAAGTTGAAGGTCTCAAGGAGCTCCATTTTAAGAAAGAACAGAAGAACTGATTTTTCCCCAAACAAGGAAGGCCATCCGCCAACGCGGGTGGCCTTTTTCACGTGCGTGCACCGGTGCGGACGTTTCATATTATATTAATGGTTTTGCCGGATAATCTGTGCTACAATAGGGCACAGGAGTGATGGACTATGAGAATTCTGGTTGTGGAGGACGAAAAGGACCTCAACCGCATTATGGCAAAAACGCTTACCGCAGAGGGGTACAGCGTCGATTCCTGCTATGACGGCGTCGAGGCGCAGGACTATCTGGCCGGCGCGCAGTACGACGCGGTGGTGCTGGATGTGATGATGCCGCGCATGGACGGCGTAGAGCTGGTGACGCTGATGCGCAGCCGCGGGGACGAAACGCCCGTCATCTTCCTTACGGCGAAAGACAGCGTGGCCGACCGCGTCAGGGGGCTGGACTCCGGCGCGGATGATTACCTCATCAAGCCGTTTTCGTTTGACGAGCTGCTGGCGCGCATCCGCGTCATGACCCGCAAGCGCGGCGGCAGCACGACGAATGTGTTTGCCATCGCCGATCTGACCGTGAACACCGCGGCGCACACGGTCGAGCGCGGCGGCAAGCCGATCACGCTCTCTGCCAAGGAGTTTGCGCTGCTGGAATATATGATTCGCAACAAGGAGATCGTCCTCTCGAGAGAGAGCATTGAAAACAACCTCTGGAACTACGATTACAGCGGCGGCTCGAACGTCGTGGACGTGTATATGAGCTACCTGCGCCGGAAGATCGACGGCGGCTTTGACAAAAAGCTCATCCACACCGTCTGGGGCGTGGGCTGGGTTTTGCGGGAGGAAGCATGAAGAGACTTTCCATCAAATTCCGCGTCACACTCTGGTTTGCGCTGATGATGCTCATCATAGAGGCGCTGGTGCTGACGTTCATTATGATTATCAACGGCACTGTGGTGACGAACGACCCGGAATCCCGCCTCATCAGCGTCGTGAACCACAACGTCAACGAGGTGGAGTTTGACCGCCAGCAGTTTGAATTCAACGACATTCACTATTATCGCAAGGGCGTCTACACAATTTTGTACGACGCCAACGGCACCGTCATGCGCGGCACCGCTCCGGCGGAGTTTACCGCAAACCCGCCGCTGCAGAACAATTCCGTCCGCACCGTCGCGTGCGGCGATACGTCGTTCTATGTCTACGACGTCAACGTGGACATGGTCGTCGGCAGCGTGTGGCTGCGCGGCATCATCCCCACGGAGGCGACCGGCGGCGTTATGGCCGCGATCGTGCCGGTGGCGTGGTCGGTGCTGCCGGTGCTGCTGGTGCTTTCGGTGCTGGGCGGATATCTGATCGCGTGGAGCGCGATGCGGCCGGTCAAGCGCCTGTCAGAGACGGTCAACGACATTTCGGACGGACAGGATCTCAAGGCGCGCATCAATCTCGGCAAGGGCACGGACGAGGTGCACCAGCTTGCCGCGTCATTCAACAACATGTTTGACCGCCTGGAGCGCTCGTTCGAGGCCGAGCAGCAGTTCACGTCGGACGCCTCGCACGAGCTGCGCACGCCGACGACGGTCATTCTCGCCGAGTGCAGCTACGCCAAGAAAAATGCGCAATCCGAGGAGGACTATCAGGCGGCGCTGGATGTGATCGAGCGGCAGGCGGAGAAGATGTCCGTGCTCATCAAGAGCCTGCTGGAGATCACGCGGCTCGATCAGGGGACGCAAAAGGTCAGCATGGAGTACGCCGATCTCTCCGACCTCGTGTCCATCGTGTGCGACGAGCAGGCGCTGGTTGCGCAGAAGGGCATCCGCCTTGCGCGGAACATCCAGCCGGACATTTATGCGGACATCGACGTGTTCCTCATCTCGCGGATGCTGCAGAACCTGATCGACAACGCCTATAAATTCGGCGTGCAGGACGGATACATCTCCGTGTCGCTCTGCCGTGCGGACGCCGGCGCGCTGCTCACGGTGCGGGACAATGGAATCGGTATCGCGCCGGAAAATCTGGATAAAATATGGCAAAGATTCTATCAGGCAGAGGAGAGCCACCGCTCGCAGAACGGCATGGGGCTCGGCCTGTCGATGGTCCGGCAGATCGTCACGCTCCACGGCGGTACCATCTCTGTGGACAGTGCGGTTGGCAAGGGCACGACATTCGAAATCTATCTGCCGGAGCACAAACGAGGAGATGCATAACATGAAAAAAACAACCCTGCGCAGCTATGCGCGCCTGATTGCTGTGGTTGGCGCCCGCGTCCGGAAAGGGCAGGAGGTCGTCATCGCGGCAGAGCTGGATCAGCCGGACTTCGTCTGTATGCTGGTGGACGAGTGCTACAAGGCCGGGGCGGCCAAGGTCACGGTGGAGTGGCAGCACCAGCCGCTGCAGAAGCTGCATGTGCGCCACCGCAGCGTGAAGACGCTGCAGGCCGTGGAGCCATGGGAGGAGGCAAAGCTGCAGCACTATGTGGACACGCTCCCGTGCCGCATCTACCTGCTCTCGGAGGACCCGGATGGCCTGCGCGGTGTGAATCAGGCGAAGCTGGCCAAGGGGCAGCAGGGGCGCTACGCGGTCACCAAGCCCTACCGCGACAAGATGGAGGGGCGCTACCAGTGGTGCATCGCGGCAGTTCCCGGCGCGGCGTGGGCGAAGAAGGTGTTCCCGAACGAGACGAAATCGCGCGCCGTGGAGAAGCTGTGGGAGGCCATTTTGATGACCTGCCGCGTGGACGGCGACCCCGCCGCCGCGTGGGAGGCGCACAACCGCGATCTCAAGGCGCGGTGCGACTATCTCAACAGCCTTGGGATCGAGACGCTGGAGTACCGCGCCTCGAACGGCACGAACCTGACGGTTGGCATGATCCCGGAGGCGCGGTTCTGCGGCGGTGGGGAGGAGACCATCGGCGGCGTGTTTTTCAACCCCAACCTGCCGACGGAGGAGTGCTTCATCTCTCCGAAGCGCGGCGCAGCGGAGGGAATCGTGTATGCGTCGAAGCCGCTGTCGTACCAGGGGCAGCTCATCGAGGATTTCAGCATCCGGTTCGAGCAGGGGCGCGCCGTAGAGGCGCACGCGCGCACGAACGAGGCGCTGCTGCAAAAGCTGATCTCCATGGACGAGGGCGCGGCCTATCTCGGCGAGTGTGCGCTCGTCCCGTTCGACAGCCCGATCAACCGCTCCGGCCTGCTGTTTTATAACACGCTGTTCGATGAAAACGCCTGCTGCCATCTGGCGCTGGGCATGGGCTTCATCGACACCATCCGCGATTACCAGAACCGCTCGCTGGAGGAAATGCGCGCACTCGGCGTGAACGATTCCATGATCCACGAGGACTTCATGATCGGTACGGAAGACCTCTCCATCACGGCGCACTGCCGCGACGGGCGCGCTGTGCCCATCTTCCGCGACGGCGGCTGGGCGTTCTGAAATGTCGAAAATTGCAGAAATGTGGTGCATTTCGCCTTGGAAATGCACCATTTTTCTTTAAAAGTGGGGGATTTATACCGTTCTGGTTGATTTTTTACGCAAAATGTGTTAAGATAAGCCTGCAATTTTGAATCCGGGAGGAAATCAGGTGAAAAAGCTTCTTGCGACGCTGCTGCTGGCGGCGCTGCTGCTGGCGCTGGGTGCGTGCGCGGCCTCCGGGCGCGGCGCGGTCAAAGCGCCGGACGAAGACAGTCCGCTCACATTCTGCCTCGGATCCCGGCCGGAGACGCTCGACCCGGCGCGGTATACCGACGCTGCGGAAGCGGCATACATTGTCAACACCTTTGCCGGGCTAACCGGCTACCGGCTGGGCGGCGACGGCGAGCCGGAGCTTGTGCCGGAGCTTTGCCGCGCGCTGCCGGTGGCGCAGGAAGCGGAGGACGGCAAAGTGGTCTACACTTTCGAGCTGCGCGATGATCTCAAGTGGTCGGACGGCTCGCCGCTCACGGCGGCGGACTTCGTCTATGCGTGGAACCGCGCGCTCGCGCTGCCGGACGCAGACGGGGCGGATCTCTTCGAAGAAATCGACGGCTACGAGACCGGCACGCTGAACGTGACCGCCTCCGACGACGGCGGCACGCTGACGGTCGTGCTCAAGGAGGACGCGCCGTATTTTCTGGAGCTGTGCGCAAGCGGGGCCTTTCTGCCGGTGCAGCGCGCGGCGGCGGAGTCCGGCGACGGCTGGGCGGCAAGCGCGGACGGGTTCGTGTGCAGCGGCGCATACGCCGTCAGCGAGCTGACGGACGAGCGTCTGGTGCTGACGAAAAACGAACAGTATTGGGACGCGGCCAACGTCGTGTCGGACACGCTGGTGTTCGACTTCAGCGACGATCCCGGCGCCGCGCTACAGGGCTTCCTCGGCAGCAAGTATGCGCTCGTCGGCACGCTCCCGCCCGGGCAGAGCGCCGCGCTGCGCGAAAAGTACCCGGACGAGTACCATGCGGACAGCCGCCTCGGCACCTATAGCCTGTGCTTCAACATCAACGACAGCGCCTTTGCCCGCTTCACGCAGACTGAGCGCGCGCAGCTTCGCACGGCGCTGAGTCTGCTGATCGACCGCAACTACATCTGCGACGAGATTGCCAGAGCCGGGCAGGTGCCTGCGAATTCTTATATCCCGTCCGGCGTCTCGGATGCGGACGGCAGCGACTTCACTGTGCGCAACGGCCCGAACGGCGCGGGCGACGGATATTTCAGCACCGCTGCGGCGGATTATGAGGCCAACTGCGCCGAGGCCGTGTCGCTCCTGCGCGCGGTGGCGGAGTCCTCCGGCGCGTTCACGGTCAGCGAGCAGGGCGTCTGCTCCGGCTTTCCGGAGCTGTCGTACCTGACCTCCGACTCCGACGGGCATGTGGATCTTGCGGCGTACCTGAAAACGCTCTACGCGGGCTATGGCATCCCGCTCACTGTCTCGGCGCTGGATATGCCGGACTTTCTCGCCGGCCGCGCGTCGGGGAATTACTCCATCGTTCGCCATAGCTGGAGCGCGGACTATGACGATCCGGCCGGCTTCCTCGCCATGTGGACGACCGGCGCGGGCAGCAACGAGATCGGCTTCGGCCGGGGCGTGCACGCCGACTACGCCGGCTATTCCGTCACGATCGGGGGCGAGACGCGCACCGGTCTCACGTGGGCGGAGAGCTACGACGCGCTGCTGTATACGATCGGCAGCACGGATGACCGCGCGGAGCGCTACGACCTGATGCATCAGGCGGAGACGCTGCTCATGAGCACCGGCGCGGTCTGCCCGCTGTACGAATACACGAGCGTGTACCTGCTCAACGCGAACCTGCAGGGCGTCTTCACCAGCCCCACCGGCGCGAAGTATTTCATGTATGCGCGCCTTGTGAAGAAATAACAGGAGACGCAAAAGGCTACCATCCATCACACAAAAATCGCCCCCCGTCTGACGCCAGACGGGGGGCGATTTTTTGTTGGGTTCAAACAGATTTCAGGCCTGCCGGGAATTCACGTGTCTGCATTGACGTTCTGGAACGAATAGATGAAATACTGATCGCCGGATTTGTGAAGCGTCAGCTCCTGACGGTGTCCGTTGCTTGCCGCAGTCCAGAGTAGGACGGTGTCGTCCGTTTTTTCACCGCCAACGCAGAT
Source organism: Oscillospiraceae bacterium (assembly GCA_018265835.1). Taxonomy (GTDB): domain Bacteria; phylum Bacillota; class Clostridia; order Oscillospirales; family Oscillospiraceae; genus CAG-103. The sequence goes on along the minus strand of JABLYK010000040.1, from coordinate 12,520 downwards.
AAAGTTGCCGGGGCCAAAGTCACTCGTGAAATTGTAGTAAGCGTCATACTGTTCCTGATAATAGCAGCCGCTTGTGTCGAGCAGATCGTCCACCGTGATGTTGGCATACTTTTGGAGCTGCGCGGAGATGGCTGCCTTGGGATAGCGGTACGTGGGCGTGATGGAATCGAGGGGGCGCGGATGCGCTTCGAGGTATTCCGGATCGAACGACATGACAGCCTGATACTCTTCCACGTCGTCATTGGTCAGCAGCTCCCCGTTTGGGTTGTAAAGCAGAAACTGCTTCAGACTGATCTCTTCCGGCGAGGCATAGTAACAGTTGAAGAAGCAACTGATTTCTGTGGGGTCTACGCTGTTGTCCGTTTTGGATTCAACTACGGACTCAAACGCCCTGTTCGCGCGGCTGATCTCTGCCTGCGTCAGCAGAACGGAGTTTTCCAAATGTGTTCCGGGAAGGTCGGACAGCTCCGGCGTGGGCGTAGGCGTTTCCACGGCTTTCTGCGCTGGTGCAGTGCAGCCCGCCAGCAGGAGCAGCGCCAGCAGCAAAGGTAACGCTTTCTTGAATTTGTTCATCATATGCGCCTTTCAAAGTTTTCCCTATGGGTTTCCCCCTCTGTTTCGATCGTCAGAACCTGCATAAATTCTAATTTTATACAATGTTCTAACTTGACTTTACCAAACTGCCAGAAAACTGTCAACCTGAATTTTTAAAATCAAGAAAATTTTGTAGATTCATGCAAACGAAACGGCAGCGAATTATGCATATTTACGGAAGTTGTTGCATATTCGACAAAAATCGACTAATTTTCAATGATCTTGTGCGGCAGAACCTCACAGACGACCACCACGTTCAGCCCGGAAGACGGCGACACTCGCGCGCAGACCGTCGCCTTCCTGATGGGCTTTCAACGAAACCGCCGCAAAAAAAATACACCCGATGGAGTTCCATCGGGTGTATTTCAGCTTGTCTTACAGCCCCGGGTACAGCGGGAACTGTTCGCAGAGCGCGATGACTTCGTCGCGCACGGCGGGAACAGCGGCATCGCCCTCGTCAATCAGGCGGCAGATCATCGCACCGATGGCGCGCATCTGCGCTTCCTTCATGCCGCGCGTGGTCGCGGCGGGCGTGCCGAAGCGCATACCGCTCGTGGTGCGCACGGACTGCGTGTCAAACGGGATGGTGTTCTTGTTCGCGGTGATGTGCGCGCGGTCAAGCAGCTCCTGCACCTCCGCGCCGGTGCGGCCGCGGCTGAACACGTCGGCCAGCATGAGGTGGTTGTCCGTGCCGCCGGAGACGAGCCGGACGCCGCCCTGCTGCAGACGCTCGGCCAGCACGCCGGCGTTGGCGACGACCTGCTGCTGATACGCTCTGAATTCGGGCTGCAGCGCCTCGCCGAAGCAGACGGCCTTGCCCGCGATTACGTGCATGAGCGGGCCGCCCTGCGTGCCGGGGAAGACGGCGCTGTCGATCTTTTTGCCAAGCTCAGCCTTGCAGAGGATGATCGCGCCGCGCGGGCCGCGCAGCGTCTTGTGCGTCGTGCAGGTCACCACGTCGGCATACGGCACCGGGGTGGGGTGCACGCCCGCGGCGACGAGACCGCCGATGTGCGCCATGTCCACCATCAGATACGCGCCGACTTCGTCCGCGATCGCGCGGAAGCGGGCAAAGTCGATCACGCGCGGGTACGCGCTCGCGCCCGCGATGATGAGCTTCGGCTGCACTTCCTTCGCCGTGCGCTCCAGCGCATCGTAGTCGATCGTCTCCGTCTCGGGATCAACGCCGTAGAAGTGCGCCTCGAAGTACTTGCCCGAGATCGACGCCTTGCTGCCGTGCGTCAGGTGGCCGCCGTGCGAGAGATCCATGCCGAGAATCTTGTCGCCCGGCTTGAGCAGCGCGGCGTAGACCGCGATATTGGCCTGCGCGCCGGAGTGCGGCTGCACGTTTGCGTGCTCCGCGCCGAAGAGCTTCGTCACGCGCTCAATGGCCAACTGCTCGACCATGTCCACATACTGGCATCCGCCGTAGTAGCGCGCGCCGGGGTAGCCCTCAGCGTACTTATTCGTCAGATGGCTGCCCATGGCCTCCATGACAGCCTGGCTGGTAAAGTTTTCGGAAGCAATCAGCTCAATATGATTGCGCTGGCGCTCCAGCTCCAGTTCCATGGCGTGAAACAGCTCCGGATCGCGTATCTTGAGATTCTCGTAGTTCACGGAAACACTCCTCCTGCGTGATGGTTTGCCATTAGTTTACCGAATTCGCTGCAATTTTGCAAGACGCCTGATTTTTTTCGGAATTATGTGAGATTTTTTCGCTCCGGCACGCATAAACTTTGGCATCTTGGCAAACAACTTGAAGGGGGTGAAAGCAACGTGTGGGAAAAAATCCGGCCCTATGTGGCCTTTGCGGCCATTGCGCTGGCCATCGGGGCGCTGTCCGCTGTGCTGACCAGCGGCGAGATGGATGCGTTTTCGCAGCTCCGGCAGCCGCCGCTCACGCCGCCGGCGTGGCTGTTTCCGGTGGTTTGGACGGTGCTGTATCTGCTGATGGGCGTGTCGATGGCGCTGGTCTGGCGCAGCAGCCGCGGGCAGCACCGGCGCGACGCCGTCACGCTCTGGGGCATCCAGCTGGCGGTCAATTTCTTTTGGACGATCCTGTTTTTTGATCTGCAGGTTCGGCTGTTCGCGTTCATCTGGCTGGTGCTGCTGTTTCTGTGCGCCGCGCTGATGACGGCGGAGTTCGCGCGCTGGAACAAACCGGCCGCGTGGCTGCAGGCGCCGTATCTGCTGTGGCTCGCGTTTGCGGGCTACCTCAACATGGCCGTGTATCTGCTCAACCGCTGACTGGAAAAATTCGTTTGTGTATCGGGTGCGGATGTGTTATACTCTCCGTGAGAGAGGTGTTGCATCCCATGAAAAAAGCACTGAAAATCATCCTGATCGTCATTCTGGTGCTCGTCGTTCTGGTGGCCGCGCTGCTGATCTGGCTGTCCGCCACGGCCCTCAATCCGGAGACGGAAACCGCGATCCTCACGCCCGACGCGCAGAGCGCCGCGGCCTGCGCCCCCGGCGATGCGATCTCAGTCCTGTCGTGGAATACGGGCTACGCCGCGCTCGGCGAGGAGTCCGACTTTTTCATGGACGGCGGAGAGCAGACCCGGCCGGAGAGCGAGAATATCATCCGAAAGAATCTCGACGGCATCATTTCTAGAATTTCCCAGTCCTGCGCGGACTTTACCTTCCTGCAGGAGGTCGATTCCGGCTCCCACCGCAGCTACGGCGTGCTGGAGACGGAGGAAATCCAAACCGCCCTCGGCCAGACGTCCGCCTATGCGCGCAACTATAAATGCAGCTTTGTGCCGTACCCCCTGCCGCCAATCGGCAAGGTGTCCAGCGGCGTGCTGACGCTTTCCACCGCGCCCATCGGCGCTGCCGAGCGCGTGGCGCTGCCAAGCCCGTTCAAATGGCCGGTGTCCACGGCGAACCTCAAGCGCTGCCTGCTGGTGTCGTATGTCGATCTGGCGGGGACTGACAAGCAGCTCGTGCTGGTGAACCTCCATCTGGAGGCGTATGACGACGGCGAGGGCAAGGCCGCGCAGACGAAAATGCTCAACGAGTTCATCCAGAGCGAGTACGAAAAGGGCAACTACGTCATTGCGGGCGGCGATTTCAACCAGACGTTCCCCGGCGCGCTGGAGCAGTACCCCATCAAAAACGAGGCGCTTTGGACGCCCGGCGTGCTGGACGATTCCATGCTGCCGGAGGGCTGGCATTTCGCGTATGACGCGAGTGTGCCGACCTGCCGCCTGCTCAACGAGCCGTATAACCCCGCGAGCGAGAACACGCAGTATTACGTCATTGACGGCTTCATTCTGTCGCCGAACGTGACGCTGAACACGGTCGAAACGCTCGACGCCGGGTTTGTCTATTCCGACCACAACCCGGTGCTGCTGAACGTGACGCTGGAAAACTGAAAAAAATCCTCCATCCGGACTGGATGGAGGATTTTTTGTATCTTTGCAAGGAATCCGCCGCAGCACGCGTCAGAACGGGCAGATTCATTTTCCCGTTTTTCCTCAACAAAACCGAAACGGTGTTTCGGTTTTGAAAGGAAGAAAGCGGGAGCGGATATGGAGTTTTCGGCGTCAGCCGGAAACGGAATGGAGCAAGCGCTTTCTGACGCGATTTACACGTCCTGCTCGATTTTGTCCACAATAGCGCTGAGCCACGGGCCTTCGATCTCCTCGACGCGGCCCTCGTCGCACGCCTTGGCGATGGCGGGGTCGATGGGGAGCTTTGCGATCAGGTCGATGCCGTTCTGCTGTGCGATCTCGTCGATGTGGCTTTCGCCGAAAATCTTCAGCTCTTTGCCGCAGTCCGGGCACTGGAAGTAGGACATGTTCTCCACAATGCCGAGCACCGGCACATTCATCATGTTCGCCATGTTCACGGCCTTGGCCACGATCATGGACACCAGCTCCTGCGGCGACGCGACGACGATCACGCCCGCCACGGGCAGGGACTGGAACACCGTCAGCGGCACGTCGCCCGTTCCGGGAGGCATGTCCACGAACATGTATTCGACGTCTTCCCAGAGCACGTCGGTCCAGAACTGCGTCACCGCGCCCGCGATGACGGGGCCGCGCCAGACGACGGGGTCGGTCTCGTTCGGGAGCAGCAGGTTGATGGACATCATCTCAATGCCGGTCTTGGAGCGGTTGGCGTAGATGAAATCCTCGCCGCCGATGGCGCCGCCGTGGACGCCGAAGGCCTGCGGGATGGAGGGGCCGGTAATGTCCGCATCAAGCACGGCGGCCTGGTGGCCGCGGCGCTGCATTTCGCAGGCGAGCAGGCTGGTGACGAGGGACTTGCCGACGCCGCCCTTGCCGGAGACGACCGCAATGACCTTGTCCACTCTGGAGCCCGCGCGCAGCGATTTCAGCAGAGATTCCTGTTCGCGCTCCGCGCAGCTCTCGCTGCAGCTGGAGCAATCGTGGGTGCAATTTTCGCTCATGTTGAATCCTCCGTGTTTTATAATTCCGTGATTCTATATTATACCCAGAAACGGAAGGAAGTCAACCGACAGGTCGGGGAATTGAAAAATATTTCTGACATATGTCGATTTGAAGACGTGGTTGATTTGCAAGAACGAATTTGTGGGTAGTGCACAGAAAGAGTGAAATTGGCTGTGAAGGCTGGATTATGATCTTTTTTTCGGTACTTGTCCTATCGCTCAGCATTGTAACAGCGTCGAATTATGTTTTTGACCGATCAACGATGTTCGTGAAATATGCAACGGTAACTGGAAAGTATGAGACGGCAGGAAAGTTTGGCTCCTGTTATTTGCAATTGGATGGAGATGTTGTGCCAGATGAGATGGAGGTGGCTGGAAAGCTATATAGGTCTACCAACGAGGGAGATACAGTTGTATTTGCGATGTATCCCGGCGCGCTCGGCATTTCCTACGCGGACGTCTGGGGCGTGGACGAGTGGGAAGCGGTTCAGACCGAGATAAATTAAAATCATCCAACCGGCGGCGGATTGCATCCGGCGCCGGTTTGTGCTATCCTGCAAGCAGTCCTGTTTTGGAGGTGCCCTATGAGCTATGACGTTTCCATTGTCGCGTGCCTGGACTATGAACCGGCCACGGCGCGCAGCGCGATTCTCGCGGCAGTCGAGCCGGTCGGCGGGCTGGACTGGGTCACGCCCGGCATGAAAATCGCCGTTAAGGCGAATCTGGTCGCAAAGATGAAGCCCGAAACCGGCGCGGTGACGCACCCGGTGCTGGTGACGGAGCTGTGCCGGCTCCTGATCGAGCGCGGCGCGCAGGTCGTGGTGGGGGACAGCCCCGGCGGCCCGTGGAACGCCGCGTGGGTGAACGCCATCTACAGCGGAACCGGGATGCGCGCCGTCGAATCGGTTGGCGCAGCGCTCAACCACAATTTCTCGCAGAAGGAGGTCTCCTTCCCGGCGGGGAAAACGGTGCAGGCGTTCCCGTGCACATCGTGGCTGGACGAAGCCGACTGCGTGATCGACTTCTGCAAGCTGAAAACGCACGCGATGGCGGGCATGAGCTGCGCGGTGAAGAATTTCTTCGGCAGCATCCCCGGCACGCGCAAGCCGGAATTTCACTACCTGCACCCGCGCACGGACGATTTTTGCAGCATGCTCGTCGATCTGAACGAGTACATCCGCCCGCGCCTGACGCTGGTGGATGCGGTGCTGTGCATGGAGGGCAACGGCCCCACGCAGGGCACGCCCCGGCACATGGGCGCGCTGCTCGCCGCGCGCACGCCCTACGCCGCTGACCTCGTCTGCGCGCACCTGATCGGGATTCCCAACGAGGACGCGGGCACGGTCAAGGCCAGCATCGCGCGCGGCCTCTGCCCGGACGACTGGCGCAAGCTCTCCGTCTTCGGCGACCCGGATGCGTTTGCGCAGCCGGATTTTGAAAAACTCCCCCCGCCGAAGGACATCAAGTTCCACGAGAAGCTCCCCGGCGTGAGCGCGTTTCTGGAGCAGTATTTTGCGCCCGGCCCCAAGGTGGACAAGACCAAATGCGTCGGCTGCGGCAAGTGCGAGCAGGTATGCCCCATGGGCATGGCCAGGGTTGTAAACGGCAAGGCGCGCCTGCGCCGGGACGACTGCATCCGCTGCTTCTGCTGTCAGGAATTCTGCCCCAAGGGCGCCATCACGGTCCACCGCTCGCTGCTTGCGCGGCTCGTGACAAAATGAAAAACCCAGACCGGGCACGGCTTTTTGCCGTGCCCGGTCTGGGTTTTGTCGCGTGTGGAAGAAGCGGCGCGCCGCTGCGGCAGTTTACATAACGCTCAAAGTCCCTTTTCCATGCAGTACACGCGCATGACGGCGGCCTGCGTTTTCGCGTCGGGGATTTTGCCGTCCATGATGTCGCGCACAAGCGTCTCAAGCGGAACGGCGGTGACGTTCAGAAACTCGTCGTCGTCGAGCTGCTGCTCGCCGAAGGCCAGCCCCTTGGCTAAGTACATCCAGATCACCTCGTCGGAGTACGCGGCGGCGGGGTAGAATTTGCCGAGGCAGATCAGCTCCTTTGCCTCGATGCCGGTCTCCTCGCGCAGCTCGCGCCGCGCGGCAAGCGCCGGGTCCTCGTCCTTGCTGTCGCGCTTGCCGGCGGGGATCTCCGTGATGACCTCGTTCACCGGATAGCGAAACTGCCGCTCCACGATGACGCGCCCGTCGTCCAGCAGCGGCACGACGCACACCGCACCGACGTGCCGCGTCACCTCGCGCGAGGCGGTTTTGCCGTTCGGCAGGCGGACGGTGTCGTTGTAGAGATGCAGAATTCTGCCGTCGAAGATCTCCTCCGAGGTCAGTTGGGTCTCGATCAGATTTTCCATAAAAACTTGCTTCCTTTTACCAGACTTGCCAGCGCAGCACGAACGCGCAGGCGTAGAGTAGATAGAAACTTGCGCAGCAGCCGGTCATGATGCGGTCGGCGCGCTTGGTTCGCGTCACCGCGCCGAGCGCCATGGGCACGGGATACAGCGCCACGAGATAGCGCGGCGCGCTCAGCAGCCATGTTGCGCCGATGGCCACCACGTAATACGCGAGGAAAAACGCCAGATCGCTCGGGCGCATCCGCGGCGCAGCGAAAAACAGCAGCACCAACGCCGCAAAGCTGTATATCACGTTCGGGAGCCACAGCCCCAGCGCCGTGTGCACGTCCGCGCTGAAAATGTGCTCGAGCTGATATGCCGCCGTGTTGAAAAACAGGCCCAGATGCTGTCCCCAGTGGACGCTCTGGTAGGTCATGAACTGAAACGGGTCGCCCGCGACGGCGTAGTTCACGCCGCAGTACGCCGCAAAGCCCAGCGGGATGAGCAGCAGCGCGAGAAAGCGTCCTGCGCCGCCCGCCCGCCGGCCGGCCACCAGCTCCCAGAGCACCGGCACCAGCAGCACGATGCCGAGCGACCGTGTGAACGCCGCAAGTCCGCCCAGCAGGCCTGCAAGATACCAGCGCCGCACCCGCGCGCAGTACACGCACGCGAGGCACAGCAGCAGAAACAGGCTCTCGCTCATCGGTGCGGTGAAGAAGAACGCGCCCGGCAGAATGCAGAGATATTTCAGCGTCCGCAGCGCGTCGGCGTGGGGCCTGTCCAGCCGCAGCAGCCGGTAGAACACGCACCCCGAGAGCGCGAACGCGAGCGCCGACACGAGCAGCCCGGCATAGAGGTAATCGCCCACAACGAGCGCCATGGTACGCACCGCGAGCGGATAGCCGGGCAGGAACACAAGCTGCACCAGCCGGTCCCACGGCCCCTCGGAGAGATACCAGTCGCGCGCGATGTCCAGATAGTGCTGGCTGTCCGTACACGTCCAGAACCGCAGGGACTCCACGAACGATTCCCGGTAGCCCAGCGCGGCCCGCAGCAGATACACCAGCAGGATCACCGCCGCGTCCACGGCCAGCAGCGCGAAAAACAGGTTCAGAGAGAAGTGGGGCGGGGCATCCTGCTGCGCCGGTTGAAGCACCGGCGCATCCCGCCAGAATGCCATCCAGCGCGGCACAAACCGCAGGCATACCGCAGCGAAGAGCGCCGCGCTCAGCAGCGCCGCCATGCGCCCCGGCGCAGTGACGCCCGGCGTCGCGCGCCACCAGAGCACGAACAGCGCGCCGAGCGCCAGCAGACCAATGCCGGAGATCCAAACCTCCGGCCGCTTGCACTGTGCCCTCACGACTCCGCCAGCCAGCGCATGGCGGCGTAGGTGAAGATGGCGCAGCCGCTGGGCAGTGCGTCCTCGTCAAACTTGACCATCGGGTGGTGCTGCGGGTAGGAATAACCCATCTCCGGTGTGCCGGCGGCGAGCGCCAGCATGACGGACGGCACCTCCTGACTCACATAGGCAAAGTCCTCGGAACCGGCGGATTTGGACATCTTCTGCCCGCCGTCCGCGCTTTGCAGCTCCGCGAGGGAAAAGGCCCGGTCTGACCCCAGCAGCTCGCGGGCATACGTCAGCATGCGCCCGGAGAGTGCGGCGTCATTGTGCAGCGTCGGGCAGCCGGTACCAAACGTGACCGTTGCAGTTGCCCGGAACGCCGCGGCGACGCTCTCGGAAATCTCCGTCAGCCGCCGCTTGAGAAAGGCGCGCGTCTCCTCGTCAAAAGTGCGGATGCTGCCGCCCAGCACTGCCGTATCCGGAATGGCGTTCGCGGCGGTTCCGGCGTGCAGCGTGCCGATCGTCAGAACAGCCTGCTCGCTCATGGCAAGCTCCCGCGCGTGAATCTCCTGCAGGGCGATCAGAATGTGCGCTGCGGCGCTCAGCGGATCGACACCGTTGTTCGGCATCGAGCCGTGGCAGCCCTTGCCCTGCACCTGAATTTCAAAATAATCGGCGGCGGGTGCGCTCACGCCGGGCGCGGCCACAATCACCGTCCCGGCGGGGAACGGTGTGCTGGCCATGACGTGGATCATCATCGCCGCGTCCACGTCCGGGTTTCGCAGCAAACCTGCTTCGATCATGTCGTGCGAGCCGGCGAAGATTTCCTCGGCGGGCTGGAACATCAGCTTGACCGTACCGGAAAGCGCGTCCTCGTGCCGCTTCAGAAGCGCTGCCGCGCCGAGCAGCATGGCCGTGTGCATGTCGTGCCCGCACGCGTGCATGTTTCCATTGCCGGACGCAAAGTCCACGTCCGCCTCCTCGCGGATGGGCAGCGCGTCCATATCCGCACGCAGCAGGAACACCTTTCCGCCGCGCTTGCCGCCCACGCACGCGACGACGCCCGCCTTGCCGCAGGGCTTCGGTTCGTAGCCCATCCGGGTCAGCTCCTGCTTTACGTAGGCGACGGTGTCTTCAATTTCAAAGCCTGTGCCCGGGTGCGTGTGCAGATACCGCCGGTGCGACACCAGCGTCTCACGCAGTGCCTGCGCCTCCTGCAGCAGTGTTTGTGCTTCCATAGGAAAAACTCCTTTCAAATGCGGACTTCGGAAGTGCAGCCGCGCCCAGTTGACAGGAAGGGCATGGCAGCTCAAAGCAAAGCATGATTCAAGTCCAATTTTTGCTTTTCAACAGTTCAAAAAAGTCTTTTTCCTGTTCCGACAGTCTTCGATTCTTCAGATAAACCAGTTGCAGGCTTTGGCGAAAGCCCGGCTCAATCGGCAGAGCACCTACAGCATAATCCTCTCTGCACGTTGCTGTCAATCGCTCAGCAATTGATTTTCCTGCCAAGGTGATCGCTTTTCCCTCAGAAACTGCACTTAGGAGTACCGAGAAATCATCTGCCCGGATATTGTAATCTTGTATTGGATGTTTGCAGAACCCGCGCAATTTCTCCAGAATATACGCGATATACCCGTCTTCTCTGGCGGTATAAAATGCAAAATTTCCGATTTCTTCTGGGGAAATCGACGTCTGACCTTTCTGGATCAGTTTGGGGCTGAGAATGATATATACGGGTTCGGAAAAAAAGGATATTGTATCATATAGGGAAGCGTCAAAATAATCCTTTGTGAATTCATACATCCTTATAATGGCGAAGTCAATCTGTTTGGCTTGCAGTGCTTTCAGCAGAGAATCCTCATCCTTCAGAAGAAGTTTCAGCGTTTCACCATGCGTTTTTTGATACTGGTCCAATTCCTGCTTGACATAGTACTCATATAATACTGATGTCATACCCAAACGGATTGACTGTGTATTCGGCTTGGAAAAGCTCTCGGCCAACTGTTTCAATCCGTTATATGCATCAACAGCAATGCGTGCCTGCGTATAAAAGTGTTCCCCTTCGGGGGTGAGCGTAACATATTTTGTTGTCCGACTGATTAATGTAGTTCCTAGCTTTTTTTCCAGCTTCTTAATATGGTAGGAAATTGTCGGTTCTGTCACAAACAGCGCCTCGGCAGCCTTTGTAAAGTTTTTCTGCTGTGCAACCTCAACAAAATATTGCAGTTCAAGAATTGTCATACCCGCAACGCCTCCCATCATAAAGAGCTTTCAAATACAGGCCTCCGTACGGAATCTTCATCTAAACGAGGTATCTGGTTGAAAAAACATGTTCCATCCCATGGGCAAAGCATCCGTGCGAAAGCTATTTTAAGTATTATAGTGAATTTGCTTTCTGAAAGCAATGTGTTTCGTGCATGAAATTCCCAATTAACGCTGGCTGGTGCGATTTCTCGCTTTCAATCGGCTCCAAGAATCAATAAAAGCCCTCAAAATTTGAGGGCTTTTATTAAAAATTCAAATATTCTGAACATCAACGGACAGATTTGACGCATGTTTATAAACCTCTCCGCCCTTCATCACAAAACAGCAAGATCTCATTGCAGAAATATCTTCCAGAGGATTTTTTTCAAAAGCGACAATATCAGCAAATTTCCCCGCTTCTATGGAGCCAATCCGGTCGTCCATCTTCATCAAAGCGGCATTCACTTTCGTTGCTGCCAGCAGCGTTTCAGCCGGACGGAAACCGCATTCAACCATCAGTTCAAACTCATCCGCTTGTTTCCCGTGATAATTCAGGGCCGTTCCAACGTCTGTGCCAAAGCCGATTTTCACCCCAAGCTGCCGCATATGCTGGAGATTTTTCTGGTGTTTTTCCAGACACTGCTGTGCCTTTGCGAACATCCACGGTGCAAGAAGACCATTTTCTCCGCCTTCACGGATGCGGTCAGCGGCAACGATTGTCGGAATGAGATAGGTTCCGTGTTCCACCAAAAGCTGCATGCCTTCCTCGTCAATCAGCATCCCGTGTTCAATCGAGGTTACGCCTGCAAGAACCGCATTTTTGATCCCGTCCGCGCCGTGCGCGTGTACAGAAGAAGTATGCCCGTGCGCAGTTGCAATTTCGACAGCCGCTCGCATTTCTTCATATGTAAGATCTACTGCTCCCGGCGCATCCCCAAAGGACATCACGCCTCCCGTCGCGGCCATTTTCAAAATATCCGCGCCATATTTGAAGTTCGTTCTGGCCGCGCGCCGTGCTTCGTCAGGGCTGTCAACCACACAGCCCAACGCCTGCTCTTTGATATGGGGAGAAAAGTGCCCGTCTACATGACCGCCGGTACTGGAAAGCATAAATCCGGAAACAAGCATCCGCGGTCCAGCTACCCGTTTTTGATTGATGGCATTCCGCAGCGCAACATCCACATAAAATATGGATCCAACATCCCGAAGAGTTGTAAAGCCTGCCATGAAATCCGCTTTGGCATTTTCCATCGCGTCAATCATGATATCGCCCGGAAGCGCTTGAAAAAGCGGAATCGTGTCCAACTGGCCTTTCATGCTGATATGCGTGTGCGCGTCGATCAGACCGGGCATCACAAACTGATTACGCAAGTCGATCGTTTCTGCGCTTTCGCCGTCAAATGCCCCCATCTTCCCGATTTTCAAAATTTGCTCGCCCTCTATCAGGATCTCCATATCCTGCTGGACATCTTCATTTTCTGCGGTAAAAAGCCAGCCACATTTGATACGTTTTTTCATAGCAATATTCCTTTCTTTCGAACTTATTTGAAGATAATCGGGGCAATGAAGCCGGCCAGCGCCA